>JBLYYN010000001.1:0-21479 GCA_048550535.1 Gammaproteobacteria bacterium
ACAAAAATTAACCCCTAAACCCCTTCTCCAATAACAACCGATCAATCAACTCCCGTGAATCATCCCGATGATGCAACTGATCAACCGGCGTCCATGACAGATCATTTTCAAGTTTATAGGAATCAATAAATTCATGAGGTGGTGCCGCACCCCAGTCATCCGGAGACAACATGGAAAAATAACTACGGCCTGTGGCTTTACGATAAAGATGATAAATACGACCGGGAATACGTTTGAAGTTACACTCGGCCCGATGTAATTCCTGATCCTGCTGAGCCGACTCAAGTACCGACCGAGCTTCCGTTTGTAATAAACGAATCTGATCGGCAATCACTTTTAGCTTGGCACTGACCCGGGTATTGATCATGGCATCGGCGGTGGAAATCTGCCGCGCCAGATCCACCAGCTCCACCTGGGGTGACAGGCGACTGACCGGATAAGGCGAACTCCGGTCACCACCCAGATGTTTCTTTGAAGAATCACTCATACTGTAATTTTACCCGTGCTTAATATGAATGAACAACCCGCATTATTAACCATTAACCATTAACCATTAACCATTAACCAGCAACCTTTAACTATCGTTTATTTTTTCCGAAATAACCACCTGGCAAAAGTCCTCACATCATGCCCCACCGCCAGGGTCGCCGGAATGGTAATCAGAGTAATCCCCGTAGCAAATATCAGCCCCCAGGACAAGGCCAGGGCCATCGGTGATACGAAGGGATCCAGCCCACCCCAGCCATAGGCGGTGGGTAACAGACCAACCACGGTGGTGGTAGCTGTCAGAAGTACCGCACGCAAGCGTCTGCGCCCAGCCTGGACAATGGCATCTATCACCGCCATGCCCTGCTGTCTGGCTCGCTGGATAAATACCAGCAGTATCAATGAACTGTTTACTACCACACCGGTAAGCGCCACCATACCCAGCATGGAGAAGAAGGATAAGGGCATGGGCTTCCAGAACAGGTCATGCAGGAAGAAACTGATAATAATACCAATGGCGCCGAAGGGGATCGCCAACATGACGATCATCGGGTAAATCATATTGTTGAACTGAATAGCCAGGATAAAGAAGATGGCCACCATGGCAAACAGGAATGCTACCACCAGACTGATAAAAGACTCCTGGTTTTTTTCCTGTTCACCGCCATAATTAACTTTAACCTTACCCAGCGTATCGCCTTGCCATTCCGACTCTTTCTGCTTTACCAGTTTGTTCAGCTCAAAACTGGTAATTTTATCCGAGTCGATATCCGCCACCACATTCACAATACGTATGCCTTCCTTATGACGAATGGTAGTAAATCCGGAATGCTGTTCGAAATGAGCAATTTTATATAGCGGCACCAGCCCTTTACGGGAATTGGGCACCTCGATCTGTTTTAACTGTTCCAGTTCATTCTCACCGGATTCCGGGAAACGGATAGTAACATCCACCTCTTCTGTACCCCAACGCAGGCTGGATACCACAAGGCCACCCACGGCCGCACGAATGTGCTGGGAAGCTGTGGCCAGGTCCACTCCGGCATAGGTAGCGAGTTCTTTATCCAGTACCACATGCAGTTCGTCATCACCCTTCTTCAGGCCACTGTCGATGGTGGTCACGCCGGGCACGGTTTTGAGGAATTCCATCAACTGGCGCGCAGCCTGATCGTTGGCAGCATCATCGGAGCCGGAAATTTCCGCCTCCATGGCCCGTCCCAGTGGTGGTCCGGGTCGAATTTCGGTGAAGGCAATATCCAGTTTAGGGAACATGACGGGCAATACCCGGGTGAGTTTATGCATATCCTGCAGTGCATCATGCTCGGGACGACTCACGGCTGGCTGGTATATCGCCCGAATCTGGCCATATCGGCTACCCCTCTGGGTTAAGGGATCGTTATCATCCACCGAGATATCGCCGTTGGTGAGCAGGGTTGCATCTACATACTGGGTTTCGATATGTTCCCGCATGACCTTATCCACATCACGCAGGTTCTGCCGCATGGTTTGCAGGTTGGTGCCTGCGGGTGCAATCACTCGGATAATGTATTCATCCACCCCTACGGGTGGGAACAACTGGAAAGACATAGTGGCTTTAGCCATTACGATAACGGCAATCAGCAGGCCAAAAGATAGACCCACGGTCCACCAGCGGAAGTGCACGGCTTTTTCCAGCACCCAGCTATAGCCATTTTCCAGGGCCACCAACCAGGCTCGCTCCTTGGGATGCTTGTTGGGATTGGTCACATGAGCCACATGACTGGGCAATATGAGAAAGGACTCCAGCCAGGACAATACAAGCAAAGTTATGACCACTATGGGTATGGCGATGATAAATTTACCAATAATACCGGTCATGAACATCATCGGCAGGAATGCGGCGATGGTCGTGAGGATGGTGGTGGTGACCGGACCGATCAGCTCCTGGGCTCCCATCACGGCTGCATCATTGGGCTTCATACCCTGCTCCATATGATAGGTAATATTTTCCCCAATAATAATGGCATCATCCACCACCATACCCAGCACCATAATGAAGCCCATCATGGACACCAGGTTCAAAGTGGTACCGGACAGAAAGAGCACGAACAGGCCGGACATGAAGATAATGGGCAGACCCCAGGTGGTGGTCATGGCCACTGAAAAACGCAGGAACAGCAGTAGTGACACAAACACCAGTATTAAACCCACCTTGCCATTATTGGTGAGCACTCCCAGTCGCATGCGGGCAAACCGTGAAAAGTCCTGAAAGGTACTCACTTCCACCGCTTCACCATAACGCTCGGGAATGGTTTCGAGGTATTTCTTGATTTCATCCACGGTGTCGATAATGTCGGCATCGGATTTTTTTAGCACCAGAATCGACAGGGCGGACTCACCGGACACATCATATAACGTATGCGGCTCTTCCAGTGATTCCGTCACCCTGGCCACATCCCCCAGCCTCAACACATTACCCCGTTCATTGGCACGCAGGACCAGATTTTCGGCATCCTTGGCGCTGCTGAATTCACCTACGATGCGCACCGCTTTCTGACCATCCGGTGTATCGATATCGCCACCCGGCGCATTTAGATTCCAGTTACGCAGGGCATTGGCTATTTCTCCCACCGACACCCGTTGTTGCTGCATACGCGCCTGGTCCGCAACAATCCGGATCTCGGCCTTGCGATCCCCCTGTATTAATACCCGAGCCACACCATCTATGTTGAGCAGATCATCCTTTACATCATCCCCCAAACGCTTCAATTGCAGCTCATTTATGGGTGCCGATATGGCGAGCCGGATCACCGGGAACACCGAACCATCGACTTCCGTTACTACAGGCTCATTGGGTAAATCAGTCGGCAGTGTGGCTCGATCAATGGCCAGGGAAATTTCGCTGGACAGGCGCGCCCGATTAGTGGAGTCCGGGTCTACTTCCAGGGTAATACGACCGGATGCCGGAAACGACATGGAAATCATTTTATCTATGCCGTTTAGCGCCCGCAGTTCCTGCTCAATAGGCGTGATAATCAGCTGCTCCACTTCCTTGGGTGAAGCGCCGGGATAAACCGCATCGATGCGGATAACATCCAGATTAACATTGGGAAAAGCCTCCCGGTTTATCTCGATCATGGTGAAAACACCCAGTGCCAGTAAAAACACCGAGATCAGATTGATCACCAGGGGACGTTCCACCAGAAACCGTATCATTGCCTTCATGGTTGTTCTCCGTTTTCAGGCTGATAATCAGCCAGTCGTACGTCGCTCCATAGCAACCCCCTCAACAAACCGAGCTTGTTATAACGTCGTGCCAGTTCAATGCGCTGTAACTCAAGCGCCAGTTCGGCGCCCGCCAGTTGCGATTCAAATAGAATCAACTGATCGGTATCAGTACGCCCGCTGCGGTAACGCTCAATAGCTTCGTTTAGTTTTGCCTGCTCGCTGCTGACGCTTTTTCTGAAAGCCGCCAGTGCTGTTTTTCCGGCACCGATTTCTGCCAGTAGACTGGATAACTCATATTGCAAATCTTCAAGCGCCTGCTTCTGTTCTTCCAGGGCAGCATTACGATCCAGCTGGGCCTGATATATAGCCGCATCAAAGCCGCTTTTATCCATACCATGAGCAAATTCTAAACGCACACCACCCACCGTACCCGATTCATCAAAATCCCCCGCGATCACGTCACCAGAAAGTGATTTTTGCCCAATAAACATCACCAGATCCATTTGATCCTTGCGTGCATCACGACTGCTGGTGATGACACTGTCCGCTTGCTGTAATCGGCCCAGGGAGCTCTTTAATGCCGGGCTGTGCTGATTGACCTGTTCCAGCATCTGATCAATTTTCACATCTATGTCCATTGCCTGTGTAGTAATGACAGGTTCGAATGACTCATCCCAGGGCCGCCCCATCAGACGATTCATGGATATAAGCTGTTGCTGCCAGGCCATTTCCAGTGAACGGTGCTCCGCCTGGAAGCTGCGCAACTGAGCATCCACCTGTAACAGGTCCGTCTCTTCAGCGACCCCCAGCTTATATCGGTCTTTGATATAAGCCTGTAATCGGAGGCTGCGCTGGATGGATTGTTGTACATTCTCCAGCCGAACTCGTGTTGCTGCAGCCGCCAGATGAAGCTCTATAATTTGACTGGCCATCTGGTCGTACTGGGCCTGTTTTTGGGCCTCGGCCAGCACTACGCCTGCTGCTGCCAGTTCCAGCCCCTGGCTGTAATCCGGATTATCGGAACCTTTGGCCAGTGGCATACGATAATTCAGATCCAGATCGGTGGATGTGGAGGGATTGGGTAAGGACCCAAACGAATTCTCGGCATCGTCCTGACTGATGGCAGCGGAGATGGAAATACGATCACCGGAAGTGAGCTGCCTGTCCAGGTTGCCGGACAGGCTCAGATTATCGGAAAATATCCCGAACAGAGACATATCCCGGTTATAGCCCGCCTGTGACCCCAGCTGCCAGCCTAACTGGCTTTCAACCTTTTTAGTTTCCTGACGCGCCCGCTCAAGCTGGATGGCAGCTACTTTAAAACTGGGGTAATGATCCACCACCTTTTGCAGTACCTGTTCCAGGGTTAATTTTTCAGCCTGGGCATTGATGGCCAGGCTCATGGTGATAATCGCCGTGACCACTGCCTTAATCAGCATCTTCATACTCACAACCTTTATGTTTAACCAGTGATTTTTGTATCAGTTGTATATGCATCGCCATGTATTCGTCCATGTCCTGGTCATCATCGAACTGCTTTAATGAATGACTCCAGATGGTACCCTGTACTATGGGTGCCATAACCAGACGGGCCAGGGTTTCAGGATCCTGTCGAATAAATTCATTTTGTTCTACGCCCTGGCGGATAACCCTGACAAAAACACCTCGTGCACGTTTCACCACGGTCTCCACAAAAAACTCCCCCAGTTCCGGGAAATTACCACATTCGGACACCATCAGTTTGGGTATGGCGGACAGTTTAGTTTTTGCCACCTGGTTCCACCAGGTCATTATCAATAACGTGAGTAATTCAATCATGGGGCCTTCATGTTGCTCAGCCAATTGTTCGATCCTTGCAATCTTAGGGGTAACCATCTCATGGATCACCTCGTAAAATATCGCCTCTTTACTCTCGAAATAAAGGTAAAGAGTACCTTTGGATATGCCTGCCAGTTTGGCTACATCATTCATCCGTGTGGCGGCAAAACCTTTTTCGGTGAACAGGCTCAGGGCCGCATCCAGAATTTCTTCAGGGCGGGCATCTTTACGACGGCGCCAGCGGCAGGGCTGGTCTTTTTGGTGATTGTAAAATACCATAATATATTACTGACTGGTCAGTTATTTATTATGACCGACTAATGTGCCCGCTTCAAGCCCTAAGTGAAGGCATGCGCAGATTGGATTGTGTTGAATCAATAGGGCATAAGAAAAAACAACAGACGTCGTCAGCGGCTTATTTTAAGCTTTTGATGAAATTCGGTATTTCATCGGCAGGAATCGGCTTACTATAATAAAAACCCTGTATATAATCACAGCGGTGTTGCTGCATAAACTTTAGTTGTTCAAGAGTTTCCACTCCTTCCGCCACCACTTTCAGGTTCAGACTCTGAGCCAGAGAAATAATCGCTCGAGCAATGGCGGCATCACCCTCATCTAGCGTTATATCTTTGACAAAACTCCGATCAATTTTGAGGAAATCCAGTGGGAAACGTCTCAGGTAACTGAGTGAAGAATACCCTGTTCCAAAATCATCCACCGCCAGACTCAGCCCAAGGCCTTTTAAATGATTAAGTATTTGTGCACTCTCTTTAACATCCTGCATGATGATACTTTCCGTTAATTCAAACTCCAGCAACTCGGCTGAAACCCCATAACGACTGATCGTAGACTGGATGTTATTAAATAAATTAAACTGCTTGAACTGGCGGGCAGATAAATTGACCGCAATACGAATCGGATCCAGCCCCTGTTGCTGCCAGGCCTTACTCTGTTTACAGGCAGCTTCGAATACCCAGTCGCCTATAGGTACAATCAATCCGGTTTCTTCTGCCAGAGGTATAAACTGCAGCGGTGCAATCACGCCCATCACCGGATCATTCCATCTTAGCAGGGCCTCTACGCCGACCAGCTGACCGGTGACCGCATCGACCTGTGGCTGGTAATACAATTCCAGCTCCTCCATTTCAATGGCCTTGTTAAGTCGTGCCTCCATGGACAAAAACTCCAGCGCCTGATTATGCATCTGACGGTCATACCATTTGAAATGATTCGATCCCTCTTTTTTGCTATAAGACAGTGCTGTATCGGCATTCTTCATCAGGCTATCGACATTATCACCATCCGATGGATAACTGGCTATGCCAATGCTAGCGGTAATAAACATTTCTTCCTCATCAATTAAAACTATCTCAGCTATCCTGTTCAGCAACCGCTTAACCACCGCCCCTGCCTGTTTGATGTCCTCAATTTGAGTCAGTAATACAATAAATTCATCATCACCAAACCTGGAAATCAGGTTATCATCAACTCTTGGCTCAATAAAACTCGCAACCACATCCGAGCCTCGCACACAGTTGCAGATGCGTTGAGCCATTTGCTTCAATACACTGTCCCCGGCAGCATGCCCCAAAGTATCATTAATGCGTTTGAATCGATCCAGGCCAATATGCAATAAAACAAGTTGCTGCTTTCGGCGCCTGCTCAGATCCATGACCAGTTGTGCATGTTCACGAAACATGGCTCGGTTAGGTAACCCGGTCAAGCTATCGTAATAAGCCAGGCTTCTAATTTTTTCTTCGGCACGTTTCCGCTCAGTAACATCCTGCACAGTACCCTGAATGCGCACAGCCTTATCATCCCTGTACCAGACCCTGGCTGTTTCCACCACCACCCTCTCGGTACCATCCGGCTGGACGACCCTGTGTTCACTATGGTATGGCAGGTGAGCCTGCACTGAGTCATCCACTTCCTGGATAATAGTACTGCGGTCATCTGGGTGAATGGATTGCATGAAACGGTCAAAATGGACGGCTGTAGTCTCCGCGTCAAGTCCAAAGATATTAAATACTTCGTCAGACCAGTGCATGTCATTCGTTTCCAGGTCCCACTCCCAGTTACCCAGATGTGCCAGCCTTTGTGCCTCTGCCAGCCGAAACTCACTGTCTCGTAAATCTTTCATAGTCTGACAGGAACGATAGATATAGCGCACTCTGTGTGACAAAACACCCCAGTTAATAGGCTTGGTAATAAAATCTGTAGCCCCAACTTCATAGGCCTTATCGATTGATTCGACATTTTCAAGGCCGGTCATGATAAGAATGGGAAGATATTGAGTAAAGGACTGCTGTCTGAGCCTGGCGCACAACTCAAAGCCATCCATGCCCGGCATGATGACATCGAGCAGCAGCGCATCAGGTTTTAAATCCTGAATCATAATCTGAGCCGATTCAGCATCACTACATGCTGCGGTATTAAATCCAGCAGACTCCAGCGCCTCAGTACATAACAAACGAATGGCAGAATCATCATCGATGATCAGCACAAGCGGATTAACAGCTTCATCTGTCAGCTTTATTGGCGAATGATTGTCTTTAGTATTACTCACTAATATGCCACTTCAGGCTCATCGATATCAATACACAAAAATTGTATTCTCTGATTAAGTATGGCAATTATTTCGAATAATTCCATGATTTAGAGGGTCGCTGCCAGCCTATCCAGGGCATGGATAACTTTTTGCAAATCATCAACCACTGCCTTGATATCCCTATCGACGCCAGTCAGGTCATTACTGCTGGCTTTTAGTTCAATAACCTTACATTGCTGAGAAAAAGCCAGGGCTCCAATTTGTGCGCTGCTTGATTTAAGAGTATGGGACGCCCTCTTCAAACCAGCAACATCATTGCCTGCATAACAGCTTTGGATTTGTTCCAGTAATTGTGGGGCATTATCCTGGTACAGTCCTATCACTTTCAATAAAAGATTTTCACGCCCAGGACGCTGCATTCTGCTGATTTTATCCAGCTCTTCCATGGATAGCACATCGTCAATACTGGCTGCCCCATCATCGACCACAGTCCTGTCCTCTAACCGGTTGACCGCCCATTTATTCAAGGCCTGTATAATTTGCTCACGTCGAAAAGGCTTTATAATGTAGTCATCCATGCCCGCATTCAGACAATATTCGCGATCAGCTTGCTGTTCATTGCCGGTAATAGCCACAATTGGGGTATGTTTGCCGCTACTCTGTTCATATTCACGGATCTTTTGCACCGCCTCAATGCCATTCATCACTGGCATTTCGCAATCCATCAGAATAAGGGAATAATCATTCACCCTGGCTTTTTCCACACCCTGTTTACCATCACCTGCAAGATCAGCCTGGCAGTTATGCTGTTCCAGAATTTCCCTGATCATAGATTGCATAAGAATATTATCTTCCACAATCAACACCTGTGTTACTTTAGCAGGGTCGTATTGTTGAGTAGTTTCGACAGGCACAGGGGTCGAGTCTGTTATCTGTTTATCCGACAACCAGTTCATTAATATTTCATCAAGCCCATCCATATCGAATGGCTTTGAAAGAAAACCATCCATACCTGCATTCAGGCAAACTTTTCGATCATTCGCCATGGCATTAGCCGTGACCGCGATAACCGGAATATGATTATCTGTGCCATATTCCATTGCCCTGATTCTTCGAGTCGCCTCATAGCCATCCATAATCGGCATCTGACAATCCATCAATATCAGGTCGTAATTCCTGTCATTTAATTTATCCAGACATTGTTGACCATCGTTGGCCATATCAACCCGACACCCGAAAAGGTCCAGCATATTTGAAGACACTTCCTGATTAATCTGGTTATCTTCAACCAGCAGAACATCAGCATGGAACTGATGGAATAACCTGCTCCCCAGCTCACTATTGGAAACTTTACCTATTTCCTGTCGTAAAATTAGTATTTCATGCAGAACATTAAATAACTCGGATCGCAATATTGGCATACCCAGTTGCAGCATTGACAGCTCAGTTAACATGTCCTGTTGTTTAGCATCGAATAGTTCACCTAGTAAAACCAGGGGGATACTATTTTTATCAATGGCCTGTGTACATATAGAAACAAAGTCTTCCCAGGGCATGTCATCCAGCTCAGGACTGAGAATGATCATATCGTAAGGTTTATTTACACTACTGGCACTGGCAATCATATCGAGTGCCTGCAAAGCCTGATCTGTATAAATAGCATGTACGCCCCACAGATCAAACGGCACACGAATTGATGCCGGGTTAACCAGGCTACCGACAATAATCGCACGCATACCGGAAAACTGACTGCCACTGAATATCGAGGTCTTATGTATGCGATGTGATCGATTGAAAGTAATAGAAAAACTAAAACTGGCCCCACGTCCTGGTTCACTGTTAACCGATATATCCCCCCCCATTAAATGTACTATGCGCTGACTTATTGCAAGCCCCAGACCTGTGCCACCATAATTTCGAGTGGTGGCGTCATTTGCCTGCTTGAAGACATGAAAGATGTGATTTTGTGCATCGGAATCTATACCTATTCCCGTATCCTTTACGGTGAACAGCATTTTAGTAAACTCAAGACCGGATTTTTCAATATCAAGAGTCACCTGCACTTCACCCTGCTCAGTGAATTTTATAGCATTACCGAGAAGGTTCATGATTACCTGACGCAAACGTACTTGATCGCCGATAACTTCAGTCTCTTCCCTGGAAGGTAATTTATATATAAGCTGCAAACCTTTTTCCCTGGCTTTTCCAGAAAGCAGATCACAGACTTCTGTTATTGTCTCTGAAACATTAAAATCAATAGCTTCAAGCTCAAGTTTATTGGCTTCAATTTTAGAGAAATCAAGAATTTCATTAATTAACTCAAGCAATATCTCACCTGATTGATGAAGAGTAGATGCAAATGATTTCTGCTTATCATTCAGTTGGGTATTTTGCAGTAACTCTGTCATGCCTAGAATACCATTCATAGGGGTTCGAATTTCATGACTCATAGTCGCCAGAAACTGGGACTTTGCCTGATTCGCTGCATCAGCCTGATGCATAGCTTGTTCAAGCTCAGATGTTCTTTCTTTAACTTTGTCTTCCAGATTCTGTCTGTGCTGGTCCACCTGATTCCGGTAATTTTGGAGTTTTTCCAGCATGGAATTGAAGCTTTTGGTCAACATGCCTATTTCATCATATGATTTCAATTCAATTTTCTGATCGAATTTACCATGGCCAACGGCCTGAGCGGCTTCAGCCAGTTTTACCAGGGGTGAGGTTATGCGACGACTAAACAACAGAGTCATGAATACGCCAGCCAGAGCAACCAGAGTAGAAATCAGAGCAATAATAAAAATCGAGTGTGCGGCCTCATCCTGTAGATTTTTTTCAGACACCACCAATCTGACAACGCCAATTATTTCCTGGACATTTGAATGTGAATGTAAATCATCAAACTCCATAATTAAAACATCATCCATTGCCTCCGCCACCACCGGCTGAATAAATAAAATATAACGCTGCTTATTAAAACCATTGCCTATTTCAAGCGACTGGATGAGTTCGTGATGAGTTTGTAACTTTAAAATAGCATCAGGCAACGCAAACCCCTGCTCCTTGATTGACTGATATAACAGTTCACCCTCTGTATTATGTACCGAAAGATATACGGCATCTTCATCCAGCACACTGGCCAGCGCATCTTCCAGTGCCGTGGTATTTTCAATATAGACGCCATACACACTTAAACGAGATATGATGCTGGACATTTTTTTACTTTGCTTGATCAGGTTGTCGCGACTGGTTTCCAGCTGATATTGAGCCACAAAGAAACCTACCATACTGGCGGTCAACAGAATCAACAGGGTTGTCAGAAAATTAATTTTTGTGGAAACTGTCAGTTTCTGTTTAGTCATCATTATCGATTACCTGTAAACATGTGCTGCTGAATCAATAATATGTGAATCGATATCGCGCCGCATATGACGCATGGTTTTTTCATTAACGATCAGGTTGACAGCATTGGGAAAGTAAAAACCACCTTCAGGCATTTTTTTATTGCGCATAATGGATTCGGCCAGTTCCGCACTCTGCACACCAATCGATTTAAAGTCACCCTCAATGGCATAAATGGCCCCGGCTTTTACCCAGTTCCTCGATAAACCAACCAGAGGTACTCGATTACGAAATGATGAAAGCATGACCTGTTTAAGGGTTTTTCCAGAATAAATAGCAGTATCCGGTATCGCCATCAGCACATCTGATCGTCGATACATCTCATCCAGGGCGGCGGGTAGATTACGCGGATTATCCACCGCTATGGCAACTATCTTCAGTGCCATTTTATCTGCCTGCAGTTTTGCCTCTGCCACCAATTGTGAATTTTTGTCCGGTGAATAAAGTATGCCAACACGCTTAACATCCGGCAGCACATTTTTTATCCATTGCAGCTGCACCGACATTGGGTATCTCATAACAATACCCGTGGCATGACTGGATTGAGATAATAGATTTTCCGACAGTATAAGGCTTGATACGACCGGTGCAGATTGTTGTTTCGACAGCACCAGCTTTGTTGCCTGACTACCCAGGGTAAAAATCAACTCCGTTTTGGAGAACTCCAGATCGACGGAACTTGATTGTGTATCGTTATTCGAAAGATCTGTTTCTATGAAATGAATATCATTGCGTTGTTCCAATACCGCCTGTTTAAACGCCAGTATCGTTTCCGAGAATTGTTGATTACTCCTGCTACTGACAATATGAATAT
Organism: Gammaproteobacteria bacterium; assembly: GCA_048550535.1. GTDB lineage: Bacteria > Pseudomonadota > Gammaproteobacteria > SZUA-229 > SZUA-229 > CBDULX01. The sequence goes on from JBLYYN010000001.1 coordinate 12,270, forward strand.
TTTCCGCAGCAAAAGCCCAGGTATAAGTGAGCATTCCGGCCAAAACCAGAACAATCATAGTTTTTATCATATATGACAGCAATCTATTCATTATGAAAATTCAGTCTAGAATAAATAATTGACCTTAACTCTAAATAATCGGCCATCCTGCATAATCTGGTCCTGTGTATGCTCTTCTGAAGCGGGAAAGAAGTAATCTTCATCAAACAGGTTGTACACCGTGGCTGAAACGGTCAAGCCCCGAGCCAGTTCTTTGGCAAGTATATTTAGATTGGCCAGTATGAATGCATCGGTCATATCACCGGCCACTGTGCGCCGCTCATCCTGATACTGAAGCTCGAAACCCATCAGAATATCTTCTGCGGATAGCGGCATATTCAACTGCCATTTAGCCATATTACGTGGTGAATTCACCAGCTCGATATCGCTGGCCACATCCCTGGTTTTCTGGGTGGATAAAGATGCGGTGATCTCCAGCTGATTGTTGAGTCGTGTGGATATTTCAAAATCAGCACCCGTGGTCTCTGCTTCGGCCACATTCTGGAACACCAGTAAATCATCGTCGGGATCTGTCATCAGCAGAATTAAATTTTCGATCTGGTTATGATACAGCGATGCCACCCAGTGCAGGCCTTTACTGGTGTTTGTTTCATACACCAGTTCGTAACTGCTTATGTCCTCGGATAACAGGCTAACGGGTGATTTTTGAGAATCGCCACCATCATTGTAATAAAGCTCATAGACATTGGGCGCACGAAAGGCTGTACCGTATAGTAATTTCAGACTGGATGTATTATCCACCTGATAGATCAAACCCAGGCGGGGATTAGTGGAACTGTCGATACTGTAATATTCATCATAGCGCAAGCCAAAGTTTATAAGCCAATATTCATTCAGCTGATACTCATCCTGTATATATACGCCCAACTGACTGGTATCACGTCGATCATCCAGATAAACTCCGCTACTATCAAAATTTGACTGATCCTGACGAAAGTTACTCTGATAATCCACACCGGCGATCAGATGATGACTCTCGCCGAAACGTAAGCCATACTGAATATCCGTACCCCAGGAATCACCATAAGCTTCATCCCTGTTGACCACAATGCCATCCGGGGCTCCATAATCATATACATAATCCCCCAGAAAAGTGTACTGATCATAAGAAATGCGAACAAGTAACTCCGCATAATTGTCCAGCAGGGTCTGATATTTCAAATCCAGATAATCTCGGTCATCCGTGGTCTGGTTTCCTGGATCATTGAATACCGAGTCATAGGCAGCGGTGGGTACGGTTTTTTCTCGACTGGAGTGAACGAAATTAAGGCTGAAATCTTCATAACTGTATTGCACAAACACCTGCTCACTCTGATCGCCATCGACATCTTGCGCAATACCGTTATTATCGGTGGGATTATCGAATTCAGGGTAATACAGAGAGGTGTTTCCATCGCTGCTGTAATAACTGCCGGACACCAGCACTTCGGCGCCATTGTTAAAACGTTCACCATATTGCACACTGGTTTCCCAGCTGCCCTGACTGCCCAGACTGGCATTGATTTGTGCGGCTTGCAGATCACGACCGGACTTGGTGATGATATTGATCACGCCAAAAAAAGCATTGCTGCCATAGAGGGATGAGCTGGGCCCTCTTACCACTTCAATGCGTTCAATCAGATCCACATTCAAAGGCATGGCATGGTCGATATAGGCCGCACTGAATATATTGTCACCCGCATTATGGCCATTGATGAGCAACTGAAACCGGCTATTATAATCACCCGGCAGGCCGAATCCCCTTTCCCCCAGATAGCCGTAATTGCGATCATAGTTAATGTAAAAGCCGGACAGACTATTTAATATATCCGACAGGGTTCGATAACCATAAAGGCTGATTTCACGGGCGGTAACAATGCTCACCCAGGACGGTGCCTCGGTGACTTTCTGCTCATGCTTGGATGCAGAATAAACAGAAGGAATGTCCTGGAACAATAATGCATCATCATCCATTAAAGCCAGATCGTTCTCAGTCTGAGCAGACAGGTTTGCGTTAACCACTAACAGGCAGATAAAAGCCAGCGCAGCTATGTTGGTTTTCACTCTAATTCCCCCAAAAATTAAATTGTCATTATTATTATCATTATTAATCAAGTGTAGACCAGATAGGCAAATTTAGCCCGAAATGGCCGTAGATTGGGGTTTCTGGCTGTTGTTAAGGGCTAGATCGGATCGGAAGTGATCTGCCCCCGCTCTTCCTGCTGAATTTTCCACAACTCGGCATACAGCCCTTGCTGCTGCAATAGCTGACTGTGACTGCCCTGCTCCACAATCCGCCCCTGTTGCATCACCAGGATACGATCGGCATCGACAATGGTGGATAAGCGATGGGCTATGACCAGGGTGGTATGGGATTCGGCCACTTCACGCAAGGCTGACAGAATGATCTGTTCGGAATGGGAATCCAGTGACGAGGTAGCCTCATCGAAAATTAGTATGCGTGGATTTTTCAGGATCACCCGGGCTATGGCCACTCGCTGTTTCTCACCCCCGGACAGTTTCAGGCCACGCTCACCCACGATGGTGTCGTAAGCCTGCGGCAGACTCTCGATGAATTCATGAATGTTCGCCAGCTGAGCTGCTCGCCGCACCTCGCCCTCCGAAGCACCCGGGCGGGCATACTGTATATTATGGAAAATCGTGTCATTGAACAGCACGGTATCCTGGGGCACGATACCGATATTTTTCCTGAGACTCAGCTGGCTGACCTCACGTATATCCTGATTATCGATGGTAATACTACCATCCGTAACATCGTAAAAGCGAAACAGTAATCGGGCCAGGGTGGATTTGCCTGCGCCGGATGGCCCCACCACCGCCAGTTTCTGGCCACTGGGAATTTCGAAACTCACATCATGCAATATTTGCCGCTGCGAATTATAGGCAAAATTAACCCGGTCAAATTTAACGCTGGCGTCCTTGACCACCAGCTCAGACACCTGGTCTGCATCCTGTATTTCAGGCGTGTTATCCAGCAGTTTGAACATCAGGTCCATATCGGCCAGGGCGTGTTTCATGGAACGATAAATGATGCCGAGAAAACCCAGTGGTATAAACAACTGCAACATCATGGTATTCACCAATACCAGGTCGCCCAGGGTCATTTCACCATCCAGCACACCCTGGGATGTCACCATCATGATCAGGGTAACACCTACGGCAATGATGGAGCCCTGGCCAAAGTTTAGCAAGGCCATGGAACTGGTGCTATTCACCGCGGCATTCTCCCAGCCCTGCAGGGTTTCGTTATAACGTTGCAATTCATAGCTTTCATTGCTGAAATATTTTACCGTTTCGTAATTAATCAGCCCATCCACCGCCTGGGCATTGGCCCTGGAATCCAGAGCATTCATTTCGTGGCGAAAATGCATGCGCCATTCGGTGACCGCCATGGTGTATGCGATGTAAACCGCTACCGTGGCAAAAGTGATCAGTGCAATACTGGATTCATACTGGGTAAACAGAATAATCGCCACCAGAAAGAACTCGGCAATGGTGGGAATGATATTGAAAGTTAAATAATTCAATATCGACGACAGGCTGCGGGCACCCCGATCCAGGTCACGGGAAATCCCCCCGGTGCGCCGATCCAGGTGAAATTTTAATGACAGATCATAAAGATGTTTCACCACCATGGTGGAAATATCGCGCATGGCCCGGTATCTCACCCGGGAGAATACCGCATCGCGCAATTCATTAAACAGCACATTGAACAGGCGTAGTGCACCATAACCCAGCAACAGACCCACCGGTAAAGCCATGGCCAGTTGTGCTGGCTGTTTCAACATCAACTCCAGATTATCCACAATCTGCTTTAACACCAGTGGCACACCGACGGTGGCCAGCTTGGCCAGCATCAGCGACACCAGTGCAAATAACACCCGACCTCGATAACTCCAGAGAAAAGGCAACATTCGTTTGATATTCTGCCGATCATTACGCTCGGTATGAGGTGCTTCCGTGGGACGGACATTTATATACATTATGATGATGAGTCGCGTGTTGCTGAAAACTCGCTAAAGTATAATTCAAGTCGATCTTTTCAACAGAGTTTATGAAATAATAGGCAAATCGAATTTGAGATGAAACCCATTTATGTGTAGCCATAATAAATACAAAGTACTCGGGGTAATCCTTACTTTTTTTATTATTACCGCCTGCAGCGATGACCCGAGCGCTAAAAAGCAGAAACCCCTGGTGGCACATAAAGTAATGACGGTTGAAGTACAAAATCAACAGGTGAGCATCAAGAAAATATTACCGGGCACGCTCACCGCACAACGCAAGGTGCAAATATTCAACCAGGAAGAAGGCCTGTTAACCAGCCTGCCGTTCTATGAAGCTGACCGGGTTTCCAAAGATGCCCTGCTCGCTTCCCTGGATGACGCCATAATTCGCGCCGAACTGAACAAAACCAGCGCTGTCCTCAAACAGGCCAAACTGAATTTAGATCGGCTTAAAAACCTGCTGCCAAGAAAGCTGGCATCGGAAGATGAACTGGCCAAGGCCAAAACAGCCGTGGACATCGCCCAGGCCGAACTCAATCACCAGCAGACCCGACTCTCCCACACCCGTATTCTGGCCCCCTTTGACGGTATCATCAGTGAACGCCTGGTGGAACCTGGCGATGTGGTGCCGGTACACAGTCACATACTCAGCCTGATCGACACCAGCAGCTTAAAAGCCCGGGTTCATGTTTCGGAACTGCTGCTACCCCTGATCAAAAACAACGACCCGGTCACCATCAAGATCGATGCCCTGGGTGATGCCCTATATTCCGGCCGGGTGATTCGCAGCCACCCCACCATCGATGCCAATACCCGACGCGGAATTATTGAAGTGGAATTGTCGCCGGTGCCAGAAGGCGCCCTGCCTGGCCAGTTGTGCAGAATCGGCCTGAATACCCAGACCGCAGAACGCATGATGATTCCGTTTGATGGGATACGCCACGACAAGGACGGGGCCTATGTATTCCGGGTGGTAGACAACAAGGCCATGAAAACCGTCATACACACCGGTGTACAAAGTGACCAGAGTATCGAAGTGCTGGAGGGCATCAGCCTGGGCGATCACATTGTTATCCAGGGTTTCTTCGGTCTGAAACATAACCAGGCGGTTAGTGAAAACAAATGAAGCGACGATTCAGAAGCGGTGGCCTCGCGGCCTGGTCGATTAGAAGACCGGTAGCTGTCAGCATGCTGGCGCTGACTATCGTGGTGCTGGGGCTGTTTTCCTTCGATCGCCTGATCATCGATCTGTTGCCGAAACTGATCTACCCGGAAATCCGGGTACGCATCGTGGATAGCGGTGTGCCCGCCCGCATTATGGAAGACAAGATCACCCGCCAGCTGGAGGAACAGCTGGCTATCACCGAAGGTGCTATTGCTGTGCAATCCGACACCTCGGAAGGCCGCAGCTCGGTCAGCCTCAGCTTTCCCTATGGCATGGACATAGACATCGCCCTGAGGGAAGCCAGTACTCGACTGGACCGGGCCAAGCGCTTTTTGCCTGACACCATCGATCCACCCACCATTTACAAGCGAGACCCGGCACAAATTCCAGTACTGGAACTCAGCGTCAGCTCCAATACCCGGGACCCGGTAGAGCTGCGCAGCTGGGTAGATTATGAGTTTGCCCGATGGTTCCTCAATATCGAAGGGGTAGCCGCCGCGGAAGTGGGTGGGGGTCTGGTACGTGAAGTTCAGATTATCGTAGATCAGGAAAAACTGGCGGCCACCGGTTTTGAGTTCAGCCAGCTCATCGATATTTTGCAAAGGGAAAACATCGATGTCGCCAGCGGCACTCTGTACATGGATAACCGCCAGTTCAGTACCCGTACCCGTGGCCGCTTCAAGGATGTGGATGATCTATCCAATTTGCTATTGATTCCTGCCGGTGGGCTCAACATCGATAATGCGGTGAGACTGGGAGACATCGCCCAGGTCATAGATAGCCATGAAGATGAGAAGTTACGTATTCGCCTCAATGGCACGCCTGGCATAAAACTATCCATCCAGAAACAGCCCCAGGCCAACACCGTGGCGGTGGTGGACCGAGTGCTGGAAAAACTACAATGGTTCAAATCGCAGAAACTGTTACCGGCGGATATTGTTGTGGAAAAGGTGGACGACCAGTCGACCTATGTCCGTTACTCATTGCGCAATGCAGCCACGGCGGCACTATCCGGAGCCCTGCTGGCGATGCTGGTGGTGTACCTGTTCCTGGGCGACCTCAGGCGCACGCTCATCATCTCTACCGCCATCCCCCTGGCCATACTGGTGACCCTGTCCATCATGAATGTGTCCGGACTGACCCTGAACATTATGTCCCTGGGCGGTCTGGCCCTGGGCATAGGTCTGCTGGTGGACAACACCATCGTCATGCTGGAAAACATCTCCCGTCATCAGCAAACCGATGTCGATAAGCCGGCCGAGCAATCGGCCATCGATGCTTCCGCTGAAGTCACCAGCGCCATTACCGCCTCCACCACCACCAATCTGGTGGCCGTCATCCCTTTCCTGTTCATTGGCGGCCTGGTTGGCCTGTTATTCAGCGAACTGATCATTACCCTGTCAGCAGCAATTATAGCCTCGCTGCTGGTGGCCCTGACCCTGGTACCCACATTAGGCGCACGTATCCGGCCTCAAGCGGTTTCAGATCAGGGTTTTCATCGCTGGCTTAAGGGCCTACAAAAAGTTTATGTCGGTGCACTGAAAAAGCTGATGCAGCTCCCCTGGCTGATGTTTATTATTCTACTGCCCCTGCTGATCTACAGTTTTTATGCCCTCTACCATGCGCGTCAGGATTTCTTTCCTACCATGGATGAGGGCCGGATTTCCGTCGGTATTACCGCAGAAGCCGGTACCCGTCTGGAACAGCTGGATGCAGCCCTGACCCAGCTGGAACAATTATTCATGGCGCAACCGGAAGTACTCACCACCTTTGTCATCTCCGGCGGTTCGGTGTTTGGCCGTTCCGAATACGAACGCAGCAATCGCGGCTCCATCAATCTCCAGCTTAAACCCATGTACCAACGCAACATCAGCAGCAAAGCCTGGTTGAAAAAAATTCAGCCACAGATCGATAAACTGTCACTCACCGGTTATAAAATCCGCATGCGGGTAAAAGGCGTGCGTGGAGTACATCTTGGCCATGGTGATGACGATATTAGTATTCGAGTACAGGGTCCGGACATAGATACCCTGGTGGAAACCGGCGAACAAATCATCCAGCGCATTCAAGACATACCCGGTATCAGCAATCTGGAACACAGTTATGAAGAACAGATCGAAGAACTGGTACTCAATGTGGATCGGGAACGGGCTGCCGACCTGGGTGTTCATGTGGATGATATCGGCAGGGCCCTGAGCATTGCCTTAAACGGGCTTATAGTGTCGGATTTCATCGACGGTGATCGAGAATATGACATCCGCCTGCGTCTGGATAAACAGCTCACCCGTTCCAGCCAGGACATTCAAAATATCATTGTGGCCGTAGACCAGGGCACGACCATCCGCCTGCGGGATGTGGCCAGCATCCAGATAATGCCCACCCCCAGCACTATTAAAAGAGACAACCAGCGCCGCATCGTGGAAGTATCCGGCTCTCTGGCCGAAGGCGGCAATCTGCAGGAAATCATGCAACAGGCTTTTCAGCGCCTGCAGTCTCTGCATTTACCAGAAGGTTACAGCCTGTATGATGGCGGCTCACTGGATGCCATCCGAGAAGGTGAATCCACCGGCTATATCCTGATAGGTCTGGCCCTGTTCCTGGTGTTTGTGGTGATGGCAGTACAATACGAATCCCTGCGTAATCCGGTGGTTATTATTCTCTCGGTGCCCTTTGCCCTGATCGGAGTAACCCTGGGTGTTGAACTGATACTGGAACAACAACTGACCATGCCGGCCAAGATTGGCATTATCATGCTGGCCGGCATCGTGGTAAACAATGCGATCGTACTGGTGGAACAGATCGAAATTTTACGTGAAACCGGCGTGCAGAAACTGGAGGCCATTATCGAAGCCGCCCGGCTCAGACTACGCCCCATACTGATGACCAGCCTGACCACCGTCATGGGTATGTTGCCACTGGCCATAGGTCTGGGCGAAGGTTCGGAAATGCTACGTCCCATGGCCACGGTGATCGTATTTGGCCTGAGCTTTTCCATGCTGGTTTCACTGTTCCTGATCCCCCTGCTCTATCAGCTGCTGCATAAGGAATCACAGCTTTGATCAACTGGCTCAACCCGGAGTTAAATCCACAATTGAAAGCTGGCGATGTGGATGTCTGGTTATTCCATATGAATATTTCGCAACCCCGCATCGAACAGTTTTACCCCCTGTTATCCGCAGAGGAAAAAGATCGCAGCGAACGGCTGATCAATTTCATCCACCGCAAACGCTTGATCGCTGCTCACGGATTTATGCGCACGGTGCTATCGCTTTATTTACAACGTCCGGCACAGTCACTGCAATTTGTCAGGGCACACAGAGGCAAGCCTTCCCTCAAACAGGCTGCCCATGAACCGGGTATTCAGTTCAACCTCAGCCACTCGCATAACCTGGCCATTCTGGCAGTAGCTAACAGCCAGGCTCTGGGCATAGACATTGAATTTATGAATCGAAAACACGAATGGAAAAAAATCATCCATCGTTTTTTTACCAATACAGAACAATCCGCAATCTTCAGCCTGCCAGAGACACAACAGGAGCAGGCATTTTATCAGGTATGGACGCGCAAGGAAGCGCATATGAAAGTAACAGGAGAGGGTTTGCATTTAGGACCTGATCAGTTCACCGTGACGGTACCGCCGCAGGCAGCCGCTTTTGTCGAAAACCATAAACAGCCGGATGAGCGCCAGTGGTTTATGCAGGATTTGAAATTGCCGGATACCTTTGATGAGTATCTTAGTTGTTTGTCTTCGGATCAGCCGATTGAACAGCTGACGCAGTATCTGTTTACTTAGGGAGCCTCTGAATAATTCGGCTAAACTGTTATCCCGAACGAAATGTGGGATCTGAAATGTTCGATATACTAATTTGTTCAGTTTCAGCTTTCTCGACAATTGAGTCTTTTCGGGCTATCCATGCCCTCACGAGACACTTGTTCTTCCATGAACATCGTCCAGGCATTGTTCTCGGTCTCCGTTCC
>JBLYYN010000002.1:0-20473 GCA_048550535.1 Gammaproteobacteria bacterium
AAAATATTTAGTCCGCAAATGAACGCTAATAAACGCAAATAAAAACAAAATCATCTCTGTGTTGTGCGCCGTAGGCGCACAAATAAAACATTAGCGTGTATTTGCGTTGCCTGCATGGACGCAGGTAAGGGGCGTGAGCACGACGGCATGGATGCAGGAGGTAGAGTAACGCAGGAGCGGTTACCGAGGATGCGGAAGCTTTCATTTGCGGACAATAACTTTTATATTAACAAACAACTGCTTCTGGTTGTGCGAAACTAAGCAACTGTCAGCTCGTATCCTGTACCCCGGTTTATAAATAACCGTCTTTCTGGTCCCATATCAGCTGCAGTAAATCAACCTGCTCTATGCCTTGACTCACATCACAACGTTCACATATTTTTCGTCGCGGCGATTTTCTGCACCCTGAACACTGCTCAAGCAATGACAGGCTTTTATCTATCTCCTGCAGGTTAAGCATAAGCATTTTTTGCATATCCAGAAATTGTTGCTGGAACTGCCGCAGCTGTGATCTAAGCTGCTCACTGGCCTGATGCCCGGTCTGGCTATTGAGTCGGACACTCGCCAGTTTCTTCAGCTCGTGATAATGCACTCCCAGTTCATTAAATGAACGTATCGCTTTCAATCGACTCAGTTCTTCTTCATTATAATATCGGGTACCGTTGGGTGTTCTACGAGACTTGATCAGTCCATTGTTCTCATATAACCTCAGGGTCTGAATTGACGTGTCCAGAGCTTTTGCGGCTTCACCAATTTTCATGTTTATTCCCCCCAAAACTATTCTATATCTTAATATAGATATAGAATAATTCCAGAGTAAATTTAAACTTAAATTCAGCCATGCCTTCTCACAATATACAAACTACTTCTGATGTCATTGAACAAACTCAATGCTGGATAAAAAAAGTGGTTATCGGGCTTAACTTCTGCCCCTTTGCCAAACGCGAATTTGATCGGGGTACCATTCGCTATGCCATGATTGATGCCAACAGGCTGGACAACGGCCTGCAAGCACTCATCGATGAATGTATCTTGCTGGATAGAGATGAGAACATTGAAACCAGTCTACTGGTGTTTCAAAATGCTCTCGCAGATTTTTACAGTTTCCTGGATTTTGTGGATCAGGCCAATGCCCTGATGGCCGACCAGGGCTACCAGGGCATTTATCAGCTGGCCAGCTTCCATCCGGACTATTGCTTTGAAGGTGAAACAGACCAGGACCCGGCCAATTTCACTAACCGCTCACCCTACCCCATGCTACACCTGATCCGTGAAACCAGCATTGAACAGGCCCTGCAACACTACCCGGACCCCGAATTGATACCTGAGCGTAATATCGAGTTGGCCCGATCCAAAGGTTTAGCTACAATGCGTCAACTGCTGGATAGCTGTAAATAATATCCGACCATAACTATCATTAACCTATTCCGTCTCATATGGAACTCAGTGAACTCAACATTTATCCCGTGAAATCCCTCGCGGGTATCTCACTCGATCAATCTATCGTCGATGGCTTTGGCTTGCAGAATGATCGCCGCTGGATGCTGGTGGATAGCCAGGGCAAGATGCTGACCCAGCGCAAACTGGCTCGAATGGGCCTGATCCAGCCTCGAGTCACGCCCCAGGGCATACATCTGTCTGCACCTGGCCGGGATGATATACAAATAACCACTGCCGACTTGGCAAACGCCCGTAAAGTCCAGGTCTGGAATGATGTATGCAACGCTTATGATGCCGGGGATCAGGCCGCACAGTGGTTGTCTGAATTTCTGGCCATCGACTGCCGACTGAGCTATTTCCCCGATGATGAAGTACGGCAGCTGGATCAACGTTACGCGCAACCCAATGACACAACCGCTTTTAGCGATGGCTTTCCCTTCCTGCTCATTTCCCAGGCCTCACTGGATGATCTGAACCGTCGACTGGATACCCCGGTAAGCATGTCACGCTTTCGCCCGAATCTGGTGATCTCTGGCAGTGAAGCCTTCGAGGAAGACCAATGGAAGCATATACGGATTGGTGATATGACCTTCCGCCTGGTCAAACCCTGCAGTCGTTGCGTTATCCCCAGCATAGATCCAGACACTGGCGAAAAAGGCAAAGAACCCCTCTACACCCTTAGTCAGTACCGCAAACGAGACAACAGAGTGTATTTTGGCCAGAATGTCATTGCCGATGGTACGGGCGAGCTGGCTGTCGGCATGGCGATGGAAGTGCTGGAATAGAGCACATAAGTCTGGGCTGGATGACTCACAATAACCTGAAGTCATCAATCAAAAAGATAAAAACTGGAATCCGCAAATCAACGCGAATGAACGCAAATAAAAACAAAGCATCTGTGTGTTGTGCGCCGTAGGCGCACAAATAAAACATTAGCGTTGCCTGCATGGACGCAGGTAAGGGGCGTGAGCACGACTGCATGGATGCAGGAGGTAGAGTAACGCAGGAGCGGTTACCGAGGATGCGGAAGCTTTAATTTGCGTGCATTTGCGGACTAAATCTTGTATTTATTCTTAACAGTTTAATCCGGCATTTTCAAAATCACTTCCTGTGCATCTTCCATAATCTGGATGGCTTCATCCATTTTAATTTCATCCGGATTCTCCTCACTCTGGGCCCTGAGTAAATTATAAAGCTCTTCCTGCTCTATAGTTTTATGAGTACCATCAGGCAGCTGGATATAGGCGGCCCAGGGTACAAATTTGGTGATGGGGAACAGTTCGCCCTCACGAGGTGAAATATCAATATTTAATCCGGCGATAAAGACCAGGCGTTTGTTCCTGTAACCCGGCGCCTTGACGATGGTTCGGTAGGCCCGGTCGAATTCAACCTGGGTATTGATCATCGCCGCCACCAGCAAGGGGCTGCCACTGCTGACCACCCACTGCATCACATTCAGTAAATTACGGTCCAGATGTCCATATCCTTCAATATCGCCGTGTATCTTCCTCTTGAAATGAAAATATTCCGGGCGCAGGCCCTTACCAATTGGCTGTCGCTCCTCAGTCACCTGAATTTTATCCGCCAGTTCGGCCTTTAATTTAAAACTCTTGGAAGTACAGAGCGAGTCGATGGGATGCAACTGATTATTGTCATACTCGATCAACCGGTCCAGGTCCAGAATCAGCCCTTCGCAGCGCTCGCTATCCAGTAGCTGGTTGTCGATGAAGATATGGGTATCGGCACCGACCTTCTCCACCATAATATTATTAATGGCGAACTGGTACTCTTCTTCATACCAGCTCAGTACATGATCGATTTTCCCACAACTGGCGGAAATATCCCTGTGCTCGGTACACATTCGGCGATAAGTGCCAAACTCCTGGGTTTCCGGATCATATCCCACATGACTGGCCTGGATCATGACCATGTCCTTACCATGCTCGGCATGGGGACCATGGCGATCGGTGGCGACTATGCCACCCACCTGGCCATGATTGAATGGGAAAATGCCAAAATGCTTACTGATCAGAATAATCGGAAAGCCCTGATTTTCATCGGAACAGAAGGCCCGGGAAGGCATAATTTTCCCCGGCTCAAAACCTAATGACTTGCAGTAGTTATACAGGCGAGGCACAAAACTGCTGAAGCGGAACATCCTCTCTTCAATTTTAAAATCACCCAGAATATGGTGTATATCGGCGTTCGATTTAAACATATAAAAACCTGTGAGAATTATCCCGTTGTGTTCGTTCGCTTAATGACTTATTTTGAGCCTGGCTAGATTTCAGGCCCCAGGGCAAAAGGCACTTCACTGAATCCCGCCTGTTCCAGCGCCTCGATAATATCCTCCCAGTCATAATCGGGAATGCGCTCCTCGACACTGGCGATGATGCCCGTAGCCAGCCGATACACTTCATGTTTCTCGTAATCTTCGGGTATTTTCAACAGCTTTGTTTTTTCATTATTGCTGCTGGGCAATATCATTAACTGATCGGTCATATCGACTCCATTTCATTCCAGTTTGCTGGCACATTCAATACATAAAGTGGCGGCTGGACTAATCTCCAGACGTTTTTCTGCAATCACTTCGTCACAGCTTACGCAATAACCATAGTCACCGTCATTGATCTTGTTCAAGGCTATTGCGATTTGATTCAATTCCTGTTCACGACGTCGATTGGATTCAATGGACATAGCCTGTGCCTGCATGGCATCCATACGCGATAGTCGCCCGACCTTGCTCTGATCCAGCTCCACAGTTTGCGCAGCCGCCTCACCGGTTTCCGTTAAAGCCTCTAACTGCTCACGTTTGCCCAGTAGTAGTTGTCGGTACTTTTCCAGTTGCTGACTATTCATCACTGACCTCCCTATAAGGTGAACACTGAGGCCAGCCATAGCCCCAGCGCCAGGGTAAATAACTGCAGGGTTTACCCCCCATGCGTACCGCCTGATACATCATGCCAGCGGAAATATTAAACAGCTGTATTACTTTATCTCGGGTCAGGCCATACTGCTTTGACAGGGCTTCGCTGCTCTGCTCCCCTACCTGTTCAACACAGGCCTGTAGTGCTTTATCCGCCTCTAATCGACGCTGGTAGCCCTGCTCAGTTTCACCCTGCCAGTAAACGCGATCATGAGCCACACAGCAATCTTGCCAGGGTGGCAGTTCACCCAGGCGCTGGTGGAATGCCGGTATGGCCTGTGCCATGAAGGCCCAGGCATCGGACATGCCACCGCTGCAACCGTCGCTAGTAAAGGCATTGATACTAATCCCCGGGCGAGACTGTTCTTTTACCAGCCATGTCATTTGCAACTCTTCCATGGCAATAATCGCATCACTCACGGGATCAGCCTGTAGCAACACCAGCCACAACCCTAGCCCCAGCAATAACGGCAGCAACAACCATCTGAAACTCAGCCCGTTAATGTTTAATAATTTGTTTACCATGAGTCATATCTTTCATGAACCGAAAGCTTCCTTTTGTTTAGCCACTCAAGGGAGCCTCTAATCAAGTATATGATGGCTTCTGCGTGACCTGAAGTGTACAGTTGCAACACCCTCCGGGTATAAAGACGCTGAAAGCAAGCGCAGTTAATGGCCTTAGTCCTTAACCAGATTTGTAACGAAGTAAATGTGCACTTCAGGGCACGCCCTTTGAGGCTTACAGGCTTGTCCACGCTCGGCGTTATGACTTTTCGACAGGTGCCCAACCTGCCTTCAAAGCTTGCCGCATCCTGCTAACGCCCCTTGCCTACATCCGTGTAGGAAAAGCCATGCCTTGATCACGAACAAGCCTGTAAGCCAGAAGCATTATATACTTGATCAGAGGCTCCCTAGCAAAAACAGGCACTTAATAACCATCGATAATTCTACTTGATTTCCTCAAAATTGTTCTCTATTCTTTCTCTATAGAGAACCTAACGAGAACACCATGCTTACCGACAGCCAGCGCAAGACCCTGCAGTTTATTCGGCATTATATGGCCCAGCATGGCTACGCACCCAAGCTGCAGGAGATTGCCCAGGGCATAGGCATCAGCTCCCGTGGCGTCGCCCATCGTTATGTGCAGGCCCTCATCGATGGCGGTTACATTGAAGTCAGCAGTGGCCGGCATCGGGGCATTCGCCTGCTGGACGATGAAACCGATACCCGCCTGCCCCTGCTGGGCAAAATCGCCGCCGGCCTGCCCATCGAAGCCATAGAAGGTCAGGATGAAATCAACCTGGCGGATTTCTTCATGGGGCCGGGCCGCTTTGCGCTCAAGGTGCAGGGAGACTCCATGATCGAGGCCGGCATACTGGACGGCGACATTGCCATCATTCGCCAGCAGAACCAGGCCCACAACGGTGATATCGTAGTGGCCCTGATCGACAATCTGGAAGCCACCCTGAAAACCTTCAAGCGCCTGGCCAATGGCCAGATCCAGCTAATTCCGGCCAATGCGAATCTGTCGACCATGGTCTATAAGCCCGAGCGGGTACAAATACAAGGTGTTCTCGTCGGCTCCATGCGCCGCTACTGAGTCGAACAGCAATGGATACAAACACCACTTGCCCGGTTCACTGGGAGCGGGCCATTGCCCTTGTTGATATGAACGCCTTTTTCGCCTCGGTGGAAATGCGCGATTTCCCTGAACTGCGCGGGCGTCCGGTGGCGGTCACCAACGGCCATCAGGGCACCTGCATCATTACCTGTTCTTACGAGGCACGGGCTGTGGGCATCAAAACCGGTATGCGTATGAAACAGGGCAGACAGCTGGCACCGGATTTAGTGCAGCGGGCCTCCCGCCCCCACATCTACGCGGAAGTGTCCAGTAACATCATGCAGGCACTGGGCAGCATCTGCCCGGACATCGAAGTGTTTTCCGTGGATGAAGCTTTCATCGACATGAGCCATTGCCAACGCCTGCACGGTTCACCGGTACGCATCGGTCGTATGCTGCAACAGGCGGTGTTCGATGCCTCCGGCCTGCTCTGCTCGGTGGGTATCAGCGGCGATAAAACCACCGCCAAATATGCCGCCAAGCTGAACAAGCCCAACGGCTTTACCGTGATCCCGCCCTGGGAAGCTCGTGAGCGCTTACAGCCGGTACCGGTCACCGAACTCTGCGGCATTGCCCAGGGCATTGGTCGCTTCCTGGCCGAGTACGGTGTGTATGTTTGTGGCGATATGGAAAAACTGCCCATCAGCGTGCTGGCCCGTCGTTTCGGTAACCCCAGCCGTCGCATCTGGTACATGGCCCAGGGCATGGATCCGGACCCCATACACCCCGATGTGGCTGATCCCAAGTCCGTCGGCCACGGCAAGGTAATGCCCCCCAACACCCTCGATGAAGAGGTCATCCTCACCTATTTGCTGCACATGTCGGTGAAGGTCGCTGCCCGGCTGCGGCGCTACCATCTGGAAGCCCAGACCTATTCCATCGCCATCAACAGCCCTCAAGGCTGGCTGGGCAGTAAGGCTAAACTCAGCACCCCAGGCAATGACAGCCGGCTGCTGTTTCGCCTGTGCCGCTATGTGCTCAATCGTTACTGGCAGGGTGAGGGTATTTCCCAGGTCCAGGTCACCGCACTGGACCCCAGACCCGCCAGCCTGCAACTGGACATGTTTGCCGACGACCCCCTTGAGCTGGAACAGCAAGTACAGTTGAATGAAACTATCGATCAGATCAACGACCGCTATGGTGAACTCACCCTGGCACCGGCGCGTTTGCTGAATCGCTCCAGTATGCCCAATGTCATTGCGCCCTCCTGGAAACCCAGCGGCCATCGTCAATCCATTTGAGTACAGCAATATGTGTGGTGGAATCGAATACACTTACCGGGGCAGCGTAATACGCAGCTACTTCCCTAATCCCAAAGCCAAACTCCCCCTACGCACCCGTGACGGCGAAATAGAACTCATGCCCTGGGGCCGGCGCAAAAAACAGATCGGCGAACTACCCATGGGCGGCTGGGCAAGACTGGAATCCATCAACAAGGGCGTATGGGATCGCTGGTTCCCAAAGCCGGTAAAAATCATGCTCGACCAGTTCATGGAAAAAGACATCGAAGGCAGCAGTCACTGGTACGAACTCACCAAAGGTCAGTGGATACAGGGTTTACTGGCACGTTATAACGATGAAAAACGAGTGTATGTGGTGACCGTAATACCGGAAATGCCCGATGCGGTGCATGACCGCTGGCCGAGAATTATGAGTGGTTCCGGGTAAATTGATGGTGAAAGTTACTGCTGCTCTAGTACCAGGCCTTTAAAGTTGATAGCTTCGCGATGCCCTGCTAGCCGTTGTGATTATGTCCCTGCTGGCTATTGCCGGCTTTGTTTTTATACAGTGGTTTTTGTTCGATGCGGTATTCTGGATGCAAATGAGACCTGTTCATCCTCATTTTGTTTTTTTGACAGCTGTTACATGCCATCCACCCCGTTTCTGTTTATTATCAAAAGTGGCCTGGCAAACCTTGTACCGGATAAAGTAAATTCAGGTGATGGAAATTCTTTCCGAAATCACCTGTTAACGCTAGCTGGAAGGTCATCTGCTGTCCAGTCGGTACGGCCTGGGCGGCAGCAAATACCAACACCCTTTTGCCTACAACGGGGAAAATACAATAATGAGCAAGCCCACATCAATTGAAACACAAATGGACTCGAGAGATGCCGAAGCATATCAGCAGGCCATTCAACTGTTGCACGCCTGCAGTACCGAAGATGGCTTTATCGCCAGCCGGACTGAGCGGGATAATTACCGCCGGGTCTGGGCTCGTGATAGCGTCATTGTTGGACTCGCCGCCCTAATGTCGCAAGACCAGGAGCTCATAGAGACCTTTCGACGCACCCTGCTGACGCTTACCAAATATCAGGGGCCACACGGCGAGATCCCGAGCAACGTCGATACCGCCGCCAGCCGCGTCAGTTATGGTGGCACCACCGGACGAATCGATGCCGATTTGTGGTATGTCATTGGTTGCGGGCAATACTGGCGCACCTGCGGCGACACCGATTTTCTTGAGAAGGTATTGCCGGCGCTGGAAAAAGTCCGCTTCCTGCTGGGCGCCTGGGAATTCAATAATCGAGGCCTGCTTTATGTACCGCAGACCGGCGATTGGGCCGATGAATATATCCATCACGGCTATGTATTATATGATCAGTTGCTGTACTTGCAGGCACAACAGGAATTTTGTGCCATGCATCGCTATGTGCACGGTTCACCTGACCATATCCTGGCCGAACGCAGCACGCACCTGAAACACATGATTCGCGATAATTACTGGTTTAATGATCACCACAGTATGCCGGACGATGTTTATCATGAGGTGCTGTATCAGAAGGGCCGTGACGCAGCCTCGCCCCACTGTGCGGGTCATCACTGGATGTCATTCTTTTCTCCTCAGGGCTATGGCTACCGTTTCGATACACTGGCGAACATTCTTGTATCATTACTGGATGTGGCAAACGATGAGCAACGCGAAAAGGTCGACAGATTTATTTGCGATAAGCGCATTGTCCCTGACGGTATGTCGCTACTGCCGGCCTTCTACCCAGTGATCGAACCGGTCGACCGTGATTGGGAAGACCTGCAAATGAGTTTTTCCTATACCTTTAAGAACCAGCCCTACGAGTTTCACAATGCCGGCCTCTGGCAGATGGTCACCGGATTCTATGTCGTCGATCTGGCCAAGCGCGGGTACCGCGATCAGGCATCGCGTTTTCTGCAGGGTATCCACCGCGCCAATGCCCTGCCAATGAACGGCAAACCCTGGAGTTTTCCTGAGTATGTACACGGCCGGGAGCTGACCGCCAAAGGCACTCAATATCAGGCGTGGAGCGCCGCCGCCGCGGTAATGGGTCATGCAGCACTTGCAGGGCAGGCACTTTTCAGGCAGGAGTCGGATGATGCATAAGGTATTACTGTGCGGTGAGCTGGACCACACCGTGCTACCCGACAGTACGCAACCGTGTATCTCCCCAGGCACGTCCGTTGCTACACACACTCTGGCGGCGCACCCTGGCTTATATAAGCAGACATCACCTCACCTTACAATTGGCACATCCTCGACTACAAACTCCCGGTACCGGATTATGCTATCTGCGACGTGGGTATAACCATCTATGAAATTCACGATAATGTATGGCGTCCATGGGAAGCCTGGGTGAATGCGATCGCTGCGGACTGGGCGGACAAGAGCTATGATGAACTCGCGCAACTGTTCGTGGATCTGGATACATTAACCCTGCAGGAAATAGAAAAGCAAAACACTTTCAAGCTGAGTTACTATGCGCCATCAGATATAGACGACGCGAGCTTGCTCAAAAAAATGCAGCGGCGACTGGTTGCCCATTCTGCACTATTGTTAATAATCTAATTCTTATCCGCCATACGATTTTCAGCTAATAGGCGAACGGTATGTTGAGCGATAATAAGCTCCTCATTGGTCGGGATCACCCAGGCTGCTTGCCGGCAGATACGTTCCCAAATAATGGCGGAGTGCTCGCCGATGCCTGCAGCAAATATCAGTGCATCCAGTCGAATAAAACGGCAAATGCACTCTCATGACTCTGGATCTTTTTGCTGCCAGCAAAAAATCGTTCATCTAGCTCCACCGGCATGCCGGTACTACGATAAACACGGAAATAACATTACACGAAATTATTTACGGTCTTTATCAAGAGACTGTTTTTTTCTTCTCATGGAAGTTATGCAGTCCATGCCACATGTCGGTTTTCAGAATTAACTCGCCTCCGGCAGAAATTCATCCAGCGCTTTAAACAACAGAACCAGATACATCAGTGCCGGTCCGCCATGCATAAGCACGGCCTGGAATCCTGCCTCGATCATTTCATCCCGTGTGGCACCCACCTTGATAGCATGTTTCACATGCATCGCAATACACCATTCACACTGGGCTGCTACCGCAATGCCAACGTTAATGAGTTCTTTTTCCCTGGCATTCAGTGCAGGTCCGGATTCCGCTTTCTGCATAAAATTCAGGAATGCATTGATTTCAGCCGGGTGATTTTTCTTTAGACGTTTGGTAAGGTCGGCAACTTCTTGCAGGCGATCGTTCATCTGTGCCACGGCTTTTTCCTTTTCTTTTTAACATTGATTAACCACAAACCAGGCGGAGCTTTATCGGCTGGATACTGCACACAGGGTTTCATTCCAGCTTCGCCACTATCCTGGCCATCTCTTGTTTCGAAAACGCCTGAAACGAATGGGTTCGAACATTGCCAAGGGAATCCAGGCGCAAAAAAACCGACATGGCTGTCTCAGCATCCGGCGCATCCAGGATGATAATCCCGTCATAAAGACCCTGGGACCAGTAAATATCTTTAACTGTCACCTCATGCTTCTCTATTGCCCAGTAGACGGCGTTTAAAGAACTGTCTATCTGCTGTACAAAACTATCGAATTCTTCCGCACGTTGAGTGGTCTCTTTTACGTGACGACGGCCCTGATCAGTCAACCTGATGAGCCCAATAAATGTTGCCATGCTTATCTCCTGTATACTGTGCCAATAACACTCATTCGAAAATATCGCTGACAGGGTTTGTTGAATCATCACCATCCATGGCAAGTTATCGCGTCCCAGCCTCGCTGATCATGTTTTATATCAGCCATCGGCCACTCGTGGTTTACGCCCCAGAGCTTTTTCAACATCCAGCACATGCAGCGTGGTTTTGACCACCGTATCCGGGTTAAGGCTGATGGAATCGATGCCTATATTCACCAGGTATTCGGCCATCTCCGGATAGTCGGACGGTGCCTGGCCACAGAGCCCGGAATGCCGATCATTGCGTCTGGCACCCTCGACGGCCAGCCGAATCATCTCCTTAACACCCGGATCACGCTCATCGAAGTCAAAAGCAACGGTTTCAGAATCACGGTCTACACCCAGAGTAAGCTGGGTCAGGTCGTTTGAACCAATGGAAAAACCATCGAACAGTTTGGCAAATGCATCGATTTGTATAACGTTATTGGGAATCTCGCACATGACGTAAATCTCCAGGCCATTGTCGCCACGCCTGAGTCCCTGAGCCGCCATCGCTTCCAGCACCCGTTCAGCCTCATCCACTCGGCGGCAGAACGGAATCATCAGCTTGACATTATCCAGCCCCATCACCTCGCGCACCCGTTTCATGGCGGCACACTCCAGCGCGAAACCTTCCGCGTAATCGGGATGTGTATAGCGCGAGGCACCGCGGAAGCCGAGCATGGGATTGGCCTCAACCGGTTCGAACCAGCGCCCGCCTAACAGTGAGGCATATTCGTTGGTCTTGAAATCTGACATACGGACCACCACTGGCCTGGGATAAAAAGCGGCGGCAATCGTGCCCACGCCTTCGGCGAGGCGCTCTATGAAATAATCAGCCGGCCTGGCATGAGCCCGGGTAAGGTGTTCGATCTCGGCGCGTTCACCGGCATCCTGCACCTTCTCGATATGTACCAGCGCCATAGGATGGGCTTTTATCTGGTCGCTGATAATAAACTCCATACGGGCCAGCCCTACCCCATCATTGGGCAGCAGGCTGGTCTTGAAAGCCATATCTGGATTGGCCAGGATAAGCATGATCCGGGTCGCCGGGCGGGACAGATCGCTTAGATCGGTGGTTTCTACATCAAAGGGAATTTCACCATGATAGACTTTGCCCACATCACCCCCGGCGCAGGAGACCGTCACATTGTCGCCGTCACGAATAATTTCCGTGGCCGATTCCGCACCGACCACCGCTGGAATACCCAGCTCGCGAGCAACAATCGCGGCATGGCAGGTGCGTCCGCCACGGTTGGTGACTATGGCCGCTGCCGTTTTCAGCACCGGTCCCCAGTCCGGCGTTGTAATGTCGGTAATCAGCACCTCACCCGGCTGAAATTCTGCAAGGTGATGTACATCCGGAATCACCCGGGCGCGCCCGCTGGCTATTTTGCCGCCGACAGAATGGCCGCTCACCAGCAACTCACCACCCGCATTAAGGCGATATTCCTCCAGCCTGGAACCGGTATGCTGGGAAGCCACCGTTTCCGGGCGCGCCTGTACCAGATACAGCTGACCATCGAGACCATCCCGGGCCCATTCCATGTCCATAGGCATGGGGTGACCTGCTCGTTCACTGTAATGATCCTCCACTTTGATGGCATAATCGGCCAGGGTGAGCACATCCGCATCACTGATGCAGAAGTGCTCCCGATCGGCTTTCGGGGTGGCTATGTTATGGGTGGTTTCGCCACTTTTTGCCTGGGAGTAGACCATCTTGATTTTTTTCTTGCCCAGCACACGCCTCAATACCGCACGGTAACCTCGCCGAAAACTGGGCTTGTGTACATAAAATTCATCCGGATCCACCGCACCCTGCACCACGTTCTCACCCAGGCCGTAGGACCCGGTGATAAATACCACGTCACGAAAACCGGATTCGGTATCCAGGGTGAACATCACCCCGCTGGCATCCCGGTCCGAACGCACCATTTTCATCACGCCAATGGACAGCGCCACCTTGAAGTGATCAAAGCCCTGATCAATACGGTAGGCAATAGCACGATCGGTAAACAGGGAGGCAAAACAACGCCGGCAGGCATCGAGCAACATTTCGTCGCCACGGATATGCAGATAAGTTTCGTGCTGTCCGGCAAAACTGGCGGTGGGCAGGTCTTCTGCGGTGGCGGAACTGCGTACTGCGAGGCTCAGATCGGCACCGTATTCCTCCTCTAGCGAATGGTAGGCCTGCAAAATTTCATCACGCAGAGCAGCGGAAAGCCCGATGCCATAAACGATCTCCCGTGCCTGATGCGCGCGGCTGGCCAGGTCCTCGACATCGGCTGTGTCCACCTCATCCAGCAAGGCGTGCAGCGCCGGCCAGACCCCGGCCTCATCAAGCATGTCCCGATAGGCCTGGGCACTGATGGCAAAACCATTGGGTACACGAACGCCTTGTGCAGTAAGTACGCGATACATTTCGCCGAGAGAGGCGTTCTTGCCCCCAACCAGGGGTACATCGTCCACACTGATCTCGTCAAACCAGCGGATATAGTGTGTCGTGGTGCTCATGGCCGTACATGTTTCCTGTCAGAATAATTTCACATACAACATACGTCTTTAATACTTAAAAACCTCAAGTTAAACGTATCTGTAATACGATCAATAAACCTGACTAAACCTTTGTCTGTTAGCTTGCAGCGCTCATAGAAATGAAACGCTGCTCCAGTTATTAACCTACAACATCAAGGCTTTCAGCCAATACTATTCAACTGAAATTTTCTGCCGTTTGGACTGTTTTACTTTTGCTAAGGTCATCTCCAGTACGCCATTCTTGAACTTTGCCTTGACCTTAGACGAATCCACTTCACTGGGTAACATCACGGTACGAGAAAATGAACCACTTGAGGTCTCTCGACGATAATACTCACCCTTCTCTTCTACCTCTTCGTGTTCTGTGCTGCCTTTGATGCTGACTGAATCCTCGGTTACCGAGATATCCAGGTCTTTCTTTTCCACGCCGGGTATTTCGGCGCGCAGCTGAATCTCGTTATCCCGATCAATGATGTCCACAGAGGGTGCCCTGCCTTCGAAAGGCAAAGCGAATTCATCCCAGGAAGGCCAGCCACCGCGAAAGCGTCGCCGCCATCTTGCCGGGAATGCATTTTCAAGCCAGTGCTCCATCTCCTCGAACGGGTTAAACATAGACCTCGGAGTGACATGTTGAATGTCCTGGCCTTTTTTTGATGCTGTAACATCAGTTTTCTTTTTATCATTCATGATTGTTCCTCCTCAGAACAAGGTTTTTTGTTATGCGAATATTCAACGCACGAGGTATAGATTATTCACTCACTGGCAGACTCCATGGTGGGACTATACTCACCACGACGTGCTGCGCCGTTAAGTTTGGCACGATGATACAAGGCAGCCTGGGTACGGCTGGCATTGGCCGCATCACCTTTCCATGCCTGCAAGGCAGGTTCCTGTAGCGCACGGCCATAGGAAAAACTCAGTTCCCAGGGTTGTGCGGGTAAACCGTTCATCGCATTAAGATAGGCCGTGGATTGTTCCGGCGTCAGACCACCGGAAAGAAAATTGATACTGGGCACGGCTGCAGGTACCGTACGACGCAATACTCTGATGGTTTGCGCAGCAACCTCGTCCGGACTTGCCTTTTGCGGGTTCTGTTTACCCGGCACCATCATATTCGGTTTCAACAGCATGTGTTCCAGAACCACATGGTGCCTGTGCAGGGCATGAAACACGGCATGAAACACCGCTTCGCTGACATCCACGCATCGGCTCAGGCTGTGATCACCATCGATCAGCACTTCGGGCTCCACAATGGGCACTATACCCTGTGCCTGGCAAATAGCCGCGTAACGAGCCAGAACTTCGGCATTGGCATCGATGGCCAGCCAGCTCGGTGTGGTCTCAGCAATGTGGTAGACATCACGCCATTTTGCAAACCGGGCACCCTGTTGTTTGTATCCCTGCAATCTCTCATCCAGCCCATCCAGGCCCTGGGTGATTTCATCCCCCGGGGCATTGGCCAGGGGAAGTTTACCTTTATCAACCTTGATGCCGGGCACTATGCCCTGCTGTGCGCACAGCTCAGGTAAACTGATGCCATCATCCGTGCGCTGTTCGAGAGTTTCTTCAAATAAAATAACCCCGCTGATGAACTCACCCAGACCCGGAGTTGACAGTATCAGGCTGCGGTATGCCCGGCGATTTTCCTCGGTGGATTCAACAGCAATAGCATTGAAACGTTTGGCAATAGTCGGGCTGCTTTCATCGGCAGCCAGAATGCCCTTGCCCTTTTGTACCATCGCATCGATGGTTGCCTGAAGTTCATCCTGTGTATTCATGATACCCCCTGGTGGAGTAGTCGTAATTGAGATGTATTGAGTAGTCGCCTTATCAATCCAGGCAGGGAGCCGATATCATCGGTCATCAAACCGAAGCCCTGTTGAGTACGGTGTATGATCAATGCTTTGACACGATGTTCAGCCAGGACCTTGCCATCATCTGAAACACATACGAATTCGATATAACGCTTACACGAATTCGGTCGATAGGCGGTTTCTATAAA
Organism: Gammaproteobacteria bacterium; assembly: GCA_048550535.1. Classification (GTDB taxonomy): domain Bacteria; phylum Pseudomonadota; class Gammaproteobacteria; order SZUA-229; family SZUA-229; genus CBDULX01. The sequence goes on from JBLYYN010000002.1 coordinate 15,509, forward strand.
CACTCCGCCCGCGGACAGGTTGTTTATTCTCCCACTGGCGACAGGCTTGCCATAGCTATAAAGCACTACATCCAGCTTCTGCCCCATTTCGATACGTTTATTATGGCGATGATTGTTCATCATTTCTTGTCTCATATAATAAATTGACAAGTTCAAGACATTAGTCTCAAACAGTTTATTTGATCTGAACTAACTCGCTTATACTATTCGAATATGTCATTTATACGACCAATGATGGAGACTGGTAATCAGGACTTATACGTACCTGCCACAAAGAGAAGACAAATGACCAGGAATAGAGGTATATTGGATCAGTTCGACAAACAGAAACATGGCATCAAGATGGATGACACTGGCACTTCAAACGGCACAAGGTCCGCTGTTCGGATCACCCTGATCTACTTTGCATTCGGCTTTTTGTGGATCATTCTTTCCGATACTGTCCTAACAAATCTGGTAGCGGATTTCGACACCATGATCCAGATTGGGATATACAAGGGCTGGCTGTTTATTCTCCTCACCAGTGTGCTTGTTTTCTTCCTGGTCAAGCAGCTGGAATTCCGACAACGACAGATTGAACAGAAATTACGCATAAGCGAACTACAACTGCGGGAAACTAACCGGGAACTCGAAATTATCATCGATAACATACCGGCCCGCCTCGTTTACAAAGATAACAGGAATAATATCCTTCGTGTTAACAGGCTCGCGGCGGAGGCATTAGGTATTAGCGCTGAGTCCATGGCCGGCAAGCCCACCGAGCTGTTCTTCCCGGAGCATGCTGATCGATATTACCAAGACGACCTCGAGGTCATTCGTAGCGGTCAACCGAAGCTGGGGGTGATCGAAAAATCACCCATACCGGGTAAACCGGACAGGTGGTTAGAAAGCAATAAAATCCCCATCCGTGTTAATCAGGGTCAGGTCAGCGAAATATTGATTGTCGCCACCGACGTGACCGAACGCAAACAAACCGAAGATGATCTACAGCAGCAGAGGGCTTTGCTGGAAGCCATCTTTAATGACATTCCCGATGCCTTGATGGTGGCTGATCTCGAGCGCAAGATCTTCATGTCCAATCCGAGCACCAGCAGGATCTTCGGCTATGATGAAAATGAAATTATCGGAAAGAACGCAGAAATCCTATACGAAAATAAAGACGAATTCGAACACCAGGGAGAACTACGCTTCAATCGCAAGGCAAATGTAATGCTCACCCCCTATCTGGTCAATTACCGTCGTAAAAATGGCGAAGTATTTCCCGGCGAGTCAATCGGTGCCATCATAAAGGACCTGGATGGCCAAGCTATAGGCTTTCTTGCCGTAATACGCGATATCTCAGACCGTATAGCAATGGCGCAGGAAACCCGCGACCTGCGCGAAAGTCTGGCCCATGTTAGCCGCCTCAGTACCATGAGCGAAATGACCGCCGGTATTGCCCATGAAATCAACCAGCCGCTAACAGCCATTGCAAATTACGCACTGGCATGTCGCAGGCTATTCGATACAGATCCGACATCACCAAAACTGGCAGACGCGCTTGTGAAAATTAGTGATCAGGCATTACGTGCAGGTGACATCATTAGAAAGCTGCGTGACTTTATCAAACAACGCGAAAGCAGACATGAACGGGTGAATTGTAATGAGATGATTCGTAAAGTCGTACAACTGGCGGAACTTGATACAGCTATGAACGGTATATCGGTATTGCTGAAACTCAGTGAAAATCTACCCGCGGTGTCCATAGACTCGGTACAAATCCAGCAGGTTATTCTTAATCTTATCCGAAATGGCGCAGATGCAATAATCGCCGCCAGACCGTTGCAAGCCGAAATCTGCATTTCTTCCTGTCTTGATACAGACAATAAGGTCCTTATTTCTGTAGATGACAATGGCGCAGGTATTGCCGAACATATTGACGAAAAGATTTTTGATCCCTTCGTTTCAACTAAAGCAACGGGGATGGGCATGGGTCTTTCTATCAGTCGCACCATTATTCGCTCCCACGGCGGTGAATTAAATTACACGCCCCGTTCTGCAGGGGGCAGCGTATTTTCCTTTACCCTGCCGGTGGTCACTGGAGAATGAAATTATGAAAACAGATGCAACCGTATATGTTATCGATGATGATGAAGCAGTACGAGACTCACTAGGCATGCTGATCGAGTCTGCTGGATATCAGGTAGAAACTTATCCTTCCGGTGAGGCGTTTCTTGATACTTACACTCAGGACCGTAACGGCTGCCTGATACTGGACATTCGTATGCCCGGAATGAATGGCATACAACTCCAGCAAGAACTCAGCGAAAGGCAATTCAACCTGCCGATTATTTTTATAACCGGCCATGGCGATATTCCTATGGCTGTTGACGCCATTAAGCGTGGTGCTGCAGATTTTCTTGCCAAGCCATTCCAGGACGAGGTGCTTCTGCAGCGTATTGATGAGGTACTGAAAGAATATTCCGAGAAACTCCAGAAAACTGAAGAGCAAAAGATAATTTCACAGTGTCTTACCGAGCTGACCGAGCGTGAAACTGAAGTTATGCTACTCATGACGGAAGGCAAGGCCAACAAGGTGATTGCTAGTGATCTGGATATCAGTCAGCGCACGGTTGAAATACATCGGGGCCGGGTAATGAAAAAAATGCAGGCTCGTTCCCTCGCACAGCTTGTACGTATGCTTATGCAGGTCAATTATCTGTCGTCTCGTTAAATATTAAAGCAGTCGTACGTACAATTCCTTATTTACTGAAAAGCAGCAGGTAGGACATTATGCTATAAACCATTTTAAACAGATATCCTGTTTATTTTTTATAAACTGTTATTTTTATGTGAGCTATCAATCAAACCATGTCGAGCTCAGACACAACAACTTTAGTAGATCATCATGCTTCAACAGTGGTTATTATAGAGCCAGATGAAATCACTCGTGACAGTCTTGTTTTCCTGCTTGAAAGTGATGATGTAAACGTCGACACCTTTCCCAGTGCCGAAGATTTTTTAACAAAATTCACCAACCAGAATTATGCCTGCCTGATCACCGAAATGTCATTACCAGGCACCGATGGCCTTGGCTTAATTAACAAACTCACCCAGCTAAATAAACAACTACCAACGATTATACTGACTCAGAGCAATGATGTATCCATGGCAGTTCGCGCTATGCGTGCCGGTGCCGTGGATTTCATTGAAAAACCCTTCGTCGAACCCATGCTACTCGAACGGGTGATGCAGATATTGGCGCACAGCTCTTAGACAACAGACCGTCAGTAGTGGAAATATTTTTCAGAAATTCAGAAAATGCTTAATATATCAATGACAATTGATACAAATAAATGAATCTATCAGGAGAACCCGTCATGATAGAAAAGCGCAGACATGATATGGGCAGTGGTGGGTATTGCATTTGCCCAAAATGCGCCGAGAAAACACCCCACCACAGTGGTGTTCGCTGCCAGGATGAAAAATGCCCCGAATGTGGCGCAAAACTACTTCGGGAAAGTTCTTATCATCACCGGCTGTTGGAAGGAAATAAAGATAAAAAATAATATTAATGGATAAACTGTAATCGGCAATTAGCTGATTTATTCCTTCAGCATCTTCTCGATCTCAATCACGGATTCCAGCTAGTCTCGCTGCAAATCGCCATGCCTGAGCGGATGCCCAAATCTGCTTAGCTAAGCGGCGCAGATTTGGGCAATCCATTTGATGTGATTGTTAGAAATTATTTCAGATAATTACATTTCCTTTTTACAGAAATACCAGTCTGTGCACTCATAGCCTTCGTTCATACGGGCTTCTGCAGCATCAGCATCCTGAGGTGGTGGAACAATTACTTTATCACCGGGTTGCCAACCTTCTGGTGTTGCGATTTTATGTTCATCTGAAGCTTTCAGAGCTCTGATAACCCGGAGAAACTCAGGGATTGAGCGTCCATTGGTCATTGGATAGTAAACCATGGCCCTTAAAACACCATCTGGATCGATTATGAATGTTGCTCGAACTGCCGAAGTGTCTGCAGCGCCCGGATGAATCATTCCGTATGACTTAGCCACCGACATAGATAGATCTTCGATAATAGGAAACTTGATTTCTACTCCAAACTTTTCTTTTATATTGCGTACCCACGCAACATGGCTGTAATAACTGTCAATTGACAAACCAAGTAAATCTGCGCCTTCTGCCAGGAACTCATCATGATGATTTGCAAAAGCCATAAACTCTGTAGTACATACAGGAGTGAAATCAGCAGGATGTGAAAACAATACAAGCCATCTTCCCTGGTAATCAGATAGCTTCTTTACACCATGAGTTGTTTTTGCTTCAAAAGCTGGGGCTGGTTTATTTAATTGAGGGAATGTAATTATCTTTTCTTCGACGTTTTCCATCTGGATCACCTTTAGAGTTAATAATACTGATAAGCTATATCATAGCTTTAGATTGAAAAATGATATAACTGTTTATTTCTATTACATCGATAGGTCAGACCTATCATAAATATTTTATTTATTTCTAACACCACCCTGGCAACCCCGCTTTTGCGCGCGGCAATATATACTGCTTCATCTATCATAAATAGACGTTCTTCCGGTGAAACAACAGATTTTCACAACTTGTCGATTCCAGTCTTCATCGCTGCTTTTTTTAGCTATCTTTACTAGACACCCTCACTTTCCCTGCTGACGAATTCTTTATTATGAGCGCAAGTGTCATACAGGATTATTCGATTACACACACATTTTTTTCTACATGCACCCATAATAGATTAACTATATTTATTCTTAAGGGAACTTTCTATCGGTACATATACGTATAAGGAAATACGATGCGGCCCCCTGATAATTTTACGCTCTCCAACTCATATATATTTTATTAATACGCCTTTTATCTATGGTATAATTGTTATATTTGCCCCATTCACTGAAAAAAAAACGACCCTGGGGTAGGGTCGTAAAGCAAGCCACC
>JBLYYN010000003.1:0-10072 GCA_048550535.1 Gammaproteobacteria bacterium
ATTACCGCATGGAAAAACCGGCGTTGATGCGCAAGCTGGGATTGATCCTGGAAAATCTTAACGGGTTTAGAGAACTTGATGGAAGTTTCACCACCCGTGTTAACATGCGTGCACCGAACCATGTACTTAGCTTACGCACAACCCTCGCGCCTCCTCCCGCGATTGCCTTCGATGACGGCACCTTGCCATTGGATATCAACGACCTGGTTTTTGCACAACGCACAGGATGGTCGGGCGACGGTACCCCCACCAGCTTTCACGCAGACTTCTTTGAGTCCAATGGCCGTGATCTTACCGGTTCACTGAGAGACTTCGTGATTGGTGCCATTATCCAGCATTATCCCCTGACGCTGGAGCGCTCTGGACTGACCATGGATGAAAATGGCAACCCAAGACAGCCGGACTTTCGCTTCGCTACTGAAGCTGAACTGGATGCTCTGGAAGCCTTCATGCTGTCCATCGGTCGGCAGGAGGAAAATGATGACCTGAACACCTTAACCCTCAGCGACGAAGTGGCCGATCGCGGTCGACTCAACTACATGGGCTTCAACGTGTTCGATCCTGATCCAACGGATAATCGCCCACCGCTAAACTGCAACTCCTGTCATTTTAATGGTGGTGCCAACACAGACCCGACATTCGCCTTCGTGGCCGGTGTTACACCAAACCATGACCTGACAGATCTGGCGGCTAATGGTGGTAGCATTCCGAGCCATAACCGTTCCTTTGGACCCCAGGTGGAGCGTCTGGCAGACCAGGCGGGTGACATCATTGTCCAGGTGGTCGATGACCCCAGTGTTGCCGGTAACTGCTTTACTCAGGGTCTATCTGCAGTACCCCTGCTGCCAGGAGATATGGTAGGTATACCTAGCGAAGGTTGCGATGCCAATCCATTCGACAACGGTTACCTGTTTGGCTTCGACGATGAGCTTGCAGGCATGAGAGCGGCAAATAATCGCTTCAACGTGCCAGTGGTATTTGAAGCCATGGATAACCCACCCTTCTTCCATGGGCATCAGATCAATACGATTGAGGGTGCGGTCGCCTTCTATGCCACCAATCGACACCTCCGCAACGGAGAATTCCTGCCGGCCATTGTTCCTCTGAATGGATCACAGGTCGCTAACGTAGCTCGATTCATGCGTGTCATGGGCGCGGACTTCAATGCGGCGTCAGCCATCACCCTGTCGAGCAAAGCCCTGGATCTAAGAGCCCCCGCCGACAGAAGGACCAATGCACGTCTGGCCCTGGCTGAGGTGGATGACGCCATTGAACTTCTGGATCCGGTCGACCTGCACATAACAGACGCCGTCCCTTTGTTCAGAGAGGCACGTGATCGCCTCGAGACTGCTTCGCGTAATGGCAATCGCAAGACACTGACCGCGGCAATAGCTACCCTGCAGGCAGCCCAGAATTCAATGGTGACACGTAGTTCACCAGGGGCCGCAGCAGGATCAGCAGTGCCAGCTACAGCTCCAAGGTCAGACCGGGGCCCAAGAGCAGGACGGGGCCGAGGAGCAGGACAGGGTCAAAGAGCAGAACAGGACCAGGGCACAGGGCAGGGTCGAGTACGAGACCGAGCAAGAAGGTAAGCTCCACTCGAAACTAAACCAGCAATTAAAGGGGAGCAATTGCTCCCCTTTTTTTATATGATAACAGGTGGCAAGAAGTTATATTCAAGCCTGGCATCATGTTGACAGCTTACATTTTCAACAATGATATGCTGCTTTATGCCGGCCCAAACCCACGCTTTTTTATGGCTGAACTTTATTGAGTCAATAAGCCCTTGACTATCTATGACATTAAGTAATAAATAAGTATTGTAAAAATAAGTGTAAATATTGTAATCAATAGTTTTGCTGATCTTGAAGTGGATTTATTATTTGGCTCAACAGTCCTTGATATTTTATTCCCTTCATACTCTGCAATAATTTCATTCGCTACGGCTATATCTTTATTTGCAACATGTATATTGGCAAAATCGAATGCAGCCAGATCACCAACACCTCCCTGCAAATAATGACCTCCAACGTGAGACTCAATGCCGTTAGCGCGTAAAAGCCCATCAACAATATGGGCCTCGGTAATATTTTGTGCTTTATATACTATATGCATCGACATCTGCTAATGATTATTGATTCACACAAGGCCGCAATTAACTTGACGACTGAAGCAGAATACAGCAGCGGATTAGCTGGCCCATGTTAAATTGTGGCATTAAATTCCTCACTAAATAAACGACTAACAGGCTCTAAAACATTGCAGCCACTATAACACTAGCACCCATCATGCCCAAGTTGGATAAATTCTGAGATAGAGGCGAATAAATATACACTGACTTAATCAAGTCAGTGGGTAACATTTGGGAACCTCTGATTAAGTCTGATTGTAGTAGACCTTGATAATAAATATTCAGGTTTTTCACGAAGTGAGGCATTTTCCCATCACCTGTTGGTCGCCGAGCACATCAGGCGACCTAACAGGCATTGTGTTTAGCCATAACCATGCACAGGCAATAGCAATAGCAATAGCAATTTTAATGTTCACTGGGTGTATTAGCGCAGTGGACATTTTTAAGCATACATATTCTCAAGCCAATGACAGTTGACTAAACAAGCATCAATTACATTATTCCGCGCATTCAGCAATGACTGCAACATTAAGTTAATTGCTCAACTGAACATGTAACAATTTTCAATATCTCACACAACAATAAAAATCCATCATCTGTATTTGAAAATCTCGCACCTCTTTAATAACCAATCAACGTACAACCAATAAAGTTATACCATCTCATATTACTTATGTAGCAGTTGAAAACGTTATTTATTTATAATAAACAAATACACCCAGAAAATAATGCATAAATCACATGAGTATCTATCATAATTAAATCCCGGGCCATCTCTTAATAAAACATTATCACCAATTACTTATGCGCAAAATTTTCAGTTATTACGGATCATTTTAATTAAAATTGTGAAGAGCCTCGATAAACAAAAATAACGTGACAAATATTAATGCGCATAATTTTCAAATGTTGTGGATTTTTCAATTGAAACTGCCAGCAGACCAGCCAAACAAAGAGATAGTGTAAAATTATTTTGCATATAACAATTAAGGTTCCGCGAACCCGTTTAGTTAAAACTGTGAGCCAACTCTAGAAATAATTGGCTTGTGAAAAATAATTATGCGCTTAGAAGCCAGGCGCTGAGAATCACTTCATTTAAAAATGTGAGCGTCCTCTCGGAAAGACAAACTGACGACAACTAACGTCATCTACACAACCCAACATTTCTATGTGGGTTGAAATGATCTTTTAAATAAAATGTTTTGTGATCATCGGCATTTTCGCATAAAGCGAATATTCACACGAACTATAACGAGTGAGGCATCCAGATATGAACAAAAGAGACATACGCAGAAATTTAACGCGCTATAGCATTGGCCTGATCTTTTTTTTAGGCGCGTATACGATCATCGCAGTTCCCCCATGGTCAACCTCCGAGCCGAAAACAACATCAGAAGTAGCAGGTCTCGCATCGGTCAGCAACTTACAAAAAAACTATGAGCAATGGTCTGAAGGTTACGGCGCTAATGAGCCAGCAGGTCCGGTGCTCACCATGCTGTGGACCCGGGGTCTATCAAGCGAATTCAGTAACGCCAAGGGCATAGCCCAGCTAAACCTGGAGAAGGGTACGGTGAGCGTCCGGATCAAGGGTCTTGAGGACACCGACATTACTGACGTGTGGCTGGTAGATAACCAGCCTGGTTTTGGCCGCTCGGTGATACCGGAACAAGGTGACCACATGCTGAAAGTTGGTAGCCTTCAGTTCGACGGAGATAAAGCATGGCTGGATGCAAAGATTGAAAGTCTTGCAGAATTCCAGCTGGACATGATTGTGTTAGCACGACGTGACGGAACACCGGGCCAGGATGGTGTTCTTTACGGAACCACCTCACTGTTTCAGAAAATGTATCATTACCCCAAACATTCTACCCCCAGGAAACAAGTTTCACACAACGGCTTTTCATTAATCAACACTGCCCATGCAACGGGTATCACTCCGCCGAATTTCTTCCCGAATCTGGATTCGGACCTGGTCAATCTCGGCAGGAATCTGTTCTTCAACGAGACCTTCGACGGCAACGGCCGTAACTGCGGCACCTGCCATAAGGAGGACGATAACATGGCGCTGGGGCTTAAGACCATCGCCGCCCTACCGCCTGAAGACCCACTGTTTATCGTTGAGCAGGCGTTTCGGCCGGATGGATCTCCGAATCCCCTGTTCAATGAATTCAAAATGGAGAAACCGGCACTGATGCGCAAGCTGGGACTGATCCTGGAAAACCTCGATGGATTCAGGAATCGTAACGGGCAGTTCACGAACCGTGTCGCCATGCGTGCACCGCAGCACGTACTCAGTATGCGTACCACCCTCGCTCCGCCCCCGATAAACAATGACGACGGTACCTTGCCGGTGGACCCGCTAGACCTGGTCTTCGCCGAGCGCACAGGATGGAGCGGTGACGGTACGCCCACGGGCTACCAGGAGGATTTCTTCGAGTCAAATAACAGGGAACTTACGGGCTCTCTGAGGGACTTTGCGATTGGTGCCATTGTCCAGCACTTCCCCTTGACCATGGAGCGTTCCGCGTTTGATACGGATGAAAACGGCATCCCGAGGCAGCCGGACTTCCGCTTCGCCACGGAGCATGAGCTGGATGCGTTGGAGGCCTTCATGCTGTCTCTAGGACGGCAAGAGGAAAACCAGAACATCAACGACATTCAGCTCGTGGATGAGGTGGCCGATCGTGGCCGACTCAACTACATGGGCTTCAACGTGTTCGATACCGACCCGAACGATGGCAGGCCAGCTCTCAACTGCAACGCCTGTCATTTCAACGGCGGTGGCAACACCAACCCTGAGTTTCCGTTCCCGCCGGGGGTGACGCCCAACCATGACCTGGCTGACCTGATCGCGGCCGGTGGCAGTATCCCGAGTCACAACCGCTCCTTTGGCCCGCAGGTGGAGCGTCTGGCTGACCAGGCCGGCGACGTCATCGTCCAGGTGGACGACGACCTCAGCGTTCGCGGTAATTGCTTCAACCAGGGACTGGCTGCAGTGCCTCTGCTCCCGGCTGACCTGCCCGACGATCAGGAACCGGTACCAACGCCAAGCCGTGGATGCAGTGACAACCGCTTCGACAACGGGTTCGACTTCCGCATTGGTGAGCCGCGTCGGTTTCGAGATCTGAGGGTAGCGGACAATCGCTTCAACGTCCCACCGGTCTTCGAGGCCATGGATAACCCGCCGTTCTTCCACGGGCATCAGATCAACACAGTGGAAGGTTCCGTCGCATTCTACGCCAGCAACCGGCACCTTCGCGATGGAACTTTTCTACCCGCTATCGTGCCACTTAACGGCGCCCAGATCATCAACGTGGCCCGTTTCATGCGTGTTATGGGGGCAGACTTCAATGCGGCATCAGCCATCACCCTGTCCCGCAAAGCCCTGGATCTAAGTTCCCCTGCCGACAGAAAGACCAATGCAAGTCTGGCCCTGGCTGAGGTGGATGATGCGATTGAACTTCTGGATCCGGTCGACCTGCACATCACAGACGCCGTACCTTTGTTCAGAGAGGCACGTAACTACCTCGATGCTGCTTCGCGTAATGGCAATCGAAATAGACTAAGGGATGCAGTAGCTACGCTGGAGGTAGCCCAGAATGCTATGGTCGTACGTAATTTACCATAGCCAGCAGCTCCCTCACCAACACCAGGCTCGGATCCAAGAGCAGGACAGGCTCGAGTAGGAGACCGTGCAAGGAGGCAGGTTCCACTCGAAACTAAACTAGTTACGCCAGCAATTGACAGGGGGGGGGCAACAGCCCCCCTTTTTTATCTGAGAACGGCTTGAAACAAGTAATATCTTTGTGTTGTGCGCCTTAAGCACACAAATAAAACATTAGCGTTTATTTGCGTTCATTTGCGGACTATTACTTTTAATCGCCTGCTTCAGGGTATGGGGTGGCCAGTTCATTCAATTCATATATGCCTAAGCAGCTAGTGTTCTGTTAAAAGCGAGCCATCAAACCATCCATAACATTTTCGTTTTTTTATATTTTGCGCGCTGTTATTTTATTAATTCTGTATCGAAGTTTTTAATTAAACTCGGCTTGTCTGCTGGACATGTTGCATATGCCAAAATTGGTGAGATAACTGGAAATATACTAAATACTGTTTTCACACGAATCCTTTTCATTCTTTAAAGCTAACAGTTTATGACACAACACCATAACTTAATGAAACAAACGACACGAAACAATCCGGAGCAGATCATAATTGTTTCTCATATTAGCAAAGACTATGCTTAGCATGATTGGCCATTACCCTGCACTGGCTATGACAGCTATCAAATTACTTTCCGGCTTCAGTGGCTCACCATTTAGATCTGCCACCATTTGATTGATTACAAAACCAGCATTTTTCAATTCCAGCTCTATACTATCGGCGCTGAAGTACTGGAACCAGTTGAAGATCTCCCAAGTTTCATCAGGTTCCACGATAAGATAACGATCAAGTGATATCTGTTGTTCTGGATAAATGAAACTGCGCTGAATGCCTACATAATTACCTGCCGCCCAAAAGCCATTCATAAACCGGTCTTCAATTATGCACATGTCCTGTTTACCTGCCATAGAAGCTACGCCCGCAACATCAAGCACAATATGCCCGCCGGGTTTGAGCATATTATGCAGCGTCACTATGTCAAAACCAGCAGGCAGCTCATCGGACAGGTAATCGGCATCTATGTAACGAATTGACTGTTGTTCTTCCCTGGCTTTGAGCCTGGCATAGTCTAAAGAGTTTGCAGAGAAATCAATACCGGTGACATCGGCCCCTCTGGCTGAGAAGCGCAGAGTATAAAGCCCTGGCCCACAACCCAGGTCACATACACGCTTTCCAGACAAGCTCAATTGAGCATCAATCCAGTCCACAACCTGATCGATAGCCTCGAATCTGCGTGACGCCAGGTCAGTGTCCTGGTTGAGATGGAAGCTCAGCATCTGGCGAGCAAGATAGGGACGCGTCCATAGTTCCTTCGCCGTATACCGAGAAAAAGGCTCCGGACGCCGGGCAATATCGTGTAGAAATTGATACATAATAAATCCTTAGAAGCCATAGGCTCCTGAACAAACTGAGACTCAGGATTAAACGAGCACCAAAAGAAGCGGCTCACGAAATCGCTACTGAAAGAGTGTCCCTATTTATTTATGCACCATATAGCCTTACGACTTACGACTTACGACTTACGACTTTGTTAAGACCCTGGTTTCTTGGTAAAAATCAAATCCATAGACATCTGCCACTGCTGATCGGCTTCTTCTTTGACTCTGGGCAATACTTCCGGATTGAGACCGGTAATACTCCAGCTCGCTTCTGCCACTTCCAGATCTTCAGTGACTGGCTTATCGGATATGGCTCCGCCTGCGATCTGAGCGGCTATGTGTACAATGGTGGTTTCCAGTTTGAAATCGGCTTTAGCCTTATTCGGCTCTAGTTGATACTGAGTTACCTGTCTCAGGCTTTCAGGTAAGTCCAGCTTCTTCATTAATTCAGCGCCCACTTCAGCATAATCAAAACCCAGTATTTCTCTTTCTGCCTGGTAAAGCTTGATCTGTTCATCTTCTGCCAGCTCTGCTGCCTCCTTTGTTTCTTCAGGTATTTGTTGATACATCACCAGGTGGCCAATATCATGCAGCAGGCCGGCCACAAAGGGCCGTTCAGTATCTATACCATCGCAGTAAAAAGCCAACAAACGTGAAGCGGAGGCACAATACACACTGTTCATCCAGAAATCATATATATTCATACTGTCATTGGTAAATCCTGAAAAATTGTTCACCACCGTGGTGGCCAGCGCCAGGTCATGAACCTGCCGAGTACCCAGCATGTTAATAGCTCGTGATATGGTATCGATTTTCGAAGCAAAGCCATAAAATGGGCTGTTGACCATTTTCAGTAATCGCGTCGTCAGGCTGGGATCCTGACTAATGACCTGTGCCACATCGGCCATAGAGGAATTAGGTGAATCAATGACGCTTTTTAACCTCAAATAGGCATCGGGCAAGGAGATTAATTTTATGCTGTTATTGACCAGGTCTTTGGCGGTTTGCATTTTGGTACCTGCTGTTATTTATTAGTTTTAAACCCCTGAATTCAGCTCTGATGCGAATCTCAATGTATAAAACCACTCTGACACCTGAGCACCCATACATAATAAAGTAGCAGATGGAGACATTTCTGCCACTCACAGCCAGGCTTTACACTAATTTTTATACCATTTACCCTTATTTGTTTAGCCAGAACAATATAATCCCGGCATTGCAGCTGTAGACTGGCTTGTCTATTCCAATCGATGTTGCATGGCTGCTATAGTTAGTTAGATTCTGAACAATATTTACCCATATTCATAAACCTGCCGGGGCATGCTTTGGAATCCCATGATTTTTTTCTGCATCTTCTGATTATTCTGCTAACGGCCCGACTATTTGCAGAACTGGCGACACGCTTGCATAGCCCACCGGTAATTGGTGAATTGCTGGCAGGCATAGTACTGGGCCCCAGCTTGTTCGGGCTCATTCAACCCATTGACGCCATCCGCTTAATGGCCGGTATCGGAATCATTTTGCTGCTGTTTCAGGTGGGCCTGGAAACCGATATTCGCAGACTGATAAATACCGGCTTTAAATCATTTATTGTGGCTCTATCCGGGTTTGTCCTGCCGCTAATCCTGGGGTTTTTATCCGCCTTTCACATTTTTAATTTGAGTTTACTGGAGTCCATGTTCATTGGCGGTACACTCACAGCCACCAGTATTGGCATTACCGTTCGCGTACTCAATAATCTGTCATTGCAACATCATGGAGTTGGCCAGATAGTACTGGGGGCTGCCGTCCTGGATGACATACTGGGCGTTATTTTACTGGCTCTTTTGTATGAGTTTTCCACTGGTGGCGGAATAAACCTCATCAATGCCAGCAAGGTATTTATATTCATTGCCATTTTTTTCTTAATGGCACCCATAGCCGCAAAACTGATTTCTTTTGTCATTAAACGCTTCGCAGTCAACAGCCAGATACCTGGCCTGATTCCAACGACGATAGTGTCGCTGGTGCTATTTTTTGCCTGGCTGGCTCACAGTATTGGTGCGCCTGAACTACTCGGTGGTTTTGCCGCAGGACTGGCTCTATCACGACGGTTTTTTCTACCTCTGGGAATAGCTCTTAGACGCGACGAGGCCTTCGCCAGCGTTATCGAACAACAAATGCTGCCCATTGTTCAGCTATTTACCCCTATCTTCTTTGTCGTGGTTGGTTTATCGCTGAATTTACGCGAAATCGACTGGTCTTCACCTTTCATCTGGATATTTTCCCTGGTCATGTTGCTGGTGGCGATAGTGGCTAAGTTGCTGGGAGCCTTATTCATTCGAGAACCGCTAATTCAGAGATTACTCATTGGGGTATCCATGGTACCCAGAGGGGAAGTAGGCTTAATCTTCGCCGAACTCGGCCGAACCAGTAATATCATCAACAATGAAATCTATGCCGGGCTGATCATTGTTATTGCCCTGACTACACTGCTCTCGCCGTTTGTTATAAAGTGTCTGGCAACAAAACTGTATACATGATTATTGCTACTAATCACATGCCAGCTCTGCATCAGCTCATCATTTTGTCCGCTGTGTTATACATCAACATTGCACAGGCCAGCGCTCAAAATTTTATAGTCTCACCGTCCTTATATGTTTTCGACTATGCTGAATATGACTCGGTGGGTAAATTCCTGGATGGTGAAACCGGCGTCTTACCCGGGATCAATTTCGCCTATCATTATGAACATGAACAGTTCGGTATGCTGGCTCAATACAGCGAATATGCGGGTAACATCAATTATGACGGTCATTTACTTATCTCTGGATTACCTCATCAAACGACTACCGATACCTATCTTCGTTTTTTCAATATAACTCTATATACATCTGAACTAAATCAGGCAGGAAATGTA
>JBLYYN010000004.1:0-13302 GCA_048550535.1 Gammaproteobacteria bacterium
AGTTCGTAGCTGTTAAGTTGGCTGGAAAACAGGGGTGTCTGGTTGTAGTCGGCAAGATCAGTCAGATTTTCAGGTACCTGTATGTTGTCGCAAACGATCAGGGCAGCGGTGCGTCGATTAAAAATCTGTTTCAGAATATCTTCACGGGAAGACTTCTGCAGTTTATTTATATAGTTCCATTCCGTTTCGCCAATAACCTGAACCCGGTTGGGATGAATCAGGTTAAGATGGCCAATCAGGGTGGCCTGATAATTCAGATGCAGGTTGCGCTTAATGATGCGTTGTGCGTGTTGTTTTCCAGCTAACCAGTGCAGGTCGATGTGTTGTTGTAAATGATCAAACAGATCCTGCGGTGTCAGTTGGCTATGCATCTGGATTCCGGGTCAGGACGCAATACTTGTGGCTGACCAGCCTGCGAGAAGTTTGAAAAGGTCTGCGTCGGATTTACATTCACGAAGCTGTTTGCAAAATTCACCATCGCTGAACATACCGGCCAGGGAAGCCAGTATTTGCAGATGTTCTTCTGTATGTTCTATCGGTACCAGTAAGGCAAATATCAGGTCGGTGGGCTGGCCATCGGTACTGTCAAAATCCAACGGGCTATCCAGCTTGATGAAGGCACCTACGGTTGAGGTGTTATTGCCTAAGCGGCCATGGGGTAGTGCAACCCCATGGCCAAGACCCGTGGACCCAAGTCGTTCACGTTCAATCAGTTTATTGAAGATTTCTGCCGGGTCCAGATCAATGGCGCCCAAACTGAGCAGCTGTCCCAGTTTTTCCAGTAATCGTTTTTTACTGCTGATTTGATCCAGACAGATGACGCGGTCGGGCGCAATTAGCCGGTTAATGTCCATTGCTTAACCTATTATGCTCACTGCAGTTCGGGCTGCTTGTGGTGATGGTTGGTGATTTTTTCCTTATGTTTTTTCACTTGTCTATCCAGCTTGTCGACCAGAGAATCGATGGCTTTATACATATCATCTTCGGTGCTCTCAGCAAATATATTATTGCCACTCATGTGGACGGTTGCCTCTGCTTTATGACGGACATTTTCCACAGAAAGAATAACGTGCGTATTTGTTACCTTATCAAAATGACGCTCGATGCGTTCTAACTTTTCTTCTACATAGTTACGAAGTGAATCAGTAATTTCAACATGGTGTCCAGTCAGGTTGATTTGCATAAGGACTCCTTAGCTTGGGTTATGGCCTCAGGCGAGGCGCTTACGTTCATTGGATGGCGGAATAATCATGGCTTCTCTGTATTTTGCCACAGTTCTACGCGCCACGTTAATGCCCTGTTCGACCAACAGACCGGCAATTTTATTGTCACTCATCGGTTTTCGGGGATCTTCTTTATCAATCAGCTTTTTGATCATGGCTCTGATCGCAGTTGCTGAACATTCTCCGCCATCAGCCGTGCTGACATGGCTGGAGAAGAAATATTTGAATTCAAACACACCACGGGGGGTGTGCATGTATTTCTGAGTGGTTACCCGGGAGATGGTGGACTCGTGGAGTTCCAGTTCATCGGCGATGTCTCGTAACACCAGGGGCTTCATGCCTTCATCACCGTATTCCAGAAAGGTACGTTGATGCTCGACAATGGAGGTGGCGACACGCATCAGGGTTTCGTTGCGGCTTTGCAGGCTCTTGATGAACCAGCGTGCTTCCTGCAGGTTGTTTTTCAGGAAGCTGTTGTCTTCACTGCCACGGCTGCGGTTCACATAGCTGGCGTATAAGGGGTTGATACGCAATTTGGGTGCGGTATCGGCATTCAGTTCTACCCGCCAGCGGCCTTTTACCTTGCTTACAAAAACATCTGGAACCACGTACTGGGTGGAGGATTGGCCGATCAGGGCACCGGGTTTGGGATTCAGTGACTGAATGAAACTGATCACTTCCGCCAGTTCGGTTTCAGGCATCCGAGTGAAGCGTTTGAGTTTGGCGTAATCGTGATTACCCAGCAGTTCCAGGTGTTCGCTGATGATTTTACGGGCATTGATCACCAGCTGGTTATCCTGTGAAAATTGCTGCAACTGAATCAGCAGGCATTCACGCAGGTCGCGGGACGCGACACCGAGAGGATCCATGTGCTGGATCAAATGCAGCACTGCGTCGACCTCATCCAGTTCGATATCCAGCTCATCGACCAGGCCAGCAAGGATCTCTTCCACGGATTCTTTCAAATAGCCGTCTTCATCAATGGCATCGAGTAAAGCCATGGCAATACATCGGTCGGTGTTGCTCATGGAAGTTAAATGGATCTGCCATTCCAGGTGATCGATCAGCGATTCACTGGAGCCACTCTGGTTTTCCAGGAAGTCTCTTGCCGAATCATCGTCACTGCTGGCGCTGCTACCGCTATTGACGGGCAGGTCATAAATATCATCCCAGGCACTGTCCACCGGCAGGTCGTCGGGGATTTCCTGGTTGTTGTTGATGTCCAGTGACTGGGAGTCCGAGTTGTCAGTCACCTGACTATCGTTGCTGGTCGTTTCTTCCTGGCTGGATGCAGCTTTGTTATCCGCAGAGTTTTCAGCCGGACCCGTATCGGTATTGTCGTCCTCGATTTCCAGCATGGGGTTGGATTCGATGACTTCCTGGATTTCAGTCTGTAATTCCAGTGTCGACAGTTGCAGCAATCGGATTGCCTGCTGCAGCTGTGGGGTCATGGTGAGTTGTTGACCGATACGGAGTTGAAGAGTTTGCTTCATTCTGATTGTAAAACTTTTAGCTGGTAACCTGTTGGATATTCACATCATCAACACATTAGAGATTAGCCCAATATGCAAAATCCATGCAATTTATTATGCCCACGTTTCAATGATAGCACTATTAAAGACTAAAGTTTTGACCTAGATAAACATCTTTTACCTGCTGGTCTTCCAGTACCGCTTCCGGGCTGCCTTCCGCAATCACCTGGCCGGAGCTGAGAATATAGGCTCTCTGGCATATGCCCAGGGTTTCCCTGACATTATGGTCGGTAATCAGTACGCCTATGTCCATGTCTGTGAGCTGGCGGATTATACGCTGAATTTCCAGTACAGAGATAGGGTCTACGCCAGCAAAAGGTTCATCCAGCAGGATAAATCGAGGAGCGGCCGCCAGGGCACGGGCAATTTCCACTCGCCGGCGTTCACCACCGGACAGGCTAATGCCTGTATTTTCGCGGATATGATCAATTTGAAGTTCGTCCAGCAGCTTCTGCATGGCCTGTTTGCGGGCCTTGCGATTCAGGTCCTTGCGGGTTTCCAGTATGGCCATGATATTATCAGCGACGCTAAGTTTGCGGAATACCGAGGCTTCCTGGGGCAGGTAGCCTATGCCCATACGGGCACGGGTGTGCATGGGGTATCGGGTAATGTCCTTGTCGTTGAGATATATGCGCCCCTTATTGGCAGCAATCAATCCCACCATCATGTAAAAGCAAGTCGTTTTACCCGCGCCATTGGGGCCCAATAACCCTACGACTTCACCGCTGTTGACGGTCATGGAAACCTGATCCACCACTGTTCGGCTGCGGAAGGTTTTGACCAGGTATTCTGCCCGAAGGGTATTCATGGTTGTTCGCTTTGTTTGTCTGGTTCGGGCTGTATGGTGATGGTCACCCGTTGTTTTCCGGGTTTACCATCTGGACTTTCGCTGCCGGCCTGCACTATATCTTTACGGGTGTTGTAAACAATGTGTTCGCTGGTGAAACGATTATTATGTTGCACCAGTAGTGCCTCTTGTTTCAGTATCAGTATGCCTTCTGAATTCTGGTATTCCATATCCAGGCATTGCGCTAGAATTTCCTGGTCCTGATCATTCAGTTGTTTGAACGAGGCCGGATTACCTTCCGCCTTGATGCGATCAATGACATTATCGATCTGGTAAATATGTATCAACTGGCCTTTTATCAGTGTGCTGCCGCGTTTGATAATTACATTGCCCTTATAAATACTGATGCCTTCCTGCTCACGAATCTCCACCGAGTCGGCTTCAATGTACATCGCCTGTTCAGCATCTGAGGACTTTGCCATCAGCGGTGATGACAATAGCAAGGCCAGAACAGGCAGTATGATTTTAGTGAGTTGTTTCATAAACGCCTTTAACCTCGGAAACCAGTTTAAGAATTCCATTTCGGCTATCATACACCAGTCCTTTACTGGTCATGGTCAGGCCTTTGCTACTGACCTGCGCCAGGAACTCGGTTTCTGCGATTTCGGTTTCGGTATTGATGCTGAGATAATCGGTGTCTATGGCCATGGGGGGTTGCAGGGCACTGGCATTGCGCCTGAGCTGAACATTGTTTTTCAGTTGTATCTGCTGGCTGTCTTCCAGTATCAGTGCGTGTTCTGCGGTGATGGTCCAGTCGCCTTTGTCACTCAGAAACTGAATACGTGGCTGTTCCAGTTCAGAGCTGTTGTCATCGGCATAGTGGAGCATTTTGATGGCGCGCAAAATATAGCTGGGCCTGCCGCTGATATCCATATTGGTGAGGGTGAAGTTTTCCATAAAGTAATCGGGGAAGTGCTGATCTTTTTTCGGTTGAATAATGGGCGCCTCTTTCCATATGTCCTGGAACCACCAGCTAAGCAGGGCCAATGCCGAGATGATAATGAGGCTGATGGTTCGTTTCATGGGCAGAATTAACCAGTGATGTAGGATGCCAGCATGTTATCCAGCTTACCCTTGGCCGCCAGTATCATTTCGCACACATCTCGACCGGCACCTTTGCCACCCGCCCGTTCGGTGATCCAGTGGGCATGACGTTTCACCAGCGGGTGGGCATCCTGTACGCCAATGGCCAGGCCGACCTTGCACATCACCGGCAGGTCAACCACGTCATCACCGACATAGGCTACCTGATCGGGGGGTAGCTGGACCTCTTTTAACAGCTCTTCATAGGCCGGCAGTTTTTCGCGTTTGCCCTGGTATACCCGTTTAATGCCCAGGTCTTTCATCCTGTGCTCCACGACATTGGACACACGACCGGTGATGATAGCAATTTCCACGCCGCCGTCCTGTAACATGCGCATGCCGTGGCCATCCTTGGAGTTGAACGCCTTGTATTCCTGGCCGTCGTCACCAATAAATAATGAACCATCGGTGAGAACACCGTCTACATCGAAGATGACCAGTTTGATGTCGGCGGCTTTTTGTAAAATGTCTTGCATGGTTTAAACCTCTGCTCCCTGGGTTCGGACGCTGTTGTGATATTAGTGCTGATCCGAATGCGTGAATTATCGTAAGCTATTTGTTTATAGTGCTGATGTCAGACTACACCTGCCATGAGCAGATCGTGCATATTGAAAGCACCGATCAGTTTGTTCTCGTCATCCGCCACCAGCATGGCGTTTATCTTGTTGTCCTGCATCAGCTTCAACACTTCTGCAGCCAGTTTATTCTGCTGGGTGGTTTTGCAGTGTCGGGTCATCACCTGATCGATGCCGGCGCTGTGTACATCGATGTTTTTATCCAGTGTTCGGCGCAGGTCGCCGTCTGTGTAGATGCCCAGGATTTTGTTATCGGCATCGACCACGGCGGTCATGCCCAGATTCTTCTGGGTCATTTCCAGCAGGGCGTCGCGCATGCTGGCGTCTATGGTCACTTTGGGTATCTGCTCATCGGTGTGCATAATGTCGGAGACATGCAGTAGCAAGCGACGGCCCAGGCTGCCGCCAGGGTGGGACAGGGCAAAGTCCTGTTCGGTAAATCCGCGGGCGTCCAGCAATGCCACCGCCAGGGCATCACCCATGACCAGTGATACGGTGGTACTGGAGGTAGGGGCCAGTCCCAACGGACAGGCTTCTTTTTCCACCCCCACATCGATATTAACATCGGCTTCACGGGCCAGGCTGGAGTTGGGTTTACCGGTCATGCTGATTAACGGCACGCCCAGTCGTTTGATAATGGGGATGATGGTGAGAATTTCACCTGTTTCGCCCGAATTGGACAGGGCAAGCACCACATCTTTTTCGGTGATCATGCCCAGGTCGCCGTGACTGGCTTCACCGGGATGAACAAAAAATGCCGGGGTGCCGGTACTGGCTAAAGTGGCGGCAATTTTATTGCCGATATGACCGGATTTGCCCATGCCAATGACGACCACGCGGCCTTCGCAGCCCATCATCAGTTCACAACTGCGGGCGAAGCTGTCATCGATTCTGGGCTTCAGGGCCTCGATGGCCGCCAGTTCGGTTTCGACTACCGCCAGCCCCAGTCGTTTTAATTGTACAGGATTCAATGTCTTTTCCATTATGCGGTGGCGCTGAAAAATAGCAGCGTTTCATAACCGATAAATACGGCAAACAGCATACTGCCTTTGAACCGGGTTATGGTGCCTTTGTTACGAAAGCCAAATGCCATAATAAACACTACCAGGGTGAGAATAAACATCAATGGCAAATCGCGGCTGAGCACGCCGGCATCCATAACACTGGGCTGGATCAGGCCGGTAGTGCCCAGCACACCCAGGGTGTTGAACATATTGGAACCAATCAGGTTGCCCATGGCTATATCCGGTTCATTTTTGCGTACACTGGCTATGGAGGCCCCCAGTTCCGGCAGGCTGGTACCTATGGCCACTATGGTCAGGCCGATGATGAGGTCACTGATACCGAGAGACAGGGCGACATTGATGGCACCCCAGACCAGTAATTTGGAACTGGCCAACAGTATGATCAGCCCTAGCACTAACAGCATCAGGGCTTTGGACATGGGCATATGAGCCGGGATTTCATGCTCGAATTCTTCTATGATTGGGTCAGTGCTGCGGTGCGTCATGGCCTGCTTCACCAGCCAGTATAAAATGGCTACCAGGGTCAGGGCCATGATCATGCCGTCCATTCGGTCCAGTTGATTGTCTAGGGCCAGCAGCAGGCAGGCCAGAACGGTAGCCAGTAATAATAATGGGTATTCCCGTTTCAGCAGGGATGAATGCACGTTAAGGGGGACGATGATGGCAGTCAGCCCCAGAACCAGTGCAATATTGGTGATGTTGGAGCCAATGGCATTGCCCACGGCCAGGCCCGGATTGCCACCGCTGGCGGCAATAGCGGCGACCATGATTTCCGGGGCTGAGGTGCCGAAACCAACGATGGTGAGGCCAATGATTAAAGGTGTAACACCCAGGTTACGGGCGGTGGCCGAGGCCCCGGTGACAAAAAAGTCGGAGCTCCAGATCAATAAGCCAAAACCTGCCAAAATGGCGGCAATATCAATTAATATATCCACGTATTTTATTATTCAGCTAAAACAGAGCACGCAATGATACACGATTCTGATGCAGAGGCCGATACTGGTGATTACGGATTGCGACTGGGCGCTTATGGCTGGCAGCATCAGCATTGGCTAAACTCATTTTACCCGGGTGATTGTCCCCAGGACTGGCGTCTGGGTTTCTATGCCAATGAGTTCACTGCGGTGATGGTGCCTGCGGATTATTGGCTGAATGACTATGATGTCGAGCAATGGTGTGAGGCGCTGTCTGCGCGATTTCGATTTTACCTGGAATATCCGCCATCTGTGGATGTGCGGGAATTTGTCCGGGGTTGTCTGGATTTTGGTGTCTTTCTGGGGGGTGTGATCAGTGATGTCGATCTGGATATCGATTTGCCCTGTCCGGTTTATGTGTTACCGGATACGCAACAGCCGGTGAGATTATTGCAGGCCGCAGGCAGGTATTCACCAACACTGGCTTTAGTTGAGCTGGGGGATGCAGATCTTCGTCAGCAAAGGAACTGGCTGGATAATCTGCACCTGCAATCCGACGATATGGCTGCCATATTGCTCACGGATAAACGCCTGGCCATCGAAAAATTACAGTCATTCAAAACCCTGATCGAGCTCATGGGTTTTTAGTCCGGGCTTTTTATTTTTTCATTTCAATTTGTTTTTTTATGCATTGCAGACTTCATTTTCTGTGCTCTTGTTAACAGCAATCCTCATCTGGCTGGCTATTATAAAAATCTACAAGTAACTGACATAAGCTCTAAATTGTGAGATGTAATAGTTACCGGCCAGGGTCGATTTCGACAGTGATCCAATATTTTTTATTAGGGAACCACTGCTTAAGTCTGCTTGAGTTTAGGCTGCGATAAAAGTGTTTAGATTTGTCACCAAGTGGGTGGTAGTTATTCTATTGCAACGAACTTCGGGGGGGGATCTGGATGCTTTTAGTCAGCATAAAATCATCACGACTTGATCAGAAGACCCTTAGATTGGCTGGCCAGGGGAGGATTATTCATAACAGCAGTTACAGACAAAAAATAACAGATGAACATGAACCCATGCACTATAAATATTATGAAAGCTTTGCTGGTGTCTCTGGTGGTTGTGGCTATTTTTAGCCTGACGCCCAGACTGGACAAGCTTGCCAGTAACCATTATCTGATCAAGGCTGAATTTGAAAATATCGGCGGCTTGAAGACCAACTCGCCCATCATGATTGATGGTGATGTTGTGGGTAAGGTTAGCGCCATAGACTACAACAATCACGGATATACTGCGTTGGTATCCATGTTGATTGAACAGGGTCATCGGCTTCCCGTTGACACTACGGCCATTGTTCTTACCTCCGGATTGCTGGCGGAACACTACATTGGACTTGATCCTGGCGCGGAACAGGCATATCTTCACTCTGGGGATCTGATCAAATTAACCCAGCCTGCACTGGCTTTTGAACAGGTGATTGGTCAGCTACTCTATTCCAGGGGCCAGGAGGATTTATTAGGTGAAAAAAGTTTATAACAAAATACTGTTAATGTTGTTACTGTCTGTGTTCAGTGTGACCCAGGCAGAGGCATTGACTCCACAACAGTTGATCAAGCAGACCTCGGATCAGGTGTTGAATACCCTGAAAAACAACAAGTCCGTTTACGATAAAGACCCAGAAAAAGTTTTTGAGCTGGTGAATGACATTATTCTGCCACACATGGATTTTCGTGCCATGAGTAAACTGGCCCTGGGGCAACACTGGCGAGATGCTAATGAAATCCAGCAGGAAGCCTTCGTGGATGCTTTTAAAATTCTGCTGGTGAGAACTTACGGTCGTTCCCTGTCTGAGTACACTAATCAGGTAATCGAGTATTTACCTTATCAGCCACCTGCTGAGGGTAAACGTACTGTGCTGGTACAAACCCAGATCAAGCAGGATACCGGACCGGCTATTCCCATTGATTACCGATTGCGCATCAAGGATGACATCTGGAAAGTGTTTGATATCAAGATCGACGGCATTAGCCTGGTTACCAACTACCGTAACAGTTTTGCCTCGGATATCCGGAAAGTAGGCATGGATGGCCTGATCGACAAATTAAAGAGTAAATATGATGAGAAGGCGACTTCGTGATGCAGAGTGTTGGCCAGCAGGTTGCAGCAGACCTGCCGGCTGATTCGTTCATTTCCTGACTTTCCTCTTAAAATTTCCCGACGAATCTCTGCCTAATGGGCATTTTTTTCTCGATTGCTTGAAAAAGGTCCAGCAGAAGGGGTGCTAAATCAAGTATCATAACGTCCCCGAACAATGGCGGGTTTTTCTACAGTTGTATGCTGTGCAGCTGTTAGCCTTTGTTGATGTGGTTGGGCATGGGGCCAAAATAATCTTTCAGGTTCAATATTAATGAATAAGTTACTCATCCAGGGCGGTGTCACTCTGCAGGGCGAGATCCGTATTTCCGGTGCCAAAAACGCAGTATTACCCATACTGGCCGCGACACTTTTGTCCGACGGGCCGACGGTGGTGGAAAATGTGCCGCATCTGCAGGATGTGACCACTACGGTGGCCCTGCTGGGCAGCATGGGGGTCACCGTGGTGATTGATGAAACCATGAGTGTGGAAGTGGATACTTCTACCTTGAATTCCCAGGTCGCCCCCTATGATCTGGTGAAAACCATGCGCTCCTCAATCCTGGTGCTGGGGCCGTTGCTGGCCCGTTATGGTTATGCCGAGGTGTCGCTGCCCGGGGGGTGTGCCATTGGTTCACGTCCGGTGAATATCCATATCAAGGGTATGCAGGATATGGGGGCTGACATTGAAGTAAAAAACGGTTATATCTATGCTCGGGCCGATCGCTTGCAGGGCGCTCGAATTGTGATGGATCTGGTCACGGTCACCGGTACCGAAAACCTGATGATGGCAGCGGCCCTGGCCGAAGGTACTTCAGTGCTGGAAAATGCCGCCCGTGAACCTGAAGTGGTGGATCTGGCCAATTTCCTGAATTCCATGGGCGCTAAAATCTCCGGTGCGGGTACCGATACCATCACCGTTGAAGGTGTGGAAAGATTACACGGTACTCGCTATCGAGTGGTGCCGGATCGTATCGAAACCGGTACTTTCCTGATTGCCGCTGCGATTACCGGTGGCAGGATAAAGTTGAAAAACACCAACCCCTATATACTGGATTCGGTGCTGGATAAGTTAAAAGAAGCCGGGGCTGAGCTGGAGACGGGGGATGACTGGATTTCACTGGATATGCACGGCCAAAGACCTAAACCGGTGAATATCCGCACGGCCCCCTATCCGGCATTCCCCACCGATATGCAGGCCCAGTTTACCGCCCTGAATACCATAGCGGATGGTACGGGCACGGTAGTGGAAACCATATTTGAGAATCGCTTCATGCATGTACAGGAATTGCAACGTATGGGCGCTGACATCGAAGTGGAAGGCAATACAGCGATTGTTCGCGGTGTAGAAGGCTTAACAGGGGCGCCGGTGATGGCCACCGATTTACGTGCTTCCGCCAGTTTGATATTGTCCGGACTGGTGGCAAAAGGTGAAACTACTGTACAGCGCATATATCATATTGATCGTGGATATGAACTGATTGAAGAAAAACTGGCCGCACTGGGGGCTAAAATCCGCCGGATTCCAGACTGATCGCAACATAGAATTTTGAGTGCCATGAACGACACCATTACCATTGCCCTGTCCAAAGGGCGTATATTTAAAGAAACACTGCCGTTGCTGGAAGCTGCGGGTATTACACCGAAAGATGATCCGGAAAAAAGTCGCAAGCTGATCCTGGATACCAACCAGGATGATATCAAGCTGGTGATTATTCGTGCCACCGATGTGCCTACCTATGTGCAGTACGGTGCTGCCGACATTGGTGTGGCGGGTAAGGATGTGTTGATGGAGCATGGCGGTGATGGCCTGTACGAACTGGTGGACCTGAATATTGCTCGCTGTAAACTGATGACCGCAGGGCTGAATGATTTTCAGCCCCACGGCGGACGTTTGCGGGTGGCGACCAAGTTCGTCAATGTGGCCCGGCGCTATTTTGCCGAACAGGGGCAGCAGGTCGAAGTGATTAAGCTCTATGGTTCCATGGAGCTGGGACCCATTGTGGGTCTGTCGGATTTGATCGTGGATGTGGTGGATACGGGCAATACCCTGAAAGCTAACGGTCTGAAGCCCATCGATCATATAGCGGATATCAGTTCGAGACTGGTGGTGAACAAGGCCTCATTAAAAATGAAACATGATCGAATTCAGGCCATGGTTGAACAAATGCGTAAGGCGGTTAATTCATGAAACTAAGACAACTCAATACTCAGGATGCGAATTTCTGGTCCCAACTCGATGATCTACTGGCCTGGGAGTCGGTGTCCAACGATCAGGTGTTTGCTGTGGTCAACGAGGTGATCAATAAGGTTCGGCAAAAGGGTGATGCCGCGGTAGTGGAATACACCAACAAATTTGACCGACTCAATGCCAAAGATTTCAGCGAACTGGAAATTGCTCCGGAACGTTTGACGGCGGCACTGCAAGCCATACCTGACGATCAACGGCGGGCACTGGAATTTGCGGCCGAGCGCATAAGGGCTTATGCCGAACATCAGACCATGGAGTCCTGGACCTATACCGAAGCTGATGGCACGGTGCTGGGGCAGCAGGTCACACCGATGGATAAGGTTGGACTTTATGTGCCGGGTGGCAAGGCGGCCTATCCATCTTCAGTACTGATGAATGCTATTCCCGCCAAGGTAGCGGGTGTGCCGGAATTGATCATGGTGGTGCCCACGCCGGACGGCGAAGTGAATGACCTGGTACTCAGTGCCGCGGCCATTGCCGGTGTCGATCAGGTATTTGCTATCGGTGGCGCGCAGGCCGTGGCGGCATTGGCCTATGGTACCGAGACTGTACCCCAGGTGGATAAAATCGTGGGTCCCGGGAACATCTATGTGGCCACTGCCAAGCGCATGGTGTTCGGTGCTGTAGGTATAGATATGATTGCCGGCCCTTCAGAAATCTGTGTGGTGTGTGATGGCAAGACTGATCCCGACTGGATTGCCATGGATCTATTTTCCCAGGCGGAGCATGATGAGGACGCTCAGTCGATTCTGGTGTGCCCGGATGCGGCCTATGTGGAGCAGGTAAAAGCCAGTATTGAAAAGCTGATCCAGGAAATGCCCCGTGATGAAATCATCCGAGCATCTATGCAGGATCGTGGAGTGCTGATCACCACGGAAAATATGGACCAGGCAATCGAAGTGGCCAACTACATTGCCCCCGAGCATCTTGAATTGTCTATGGATGATGCTGATCTGTGGGTGAAAAAAGTGCGTCATGCCGGTGCTATCTTCATGGGGCGTTACACCGCCGAAGCATTAGGCGATTACTGCGCCGGCCCCAATCACGTGTTGCCCACTTCGCGCACTGCACGATTTTCATCGCCTTTAGGCGTGTACGATTTCCAGAAACGCTCCAGCCTGATCAATTGCTCAGCCGAAGGTGCTGCCGAACTCGGCAAAACCGCAGCGTTACTGGCTCGGGGTGAAGGATTGATGGCCCATGCGCGCTCGGCGGAGTACCGTATAAAAAAATAAAAAAATTTTGCCACAGAAGCGCAGAGACCGCAGAGAAAAATTAATGTTGTTAAAGGTTATGTAATATTTAGCAGGAAACATATACTTTTGATTTATATATTGAACAACTCTGTGTCTCTGTGGTAAAGATAGTGTTATGGCCGACATACTTCCTTTCAAAAAAAAGAAACCTGCTGAAAAACATAAAGGCAATACTTTGTGCCTGCGTGGCTTTCACAAGTGGCAAATAGACAAGGAACAGGAATTTGATAGCAAACAGGGAAAACTGGTCACGGTTTATAAATGCCAGCGCTGTGGCCAAACCAAAAACGAAGCTAAATAATCTTAGAAAATTTTGTTGATGGTTAATTGTTTGTGGTTGATTGTAAACACAAAACATTTATTATTTTGACCATCAACCATCAACCATCAACCATCAACCATCAACCATCAACCATCAACCATCAACCATCAACCATCAACCATCAACCATCAACCATCAACC
>JBLYYN010000005.1:0-4644 GCA_048550535.1 Gammaproteobacteria bacterium
AACCTGCAGCACCCAGGGTTTCGATCATCGGATTCAGCTCTTCCAGATGACGCCGAATACCTTCTTCACGGTCGTCCATACAGAAAATTACCTGAGCCTGGGGACGTCGGGATCGATCGCTCCAGCGGCCTCGATGGTGATTATTGACCAGTGCATTGAACAGCTTGTCGCGATAATTACGCTCATAGGCCTGAAGCCAGAGAAAGCCATGCTGTTCATCGTCCAGTTGTTCGATACACTGGAAAATAGCCGCCACCTGCTGCTTGCTCAGGGCAGATATATCTTCAGCGCTGAGGCCATTATGCTGGGCAATGCGAAACAGTTGCCAGCCCTCCTGATACACTTTGTAACCGGATCGCTGGCTGCCCATCGGACTACCGAACCAGATCAGAATCATGTCGGCTATGCCCTTCCAGGGAGTGTAGTCACTGCGATTGTTCAGAGCATTTTGAATCTGGCGCTGTGCCTGACTGACCAGGTATTCCGGCAGGCGCTGATTGAACATCTGATAACGCACATAAAATTCCGAGCGGCGGCGGCGGAAATACCAGCGCAATACTTCAAGATTGGCTTCGATCTGCCATTGCTCCCGGCACAGGCGTTGTGCATAGAGTTGTTCCAGTATCAGCCGTACGGCCAGGTAATCCATGATGTCGACCGGGTAGTCGCTGTCTGCATATCCCGGGTGCATCTGACGCCAGAGGAAGATACCAGACCAGCCGGGCAATTCCAGCGCCATACGCTCGAGGTAATGGGTCCAGTGGGTCTGCGGGATGGCGAGCCGGGTCAGGCTCTGAATAATGCTGTCCATGGCATTATCCGGCAGGCTTTTAATAGTATCGGTCCATTCCGGTAACTGGTCGAATACCCAGGCCAGGTCATTACGGGCACTGTTTTTCCAGGCACTATAGAATCCCTGGTTGCGCTCAGTGCTATGCCAGGCGGATAGTCCCAGGTCCAGAAAACTGGCTATATGCCGTTGCAGGTCAGCGGCAATATCATGCAGAATGTCGATGCCGGTAATTTTCAATAACAGGCCGCGCAGAGTAATGTGATGACCAACATCACGCATCAAACGACCGGTTATATTACGAGCTTCTTTTCGAACCTGACGATGGATCGAGGAGACTTCCGGTTCCGATGACTCATCCGCATTGTCTGTATCACCCAGATATTCCTCGGCTCGCTCGGGATCCAGATCAATCATCTCTTCCGGATGCAGCAAAAAATGTTGCAAATTGAGTTGTTGCAGACAGGCATTCCACAAATCGCCAACGGCTTCTGCTTCGAGTTTACCGGCTTTGCTAATAATTTTTTCACGATTACTCGGGCTGACATCAGACTGGAAGCAGGTCAAGACTCTGCGTTCTTCAATTTGCCAGTTGAGCTGGCAAGCGGTGATGCCCGGTAGCGGGTAGAGCAGCGCCGTGGTAATAATGTCTCCCCGTGTCAATCCATCAGCAATGACATCGTTAACATTGAGACTGTCATCATTATTCAGTACCGCCTGAATATCGGCCAGTGAAATACGCCCCTGTTGATAAAATTCACGGTATTTGTTTTCTGGCAGATAGCCATAAGCACCATTGTATTCGCGGGCTGCTTTCAGCGCTTCGGGAAACGCCAGATGCTGAAATCCGTGCAGGGTATTATGATGAACAAAGTCTTTAATAGGCGCCTGTGCCGGCAGGATGTGTTCGAAGTGCTGGATAGCATCCCTGAGTTGCTGGCGTATATCCAGATCGCCTTCACTGTGAGTGTGTTCAGTCATCAGGAATTCCTAGAACCGGCCCTCAAACAACAGGCTCAGTTCACTAACTGATGCGGTGATCAGGTTCAGCACCGGAGCCGGGTAAAAACCGATAATAATAAAACCAGATGTGAGTACGCCAGCTGTTATCAGTTCGTTATTTTTCATATCTGGAATTTTTTCCAGTTCACAAAATACCGGGCCGGTGAACATGCGCCCGACCGTGCGTATAGCATATGCTGCACTGATGAGTACACCCAGACTGAGTATCACGACCACCCAGCCCCAGCGTTGATAACCACCAATCAGTGCGTGCAGTTCGGCAATGAAACCGGCCGTGCCCGGTAAACCGACGGCAGCTATAAAGGCCAGTGTGGTGAAAAAAGCAAAACGGGGAGTGACCTTCACCAGAGAACAGTAATGGTTGATATCACGGGTATGGGTTCGTTCGTAGAGTAAGCCGATTAACAGGAAGGTGGCGCCAGCCACCAATCCGTGGGCAATCATTTGCATTACCGCACCGGTCAGGCCGGAGAAGTTGAGTGCTGCAATTCCTAGCAGAACCACCCCCATATGGCTGACGGAGGAGTAAGCAATCATTTTTTTCAAATCAGACTGACGCCAGGCCAGTAGTCCGCCGTAAATCAGGCTGGTGAGCGCCAGTGTGGCCAGCAAAGGTTGCAGGGCGACTACCGCATCCGGCAGCATGGTGGCGGCACGAATCAGGCCATAAGCACCCATTTTTAACAAGATGCCGGAGAGTAAAATACTGATCGGGCTAGGTGCTTCAACATGGGCCAGAGGTAACCAGCCATGGAGGGGAAAAATAGGCATCTTGACGCCGAAGCCAATGAGGAAACCCAGGAAAATAATTAACTGGGTATGTTCCGGTAAGGATCGGGATACCGCCATCATGTCGCTCATGGCAAAACTGTGACCGGGAGTGGCATCAAATAAAACCAGCAGACTGAGTAGCATGAATACCGAGCCACCCATGGTGTAGAGCACGAAGTTAAGCGCGGCGGTATGTCGATTTTCTGCACCCCATCGATCGATCAAAAAAAACAGGGGGATCAGGGTCAATTCCCAGAATACATAGAACAGTGACCAGTCCTGAGCCATGAAGACGCCCAGTAAGGCGGATTCCAGTAACAGTACCAGCAGGTAATAGCCTTTTACTTTCTGCTTGATGTTATCAGAGGCCAGGATGGCTACCAGGCAGAGCAGGGTTGCCAGCAGAATCATTGGAAAAGAAATACCATCCACGGCCAGGGCATAGGATGTGCCGAGTCGTTTATTCCAGTCGACTTGTTCAGCAAATTGTAAACTGGCGGTAGAGGTATCGAAATAGAGTATTAACGACCAGCTCATGATTAAGGCAGCTGATGAAGCCAATATGGCAATATTGCGTATGAACTGGGTGTTCTGTCCTGGCAGCAGGGCAATTATGGCTGCACCCAACAAGGGCAGAGTCAATAAAATTGTGAGTTCATGCATTTATGTTTCGAACCAGAAGCACAATCGTTCCCAGAAATATCAGCGCATTCCGCGCAGATGAAAATGCCGCAGAACATAGCATAAAATGCGACTCGAGTCATGAGCGCTATTGCTTTCCTGGGAGGGGAATAAGCTAAAACCAGCGTAGTGGAGCAGGGTTTTTTCTTTATTTTAAAGCGGGCGATGTAAAGTAAGCCTGGTTTATCCACAAATGGACCATGATACTGGCGGCGTAACCAAGTGCAATGACAGGAGTCCATTTAAGATGACTGAAGAAAGTGTATTTGCCTTTGGCCATCCCCATCAGCGCTACCCCAGCCGCTGAGCCGATGGATAACATACTGCCACCGACACCGGCAGTCAGCGTCACCAGTAACCACTGCCCCATGGACATGTCCGGTTGCATGGTGAGCACGGCAAACATAACCGGGATGTTGTCGACAATAGCCGATAGTATACCTACGGTGATGTTAGCTTCTGTGGCACCCCATTGTGTGTACATGACTTCTGAGGCCATCGACAGGTAACCGATAAAGCCAAGGCCGCCAACACAGAGCACGACACCATAGAAGAATAGTAATGTGTCCCATTCTGCGCGGGCAATTTTACTGAACACGTCAAAAGGCACGACATCGCCCATACGCTGGTTTTCTTTGTCTGGATCCAGTGGGGAGGTGACATAGTTATGGGTTTTTTTCAGGTAATAACCAAAAAACTGCAGATAAGCCAGGCCGGTTAACATGCCTAATACTGGTGGTAAATGCAGGAAGTTGTGGAAACAGACGGAGGTCGTTATGGTGAGCAGAAACAGCAATATAATACGTCGTGCACCACGTTTTAGGTATTCAGCGTGTTCATTGGGCTCTGGGCATTCATCCGGGATGGCGAAATGCATTATAGCCGCCGGAATGACGAAATTAACCACGGAAGGAATGAACAGCGCAAAAAAGGTCTGGAAGTCAACAATGCCTTTTTGCCAAACCATCAATGTGGTGATATCTCCAAAGGGACTGAAGGCCCCCCCGGCATTGGAAGCCACCACGATATTGATGCAGGCCAGGCTGACAAAGCGGATATTGCTGCCACCTACTGCCATCACCACAGCGCACATTAACAACGCAGTGGTCAGGTTATCGGCGACGGGGGATATGAAAAAAGCAAGTATACCCGTGAGCCAGAATAACTGTCTTAAACCATAACCACGGTTGACCAGCCAGGCACGCAAGGTATCAAATACATTACGTTCTTCCATTGCGTTGATATAAGTCATTGCAACCAACAGGAATAACATTAACTCTGCGTATTCAAGTAAGTTGTGTCTGACTGCCTGCTCAGCAGCATGTGGCATGCCATTACTGGCATACACGGCAGCGATCATAGCCCAGATAATACCAGCG
>JBLYYN010000006.1:0-25051 GCA_048550535.1 Gammaproteobacteria bacterium
CTGCTTCCAGCTCGATCTGGATTTCCATTTCGCTGTCACTCAGCGATGCTGGCATGGTAATGATTTTGGTAATAACCGCGGAGCCGGCTACAGCCAGTGCGACCTTCTTGCATTTTGATCCGGATCGTTTCAGGGCTTTTTGCAGGGTTTCTCCCACTGCTTCCACATCCTGGATGTTTTTTTCGACAACAGCATTGGCAGGCAGGGGTTCCACTGCCAGACTTTCAACTTTATAGCCCTTATCTGTTTTAGATAATTCGACCAGCTTCACCGAAGTTGAGCTAATATCTATCCCCAGTATGGGGTTTTGTTTGCGTTTCAGTTGAAACACGCTGCCTACCTCTTAATTCAGTGCATATAAGTAGTTATAGCTCTTTGATGTGTATTTGCATTAAATATTATCCGCAAGTATCGAATAATACTAGCCTATTTTTAAAATACTGTCGCTTGAAATGTAAACAAAGACTATAATTTTGTAAAATATAATGGCTGATCGAGTTACCCGGTCAGCCATTTTGTTATCTTATAGAGCGTATATTCTCGGACATTCAATAACTTAGCTGTCTGAATGCAGGGTATTTACAAAATGTGTCAAATATTACTTAAAAGGTTTGTCGTCTCACTTTTTGCCCGGGATTAACTAAATCATATGCAAAAATATGCAAAATTTCTTCGAATTGGGTTAAAGATTTTACTCGCAGGCCTTATTTTGGGTATTATTTCTATTCTGGGCTTATATCTATACATTGAGCCGGACCTGCCGTCCATTGACGGCCTGAGTGATGTGCAATTGCAGGTACCTCTCCGGGTTTATAGTAAAGAAGGTGCTCTAATTGCAGAATATGGTGAGAAACGACGTTCACCCAAGGATATTTCCGAGATCCCAGTTGCACTAAGGCAGGCTTTTCTGGCTGCCGAGGATGACCGGTTCTACGAACACCCGGGCGTCGATTACCAGGGCATACTTCGTGCGGTGGTGCATTTGCTGAAGACAGGGCGACGAGGTCAGGGTGGTAGTACCATCACCATGCAGCTGGCCCGTAATTTCTATCTAAGTCGTGAAAAAACCTTTACTCGAAAATTCAATGAAATATTTCTGGCATTGAAAATTGAGGGCCAGTTACCCAAGGATAAAATTCTCGAACTTTATTTAAATAAGATTTACCTGGGTAACCGAGCCTATGGCGTAGCCGCGGCGGCACAGGTGTATTATGGCAAGACCCTGGAGCAGCTTGATCTTGCACAGATTGCCATGATTGCGGGCCTGCCCAAGGCGCCCTCCCGTTATAACCCCATCATTAATCCAGATCGTGCACTGACCCGTCGTAATTATGTGCTCAATCGTATGGCTGAACTGGGTCATATCAGTGAAACTGAGTTACGCTGGGCAAAGGCGCAATCAATTACAGCGGGCCTGCATGATTCTCCGGTTGATCTGAGTGCTTCCTATGTGGCTGAAATGGTACGTGCAGAGATTTCTCGCCAATTTGACGAAGAGGCCTACACAAGGGGATTGAGGGTGTACACCACTATTGAAAAAGGGCTGCAGGAAGCCGCCAACCAGAGTGTGCGCCAGGTGCTGCTGGATTATGATCAGCGTCACGGATATCGGGGGCCTGAAAAACATATCGAACTTAAGCGAGATGAGCTTGAAACGGCTGAAAATACAGAAATATCGACAGAACAGCTTGCCGTGCCAGACCCAGGGTTGCAGCCAGCTCTTGAATCGACGAATGAAGTAGGAGCCGTGATGGAGGGTGAGCCATCGGCTGAGGTGAAGGAAGAGCCGACCGAAGAAGAAATCTGGGAGCAGGCACTGGATGGCATTAACGAATATGGGGGGTTGTACCCTGCCCTGGTGATTGAGCTGGGAGAGCAGGAGGCTCGGGTATATATGCGGGGCGGTCGACTGATTCAGCTGGACTGGGAAAGTATGTCCTGGGCCAAGGCCTATATAGATGTCAATACCCAGGGCGCGGCACCTGAAGTTGCGGCGGATGTGTTAAAGCTGGGTGATGTGGTGAGGATTTACAGGAACGCCGATGGACTCTGGCATCTGGGGCAATTACCTGAGGTGCAGGGGGCCCTGACTTCGCTGGACCCGAATGATGGCGCGATAAAAGCACTGGTCGGTGGGTTTGATTTCCATCATAGTAAGTTTAACCGGGCGGTGCAGGCGAAGCGCCAGGCAGGTTCCAGCTTTAAACCTTTCATTTATTCAGCGGCGCTGGAAAAACGTTATACAGCGGCAACAATGATTAATGATGCGCCGGTAGTATTCCATGACCCGGCTCTGGAGGGCACGTGGCGGCCTGAAAACTACAGTGGTAAATTTTACGGTCCAACGCGATTAAGGGAAGCCCTGGTCAAGTCGCGAAATCTGGTGTCTATCCGTATTTTACGATCCATTGGTATCGGTTACGCCACCAGATTTGCCGGTCGTTTTGGTTTCGACCGCAAGTTACTACCCCATGATCTTTCGCTGGCTCTGGGCAGTGGCGAAGTCAGCCCATTGGAATTGTCTGCCGGATTTGCTGTGTTTGCCAATGGCGGTTACCGCATCATGCCGTATTTTGTTCAACGCATTGAGGATATGAATGGCAATGTGTTGTATGAGGCGGACCCCGAGGTAGCCTGTGTCAGCTGTGTGTTGAAAGCCAGAGGTCAGGATATGCCTCTCCCTGATGTGAAGATCATAGAAAATAATATACTGGTCGATGAAGTAGAGCAGGCTGTGCTAGCACCTATGGATACAATAGCCAGTGAAGCATTAGCAGAAGACCTGATGACGGCAACACTGGCTAAACTGCCCAAGCAGGCAGAGCGCGCAGTGGACGAACGTGTAATTTATATCATGAATTCGATTCTACAGGATGTGATTAGGCGGGGAACCGGGCGCAGGGCGCTGGCCTTGGGGCGTAATGATTTGCATGGCAAGACGGGTACCACCAATGACCAGAAAGATGCCTGGTTCAATGGCTTTAACCGATCCCTGGTGGCGACGGTATGGGTGGGCTTCGATCAGCAACAACGTTCTCTGGGTAATTATGAAACTGGTTCTAAAGCTGCTTTGCCGATGTGGGTCGAGTATATGCGTACAGCCCTTAAAGGCGTGCCTGAAAGCATGATGGACAGGCCAGATAATCTGGTTACTGTAAAAATAAATTCAGAGACTGGTGAACTGGCGGGTGCTGATGATGTTGGTACCATATTTGAAATTTTTCGTGCGGAACGTGCCCCGGAACAGAAAAGCGTATCTGGCAATGTCAGCCCTGGCTCGAATAGCGATGAATCCGAAGTTATGCCTGAGCAGTTGTTTTAGGCTATTTTAGATCAGGTTGTGCTGTTAGCGCCGCCAAGATGATGGCGGACTTTTTCCAGCATAGACTCTTTTTCGAAAGGTTTATGCAACATGTTGTCGACCAGGCTTTGGTCCTGGATGTCATCCAGGTATCCCATGTTTTCACTATATCCACTGGCCAGCTGGAATTTGATGTGTGGATACAGCTTACGGACCTTACGAGCCAGCTGGAAGCCATTCATGCCGGGCATGATGACATCGCTAATGATTAAATCCACTTTATATTGCGTCAGTTTGTGCAGTGCCTTCTCGGCACTTTCAGCAACAATTACCCGATAACCCTGGCTGCTCAATATTTCCTCGGACAGGCAACACAAGGCGGGTTCGTCATCCACCACCATAATGGTTTCACTGCCAGCCATTTTCTCGCTAGATGTCTGGTTTTGTCTATGTTCAGAAAGGGTTTTACCCGTATAGCGGGGAATATATAAATGGACGCTAGTGCCTTTACCCAGCTCTGAGTTTATCTGGATGCCACTGTCTGAGCGTGTAACAAAACCGTAAACCTGACTCATGCCCAGGCCAGTGCCTTCGTCACCTTTGGTGGTGTAGAAAGGATCAAAAATTTTCTCTAAAGTCTCGCCATCCATTCCTGTACCCGTATCGCTAATGATTAAATGGACATAATCCTTGCTCATAATGCCTAAAGGTATGGCTTCCTGTTGCGTTAAATGAATATTCCGGGTTTGCATCATCAATTGGCCACCGTCGGGCATGGCATGCATGGCATTGATGGCGATATTGAACAGGGCATCCTCGAAGTCATTTTTATCCATCCATACGGGCCATGCTTCCTGTGATAAATCCAGTTTGAACTGGATTTGTGCGGTGAGTGTTTTGGCCAGTAACTGTTGGTTGTCATATAACAGACTGTTCAGGTCAACCTGTTGATTCTCACTGTCTCTGTGACGGGAAAATGCCAGCAGTTTACTGGTCAGTTTCTGGCTGCGTTTTCCAGCCTGTAAAATACGTTGTGCGTATTCCTGTAATTTGGGTTTGTCCTTTAACTGCGTATCAAGAATTTCAGCAAAGCCAAGAATGACTCCGAGCATATTGTTGTAATCATGGGCAATACCGCCGGTAAGTTTCCCCATGGCTTCCATTTTCTGTGAACGATTCAGCTGTTCTTCTATGAGTTTTTTTTCACTAATGCAACGAACCAGAGCCAGTAAATAGACAGACTCACCCAGGCGTATGCGCTTCAAGCTAACCTCGGCGTCAAAAGGGCTGCCATCCTTGGTGATGAACTGCCACTCAAAAAATTGTGATTCTCCAGCCAGGGCGGCGTCGATTTTTAGCTTTGCCATATCTCTTGAGGCTATGCCATTTTCCTGTTGATCTGGCGAAAACTGTATCGGGTTCTTGCCTAGAATGTCATCTAACTGGCATTGGAATAATTCCAGGGTTTTTAAATTGCATTCACAAAAAACATTATCTTTGATCAGGAAGATAGCATCATTGGCTGACTCGAAAAGGCTCTGGTATTTGGTATTACTAACCAGTAGTTCTTCTTCACTGTTCTGTAATGCGCTTAGAGCTTGCTGGGTTTTCCTGCGAAATTGATTGATTTTATCTGCCTGCGCCAGAGACATAAATAAAACCAGCCAGGTGACCCCCAAAGCGAAAATATTTTCCGTAACAAAACTACTGGGTATCCAGCTTAATCTGGTAAGCAGTAAGATGACAAGTGTGCCTAGTAATACATACCAGCCGCTAGCAAATAGTTTTGATGAAGTATCCTGTGACAACAGGCTATGGGTCACTCTGTAAAATATGAAGACAATGGTTAATGCCATAGGGGGGATGACAAGCTTGATCCAGGTGCCGTAACTAATGAACAGCGCCAATAATGTTAGTAAAGTAAATAGAGCCAGCAGAAACTTTTCTATGAATATTATATTCGGGCTAGCCGATGCGGCTGATAGAAAACGATTATTGAATTTGAGTAAGGAAATAATCACCAGATTGCCCGAGAGTGATGCGCCCAGGTAACTGTATTCGGCCCATGCATCACTGAATAGTATCTGGCTATACCCATCATAAAAGGACGCATAGATGAATACACTGGCTATAAAGGCTATTAGCCAGATATAACTTGAATCTTT
Source organism: Gammaproteobacteria bacterium (assembly GCA_048550535.1). Lineage (GTDB taxonomy): Bacteria > Pseudomonadota > Gammaproteobacteria > SZUA-229 > SZUA-229 > CBDULX01. The sequence continues at coordinate 5,467 of JBLYYN010000006.1, forward strand.
CAGGGAATAATATAAAAACAGGTTATAAATCATCATTATGAATAAAATGCCAAAAATGATACCGTGCCAGAAATTATCCAGCTGGTTTTGATGAATCATCCCGGGCCAGTTTAATAGCCTTAAGTCAATGGTCATCGAAGAGCCATTTTTAATATTGATGAAATAAGTTCGCTGTTGATCGGGTTGCAGATTCAGTTTGAATAATATCAGTCGATTTGGGATGTCTCGTGTCGAGAAGGGTCTCAAATTTCCGGACAGCTTGACTGAAAAAATATTACCGGCAGGCTCAGGTGAATAAAGATCTATATAATGTGTGCTGGCATTGAACTGTCCTAGGATCCATTCGCGAGTGTCGCCAGTGTTATTACGAATGGTGAACTTTACCCAGAAGCTGCTGTTGCTGTAGCCAAAGCTGGGTACAGCTGAGGTGCTTGGTTGAAACCGGTATTGTTGTTCAGCTGAGCTTATGTCTTCGATGCTGAGTTTATGTTCAGTATCTTCAAAAATTTCCAGTACTGGTCCAAGCTGATAGACCTGTTGCTGATCATTGAGCTGCAGAATGTTTTGGGCGTATGAGTCGAGAGACAGAAATAACAGGCTGAATAGTAAGCAAATCAGTCCCATTACATTCAATAATGGTGGCTTCGAAATTGAATTAAATAGCCGTTTCACCCGAATTGATTTCCCACTCGATTTTTGACTTATATAAAGTGTCTCAAGGGGGTTATATCAGTAAATTTGTTACAGATACAGGGCGAACTGATTATTTGTGGTATTGCTCACTGAGTTCGTGCACCGAATCGACCAGGATTTTTACGTGTTCCGGATTGATTTCAGGAGTGATGCCGTGGCCGAGGTTGAATACATGGCCGCTACCCTGACCATAGGCCTGTAAAATTTTCGCTGCTTCCTGTCGAATAATGTCCGGGCTGGCATTCAGTGTGGCCGGGTCCATATTGCCCTGCAGAGCAACACGATTACCGACCTGCTGGCGGGCCAGCGTGATATCAGTGGTCCAGTCAAGGCCAATGCCATCACAGCCGGAATCGGCTATATCACTCAGCCATTGGCCACCGCCCTTGGTGAATAAAATCACAGGTACTTTGCGGCCTTCACTTTCGCGATTTAGTCGAGACACAATATCCGACATGTATTTCAGGGAAAACTCGCGGTACATGGCTGGGGATAAATTGCCGCCCCAGGTATCAAAAATCATCAGTGCCTGGGCACCGGCAGCTACCTGGGCATTGAGATAGGCCACTACAGAATCTGATATTTTGCTCAGTAACAGATGTGATAATTGCGGCTGTTCAAACAACATGGTTTTAGAGCGGCTGAAGGTTTTGCTGCTACCACCTTCGATCATATATGTGGCTAAAGTCCAGGGGCTGCCAGAAAACCCTATTAGTGGGACGCGGCCGTCCAGTTCTCGGCGTATGGTGCGAACAGCATCCATTACATAGCCCAGTTCATCTTCAGGGTCTGGAACTGGCAGATTGCGGATCTGTTGTTCGCTGCGAATCGGGGTTTCAAATTTGGGGCCTTCGCCTTCTTCAAAATACAGGCCCAGACCCATGGCATCGGGTATGGTCAGAATATCTGAAAACAGGATGGCTGCATCCAGGTCGAAACGATCCAGGGGCTGTAGGGTGACTTCGCAGGCCAGATCCGGTGTAGAGCATAATGTCATAAAGTCGCCGGCTTTTTCCCGGATGGCCCGGTATTCTGGCAGGTAGCGACCAGCCTGACGCATAATCCAGATGGGAGTACGGTCAACCGGTTGCTTGAGCAGGGCGCGTAAAAAACGGTCGTTTTTTAAATCAGACATTATAATGTTCGCAGTATTCTTATATGTGATGGAAGATGATGGCGGATTTGTTTATTTCATAGTCCGCCATCGCGCCACAGCGCTATTAAATATCCAGATATTCCAGTATGCCTTCAGCCGCTTCTCGACCTTCAAAGATGGCGGTGACCACTAGATCAGAGCCACGCACCATATCGCCACCGGCAAATATCTTAGGATTGGTGGTCTGAAACTTAAATTCATTTTTGGCCGGGGCTTTCACTCGGCCCCAGTCATCGAGACCAATGTTAAAATCAGCGAACCAGTTAGCCGGGCTGGGCTGGAAGCCAAAGGCAATCAACACATGATCGCAATCCAGGATTTCTTCGGTACCCGGAATCGCTTCAGGTCTGCGGCGCCCTCGTTCATCGGCTTCACCCAGTTTGGTGGTGACCAGCTTGATGCCCGTCATAGTGCCATTTTCACCCACAATTTCGATAGGCTGACGGTTCCACAGGAAGTCAACGCCTTCTTCGCGTGCATTTTGTACTTCGCGTTTTGAGCCAGGCATATTGTCTTCATCTCGGCGATAAGCACAGGTGACCTTGGCGGCACTCTGACGAATTGCGGTACGATTACAGTCCATAGCTGTATCGCCACCACCCAGCACCACGACTTTTTTGCCTTTCATATCAATGAAATGGTCGCTGTAGCCCAGCAGGTTATTGGTATTGGAAATCAGGTACGGCAGGGCTTCGTAAACGCCATTAAGGTCTTCACCGGGGAAGCCGCCTTTCATATAAGTGTAAGTGCCCATGCCCAGGAATACCGCATCGTACTCATCCAGTAATTGCTGGAAAGGAATATCTTTGCCGATTTCTGTATTCAGTATGAATTCTATGCCCATACCCTGGAAAATTTCCTGGCGTGTTTTCATGACGCTTTTTTCCAGTTTGAACGATGGAATACCAAACGTCAGCAGGCCACCGATTTCTGGGTACTTGTCATACACCACGGCTTTCACGCCATTGCGAGCCAGTATGTCAGCACAACCCAGGCCGGCAGGGCCGGCACCCACTATGGCTACACGTTTACCTGTGTCCTGGACGTCAGAGAGATCCGGGCGCCAGCCCAGTTTCAGGGCTTCTTCGGTGATATATTTTTCGACTGAACCGATGGTAACTGCGCCAAAATTGCAATCATTCAGGGTGCAGGCGCCTTCACATAAACGATCCTGTGGGCAAACCCGACCACAGACTTCGGGTAAGGTATTGGTGCGATGGGATAATTCAGCGGCTTCGAGGATATTGCCCTCTTCGACCAGTTTCAACCAGTTAGGGATGTAATTATGAACCGGGCACTCCCATTCACAATAGGGATTACCACAGGCCAGACAACGTTCGGCCTGGTTTTGAGCAGATTGCTCATCAAACGGCTTATAAATTTCACGGAATTCAATTCGACGTTGTTCGACCTTGATTTTCTCAGGGTCCTTGCGAGGCACGTCGATGAACTGCATGGTGTTTCCCATAAAGACCTCGGAAATACTGAAGAAGTGATTAAGCGGCGTTCAGGCGCGCTTTAATTTTACCGCTGACGGCAGCCATGTCGGCACGACCCTGAAGCCTGGGCTTGAGTTGCCCCATAACTTTCCCCATGTCCTTGATAGAGCTGGCGCCTGTGCTATTGACGGCTTCATCAATCAGGGCATCGATCTCATCGTCACTCAGAGCTTCCGGAAGGAAGTCTTTGAGTACTTCGATTTCGTAATTCTCCTGCTCTAGCAGGTCATCACGGCCAGCCTGCTGGTACTGGGTGGCAGATTCACGGCGCTGTTTGGTCATTTTATCAAGTACTGCCAGGATACGTGCGTCATCCAGCTCAATACGCTCATCGACTTCCACTTGCTTGATTGCCGACAGAATCAGACGAATGATGCCAAGACGAGCTTTGTCACCCGATTTCATGGTGGCTTTCATTTCGTCCGTAAGTTGTTGCTTGAGGGGCGCAGTACTCATGGGATTCCCTGACTTAGCGACGACGGCGAGGACTACGGTTTAAACGATCTCTATCTTTAGACAGCTTTTTCAGGTGACGTTTCACCGCAGCAGCAGCTTTACGTTTACGCTCAGTGGTGGGTTTTTCATAGGCCTCACGGCGACGGATTTCGGTTAGAATACCGGCTTTCTCGCAAGATCGCTTGAAACGGCGCAGCGCAACGTCAAACGGCTCGTTGTCTTTCACTTTAACTTGTGGCATAGAAATCTCTCTAAAATTATATCGGTCCAGTTGAACCGCGGGATTATATCAGTTTTTTAATAATTGCCAAAATAAAAGCGTATGAAAGTCTTAGGAATTGAAACATCCTGTGATGAAACAGGGGTCGCCATTTACGATTCAGAGCGGGGTTTACTCGCTCATGTCCTGCATTCACAGGTGAAATTGCATGCCGAGTATGGCGGCGTGGTGCCAGAGCTGGCATCTCGGGATCATATTCGATATCTATTGCCACTGGCAGATAAAGTCCTGGCTGAGGCAGGAATCAGTAAGCAGGAGCTGGATGGTGTCGCCTTTACATCAGGGCCTGGGTTGGTGGGGGCATTGATGGTGGGGGCCTCTACTGCCCGCGCACTGGCCATGACCCTGGGGGTGCCGGCAGTGGCTGTACATCACATGGAAGGGCATCTGCTGGCTCCCATGCTGGAACATGAGGCACCCGCCTTCCCGTTTATTGCATTGCTGGTCTCCGGCGGTCATACCCTGCTGGCGGAAGTCCGTGCGGTGGGAGATTACAGCATTCTGGGTGAAAGCCTCGATGATGCTGCTGGAGAGGCCTTTGATAAGACCGCCAAGTTACTGGGGCTGGGTTATCCCGGGGGGCCTGTATTGGCCAAACTGGCCCAGCAAGGTCAGAAGGGTAAGTACCGATTTCCACGCCCCATGACCGACCGGCCCGGACTGGACTTTTCCTTCAGTGGCTTGAAAACCTTTACCCTGAATACCTGGCTGGATGAACAAAAGCTGGGCCATGATGACGAACAGACCAAAGCCAATATTTCCCGGGCATTCGAAGAGGCGGTGGTCGACAGTTTGAAAATCAAGTGTCGTCGCGCAGTACAGCAAACCGGTATCAACACCCTGGTGGTGGCAGGTGGTGTCGGTGCCAACCTGAGCTTGAGATCTGCGCTGAAAGCGATGATGGATAAGGAAGGTGGTGAGTTATTTTACCCGCGTATCGAATTCTGTACCGATAATGGAGCCATGATCGCCTATGTGGGTTGCCTGCGGCTTCAGGCGGGACAACATGAGCCATTGGTCATCAATGCCCGTGCGCGTTGGCCTATGGATCAATTGCACAGCCTTTAACGCCATCCTGGGTGAATGTTGCTGGTTTACAGTTTGCGGTAGCGAGCAATAGTGTGATTAGCCTGTAGCAATATGGCCTGGCCATCTGAAACCTGCAGCCGATAATTGATGTCGGTGTCTGTGTCGTCTGGATGTACACAGGTCAGGTTAATGGTGGTTTTATCCTCTCCCGCCCAGAAACATCGACGAATGATCAGCTCTTTATCTGCGCCGTACATTTGTGCCTTGCCATCGAACATCACAGTAATCATGTTGATTTCGTTGTCACCGTTGCTGATGTTATGCCATTCACCTGAAGATGGATGGGGGGAACAGGCCATGATGAGCAGTGAGGGCAGCAGGGCAATTAATAGTTTGATCTTGGGCATTTGTGTGACTAATTATTCAGGGGGGAGTAACCATACTACAACCATCACAGGAATCGACTGGATGTATGTCAATTTCCTGAAGATAACTTAAACAGGCCTGGACAGACGTCTAAGCTTTTTTAGCACCTATCTTGTCTTCCTGGCCCGTTAATAAATTTCGAATATTGCTACGGTGACGCCAATAGAGCAAAACCGACATTATAACGGCGCTGATGGTGGTGTACTGGGCATCGGTAATTTGCCATACCAGTAAGGGTGCACAGAGGGCAGCGATCAGCGCCGACAGGGATGAATAACGGAAGCTAAGAGCCATAGCCAGCCAGATGATGATGGTGCCCAGGCCTACCAGCCAGTGGATGCCAATCAAAACACCCAGCAGGGTGGCCACGCCTTTGCCGCCCTTGAAGCCGTAATAAACAGGATAGAGATGGCCCAGAAATGCTGCCAGGCCGGTGGCTGCGATCACTTCATCCGGCATATTGATCATTACCGCGATTAGTACGGGTACTAGACCTTTGAGCATGTCACCTAACAGGGTAATAACGGCGGCTTTTTTGCCACCTTCCCGTAACACGTTAGTGGCACCGGGATTGTTCGAGCCGACAGTTCTTGGGTCAGCCAGCCCCATTAATTTGCAGGTGATGATGGCGGTTGATATGGAGCCCGTCAAATAGCCAAACAGGGCGAATCCAAGAATCAGTATAATGGGCTGCTGTAGAGTTTCCACGGTCACAACTGTATCGGTTAGAGATAGCGAAACTTATCATGAAATGTTTAAGCAGGCGAATATGAATTCAACAAAAATAAAATGCGTATTTGTTCATGGTTGGGGTATGAATCACGCAATATGGTCGCCGTTACTGGAGCAATTGCCGGAAACACTGGAGCCGGTGGTGATCGATTTGCCGGGGCATGGGCTAAGGACGCAAGAGTCATTTCAGTCACTGGATGAGCTGGTGGATGATCTGTCGGGTTTAATCGATGAGCCGGCGATTTGGGTGGCCTGGTCACTGGGGGGGCTGGCGGTTATGCAATTGGCCTTGCAGCAGCCGAAAAAGTTTCTGGGTCTGGTGCTACTGGCCAGTAGTCCCTGTTTTGTGCAGAGGGATGACTGGCCCTGCGCTATGCCGGCGTCGGTATTCGACGATTTCGCGCAGCAGCTTGAGATGGATTTTTCAGGTACAATCCAACGCTTTCTGTCGCTACAGGTCAGAGGCTCTGAGTCTGGGCGTCAACTGCTCAGGCAGTTGAGAAAAGATGTGCTGGAACAACCCGCAGCCAATATTCAGGCGTTACGCAGTGGCCTTGAATTATTGAAAACGGTGGACTTGAGAGCTGAGCTAAAGGCGATTTCCACGCCTGTGCACTGGTATCTGGGGGGGCAGGATGGCCTGGTTAAATCCAGTCTGGTCGATCAATTAACCTACTTGCAGCCACAGGCGAAAGTGACGGTTTTCCAAAAAGCCGCCCATGCCCCGTTTTTGTCACATAGTGAACAATTCATCCAGCAACTGACGACATTTGTAGAAGAGATTTATGACACATCCAGAGAATGGTAATAAAAAACGGATTCGTCAGCACTTTGGCGCCAGGGCCGAATGCTATGAGTCTTCCGCGATTTTGCAGCGTGAAGTTTGCACTCGCATGCTAGATCGGCTGGACTGGGTGAAACTCAAACCTGAGATTGTTCTCGATGTGGGTGCCGGTACCGGCTGGGGGGCGCAGGGACTGTTACAGAAATATTCTTCAGCCAGGGTGTTGGCGATGGATCTGTCCTTACCCATGATGCAGCAGACGCGTAAAAAAAGCCGCTGGTTTCGTAAACCGGGACTGATTTGCGGGGATGCCGAAGCTTTACCCCTGGCGGATCAATCGATAGACCTGATCTTTTCCAGCCTCATGCTGCAGTGGTGTGATCCACAAACCGTGTTTAATGAATTTCTACGGGTACTCAAACCTGGTGGTTTGCTGATGTTTGCTACCTTTGGACCAGACACCCTGAAAGAGCTACGTCATTGCTGGGCACAGCTGGATCAGGCACAGCATGTAAACAGTTTCATCGATATGCATGATCTCGGTGATAGTTTGTTACACAGTGGATTCGCCGAGCCGGTGATGGATATGGACATGATGAGCTTGACTTACCAGGACGCCCGAACTGTGATGAGCGACCTGAAAGCCATCGGTGCCAATACACCTATGCAGGGTGAGTATAAGGGTTTACTCACACCTCGCAAATTACAACGGGTACTGGATGCCTATGAGGCTTTTCGGCAGCAAGGAGTGTTACCGGCCAGCTTTGAAGTCATTTACGGGCATGGCTGGAAACCCCTCGGGCCTGCCCAAAAAAGCCAGTCAACCCGTGCAGACGTCAATGAGTACAGAGTGTCTCTGGATAGTTTAAAAAAAGCCGATAAATAATTTGTGGGATTGAAGTTTGCCAACGGTAGTCCCCGGGATGTTGGTGATGTTCTATAAAGACTGGTACTCCCCCATATTCCACCAACGGAAGGAGCAAGCATGTGTTTGAAGCGACCACAAAGCATGGGGCTCTTGAAGAAAAAGGATTTTATCCGAACTGAGCGACTGCCCAGAAGATATGTCTGGTCAATTGGCGAAAGATGATGGTCTGGAGCTCAATACCGGGCATATGGAAATCCCGAGATATCCGCGTAAATACTACGATTTGAATGGCCAGGGCTGCAAATATGCCGGGTTTACTGTGTCATCCAGTTGCAATGACATGTCTTTTGGTTCTGCCCGTCAAGGGTGAATGAGCTAAGGGTAAAAAAAAGCGGCTTAACAGCCGCTTTTTTTGAGCCTGTTCCTTAGGCGGCCATTGCTAGCTTGAGCTTTTTAATGGCATTTGTTTCCAACTGACGAATCCTTTCCGCAGACACACTATACTTATCAGCCAGCTCATGTAAGGTGGCTTTTTTGTCTTCATCCAGCCACCGTGACATCAAGATATCTCGGCTGCGCTCATCCAGATCGTTCAAGGATTCTGACAGGGCTTCCAGTTGCTGGCCTTGCCAGTCCGACTTTTCCAGTTCGGCAGCAGGGTCGCTGCTTGATTTCAGGTAGGTGGCTGGGGACAGGTGGACGTTGTCATCATCGTCATCCTGGGCACCGTCAAAGGCCATATCGTAATTACTCAGGCGGGCTTCCATTTCCAGTACCGTTTCCGGTTTTACGTTCAGGTCTTTAGCCACCGCGTTTACTTCTTCCTGGCTGAACCAGCCCAGGCGTTTCTTGGAGCTGCGTAAATTGAAGAACAGTTTACGCTGTGCCTTGGTGGTGGCAATTTTGACAATGCGCCAGTTACGCAGAACAAATTCATGTATTTCAGCACGAATCCAGTGCACAGCGAAGGACACCAGGCGTACATTGCGATCGGGTTTGAAGCGTTTTACTGCTTTCATCAGGCCTACATTGCCTTCCTGGATCAGGTCGCACAGTGCCAGGCCATAACCCTGGTAGCCTTTGGCTATACGCACTACAAACCTCAGATGGGACATAACCATGCGTTGTGCAGCCTGCAGATCTCCCTCATTCTGTAAACGGGTACCCAGCTCGTACTCTTCCTCGACTGTGAGCATCGGAATGGTGTTCACCTGCTGGATATATTGTTCCAGACTGCCACTGGTAATGGGTAAGTGATTGCTAGCGAGTATCAGTTCTTTGGACATGTTGGCTCCATGGTATTCAGCTCAAATGATTTTAGCACTCCTGACGTATGAGTGCTAATTTTGAGCTTAGTTCCCGAGGATATTTTTTAAATCAGAATTATTGATATATTATCTTATTGATTGATATAGGGTTTATTCTAATATTTTAAGTGTGGTTTAGTTATTTCCTGGTTCTCAGCTAGCCAATAATTGCCGCTATACTATTTGAGGAATGACTGGATGTAGCGTGCCAGTTCGCTCTGGCCCAGCTTCTTATCGAAGTAGCCATTGATAAATTCCGGAGGCACTTCGTCTTCAGGAAAGCGGCTGTCTTCCCCGGATACCACAATTAAAGGTGTAGCCTTGATATTCATGTCACGGCGTATTTTGTTGATCAATACAGCGCAGCCAACATCGGGCATGTTTTTGGATATGGTAATCAGGTGGTAATGCTGTTTGCTGAGTTTTTCCAGGGCCTGGTCAGCGGTGCTGGCCGAGTCCACCTCGATCTGTGCCGCATGCTTGCTGATCAGTTTTGTGATAATAGCAACGGCGGTCCCTGAACGGTCGATCAGGAGAACTTTTTGATCGTTTGCTTTTTCACTGGGCTTTCCTTCCCGGATGAGCTCTTTTAGAAACGACTCTTTTGAAACGCTGTCTGATGTCATCCATTTTTCCTGCTAAAACAAATATATTATGTTATGGGAATAATGCCCGTGACCAATAAAGGTTAACAATCTAAGCGACAATATTGTGTTAACTGGGTTCAATTTCATGCAGATGCCGGGTAACTGCCAGCCAGGATCCCAGTAGTCCCAGCATACAACTGAAACCAATCAGGAGTAAAGCGTCATTGGCGGGTAAACCGTTGAGGTTAAAGCCGCTGTCATAAAGTTTTGCCAGCTGTGATACTGAATTATCCAGCAGGCTTATGGACAGGGTGATAAGTAACCATGCCAGTAAACCTCCAGTAAGGCCATACCAGAACCCGGTATACAGGAAAGGTCTTCGTATAAAGGCGTTGGTGGCGCCGATAAGTTTGGTGACTTCAATCTCTTCGCGCCGATTCTGTATGTCCAGGCGAATGGTGTTACCTACCACCAGCAGCACAGCCAGACCCAGTAAACCGGCCAGTAACCAGATTAACTTGGTAGCAATTTCTATCATTGAAAACAGGCGTTTTACCCACTGTAAATCCAGTTGAGCGAGATCCACTTCTGCCATCCCTTCCAGTTCCTTGAGCAGGTGCTGTATTTTATCTGGTCGTTTTGGGTCAACCTGTGGTTGTACGATAATGACATGGGGCAGTGGGTTTTTTCCCAGGGCTTCGAGGGCATCGCCGAAGCCGGATACGCGTTGGAATTCCTTCATGGCATCATCCTTATGGATGAATCTTATCCGGTCGATGCTGTCATAAAGTTTCAGTTTGTTGGCCAGTGATCGTGCTCGGCGCTCTTTGACATTGAGTTTTAGAAACAGTGAAATTTGCGCACTGTTATCCCAGCCGATGCTGATGCTGCTGATGTTGTTCAGGGCCACATACATACCGGTGGGCAGGGCCAGGGCAATGGCAATCACGGCCATGGTCATGAAGCTCGAAAGTCCATTGCGGCTGAGGAAGCCAAGACTGCCAATCAGGGTGCGCAGATGATGAATCATCCAGGCCTTCATTGGTGCATTGCGAAATACATGATTGCCGGTGTCAGTACGGGCCATAGCTACTGACTCCTGAAATCATCGTGTACCAGCATGCCCTGGTTGAGACTGATTACCGGGCTGCCCATCTGCTGAATCAGGTCCAGATCATGGCTGGCAATCAGCACTGTCACACCCACCTGGTTAAAACGCTCAAACAGTTGCATGATTTCCAGAGATAGTTCGGGATCCAGATTACCCGTAGGCTCATCGGCCAGCAGTAATGATGGTTTGTGGACTATGGCCCGGGCAATACCCACGCGTTGTTGTTCACCGCCAGACAGGGTGATGGGGGCTGATTTTTCTTTGCTCAGTAGACCTACCTGGTCCAGTGCCGCACGCACTCGTTTACCAATTTCCCGGTGTTGGTAGCCGGCGATGACCAGTGGCAGTGCCACATTGTCAAATACAGGGCGATCATGCAGCAAATGGTGATTCTGGAAAATAATACCTATGTTGCGGCGGATATAGGGCACTTTACTGTTGCGCACATTGCTCAGGTTGACACCATCGAGAATGACATTGCCACGACTGGGGCGTTCGATGAGTGCGATCAGCTTCAGCAGGGTGCTTTTACCGGCGCCGGAATGACCGGTGAGATAGGCCATGGCGCCACGGGGGAGGTGGAAGCTGACATTGCCCAGGGCTTGATGGCTGCTTGGGTAGCGCTTATTCACATTATCGAATCGAATCATGGATTGCTATTGTGCCTAAATCGGTTAAGAAGGCAAAGGATTGTTTATTTTTTAAGTGCGCAAATGCACGCAAATAAACGCTAAAAAAGCTTTTGAGGTAGATACATGAATACATAGAGTTACTAGATAAACTCACGACTAGATAAATTACAGAAAAACTATATCTTACATTTGCGTTTATTAGCGTGCATTTGCGGAAAAACTATTCTTGCCGATCCAGCAGGGCATCGACAAAATCTCTGGCATTAAACTCGCGTAAATCTTCTATGCCTTCTCCAACACCAATGAAACGGATGGGAGTGCCGAGTTTTTCGGCGATGGCGAAAACAATGCCACCTTTGGCCGTGCCATCGAGTTTGGTCAGGGCCAGGCCGCTGAGACCTATGGCTTCATGAAATTGTTGCGCCTGAACCAGGCCGTTCTGACCAAAGCTGGCATCCAGCACCAGTAGCGTTTCCTGTGGGGCGCTGTCATCCAGTTTAGCCATGACCCGTTTGATTTTTTTTAGCTCGTCCATCAGGTTGGTTTGGGTATGCAGGCGACCGGCGGTATCGGCGATCAGTATGTCGATATTTTTGGCTTTGGCGGATGCCACGGCGTCATAAATCACAGAAGCAGCGTCGGAGCCTGTGCCCTGTGCCACCACAGAAATGTGGTTACGCTCACCCCAGGTCTGTAATTGTTCCACCGCGGCGGCACGGAAGGTGTCGCCGGCGGCCAGCATCACCGAGTGACCTTTATCCTGGAAGCGCTTTGCCAGTTTGCCGATGGTCGTGGTTTTGCCGGCGCCATTAATGCCGACGATAAGAATCACATAGGGTGTTTTGCTGCTATCGATTACCAGTGGCTGTTCGCATCTTGACAGGATCTTGCCCATGTCTTCGCACAGGGCTTCGAACAGGGCTTCGGCATCTTTCAGTTCCTTGCGAGACACGCGTGTGGTGAGGTCACCGATGATCTGTGTGGTGGCTTCGACGCCGACATCGGCCATTAACAGTCTTTCTTCCAGTGCTTCTAGCAGTTCTTCATCGATGGCCTTTTTGCCCAGTACCAGGTCCGCCATACCGTCAGTGAGATTATGGCGAGTCTTGCTCAGGCGCTCACTGAGACTGGCCAATATGCCTTTATCAGGCAGCTGTTCAGGGGCAGACTTGGAGCTGTCTTTTTTGCGGCGTAGGAAACCAAACATAATCAGTCGTTAATTGGGGTTGTATATCAGAAGCCGCTTATCCTATCATCGCGATGAACCTAGGTTAAGTATTCAAGTCCTATCAGGCAATAATTTAACAGGCAAACTGGAGAATTTATGCGATTTAGCATGGTTGTAGGAATCATTCTGCTTGCACTCAACGGCTGTCAGGTCGTAAAAAACGAAGTGCCTGCGTCGTCAAATGTGACGGATCAAAAAGTTTATAGCTACCAACTGGGAAATGGCATGAACATTCTGGTGCAGCCGGACCATCGTTCGCCGGTGGTGGTGTCCCAGGTCTGGTATAAGGTCGGTGGCAGTTATGAATACGATGGTGTCACCGGTGTCTCCCATGCCCTGGAACATATGATGTTCAAGGGCACTAACAAATACAGGGCGGGTGAGTTTTCCGAGATTATCGCAGCCAATGGCGGCAGTGAAAATGCTTTTACGGGTAAGGATTACACAGCCTATCATCAGCGCATTGCCAGTGACCGGCTGGAGCTGTGCCTGAAACTGGAAGCGGATCGTATGCGCAATCTGGTTCTGGACGAAAATGAGTTCAAGAAAGAAATCGAAGTGATCAAGGAGGAGCGTCGTACCCGTACCGATGATAATCCCACGGCGCTGACCTATGAGCGTTTCAATGCGGTGGCTTTTCTCAATTCGTCTTACCATCAGCCTATCATTGGCTGGATGGACGACCTGGATGCCATGACTATTGATGATTTAAAGAGCTGGTATCAGACCTGGTATGCACCTAATAACGCTACCCTGGTGGTGCATGGGGATGTACAGCCGCAGCAGGTTTATCAGCTGGCTAAACGTTATTTTGGATCTATTGAACCCTCTGAAATCGCAGCCCTGAAACCGCGTATTGAAGTGCAACAACAGGGTGAACGGAGGGTGACTGTACGAGCGCCGGCCAAGGTGCCCTATTTGCTAATGGGTTATAAAGCACCGGTGTTGAAAACCGTAGAAGATGATTGGGAAGTGTATGCCCTGGAAGTTCTGGCCGGTGTGCTGGATGGTGGGGGCAGCAGTCGTCTGACTCAGCAACTGGTACGTAAACAGGGCGTTGCCAGTCAGGCCAGTGCCGGTTATAGCCTGTATGACCGCCAGACCACCTTGTTCCTGCTGGATGCCGCACCCAGAGCTAAGAGTACAGTACAGCAGCTGGAGCAGGCCCTGATTAAGGAGATCGAAAAAATCAAACGCCAGCCGCCCGCTGTGGATGAACTGGAAAGGGTAAAGGCACAGGTAATGGCGCATTCGGTGTATGAGCAGGATTCGGCTTTTTATCAGGCCATGCAACTGGGCATACTGGAAACCGTCGGCCTGGGCTGGCAAGCCAAACAGCAGTATCTGGACAAAATTCAGTCAGTGACACCTGAACAGGTACAGGCTGTGGCGCGGAAGTATCTAACCCAGGATCAGCTCACCGTGGCTATACTCGATCCTCTGCCCATTGATGATGCCAAACCCAGAGCCGCGTTGGGAGGTGGTCGTCATGGGCGTTAATACTAAATTTAGAATTATACTGATGCTGGTTTCTGTTGTGTTGTCATGGCCGGCGCATGCTGAGACCAATATCGAACACTGGGTGACTTCCAAGGGTGCACGGGTGTATTTCATGCCGGTCATGGATTTACCCATGGTGGATGTACGACTGGTGTTTGATGCCGGTAGTGCTAGGGATAATGATAAGGCAGGCGTTGCATTGCTGACCAATGGTATGTTGTCAGAAGGTGCGGCTGGCCTGTCGGCGCAGACACTGGCAGAAAATTTTGAGACGGTGGGTGCTCAGTTTTCCAATGGGGCTTTGAAAGATATGGCCTGGTTCAGACTGCGAAGTCTGAGTAAAGACAAATTTATTAATCCGGCGCTGGAAAATTTGAAACGAATTTTGGTTAAACCGGATTTTCCAGAAAAAGCATTCCAACGGGAAATGGAGCGACTTAAAACCTCGGTGCTGGCGAGTAAGCAGTCACCGGGCGCTATTGCCCAGCAGGCCTTTAACCAGGCTATTTATGGTGATCATCCCTATGCTCTACCCACCGAGGGTACACAACAAAGCCTGAATAAGATTCGTTTGCGAGATCTTAAACAATATTACCAACACTATTATGTGGCACGCAATCTGGTGGTGGCGGTAGTGGGGCAGCACACACGCCAACAGGCGGAGCGAATGGTGGATAATTTGCTGGCAGATTTGCCCGCCGGGCAAAGGGCCAAAGCCATACCCGAAGTCAAACCACTGACCAAAGCTAAAACTGTGAAAATTGATTTCCCATCGAGCCAGAGTCATGTACTGGTCGGGCAACCGGGTATACAACGAGGTGATGCGGATTACTTTACCCTGTATGTGGCCAACCACCCCTTTGGCGGCAGTGGCTTTGCTTCGCGGTTAATGGACGAAGTGCGTGAGAAACGTGGACTGGCTTACAGTGTGTACAGTTACTTTATGCCCATGCGCCGTGCCGGCCCTTTCCAGATAGGGCTGCAGACGAAAAATGCTCAGGCGATGCAGGCGCTGGATATAGTACAGCGCGAATTTGAACGCTACGTGGCACAGGGTCCGACGGCAGAAGAGCTGGATGACAGCCAGAAAAATATTACTGGCGGTTTTCCGCTGCGGATCGACAGCAATAGCAAGTTAGTGGAGTATCTGTCGATGATTGGTTTCTACGATCTGCCTCTGGATTACCTGGATACTTTCATCGGCAACATTAAACAGGTGGATCAGGCCGCCATACAGAATGCCTTGAAAAGACGCATTCATCCAGATCGTATGGTCACCGTGATCGTTGGCGGTGCCTAGGCTTGAATCGGACTCAGAACAGGCAGGGACAATTACGTATCATCGGAGGCCGCTGGCGCAGTCGCATGTTGCCGGTGATTGAGCAGCCGGGATTACGGCCGACGCCGGATCGCGTACGTGAAACTCTATTTAACTGGTTGCAGGCAGAAATTCCCGGCAGCCGTTGCCTGGATCTGTTCACGGGTAGTGGTGCGCTGGGATTTGAGGCCGCGTCCAGGGGGGCTGAACAGGTGACCCTGCTGGAAAACCAGCCGGCCACATGCCACATATTATCGGAAAATATCAAAACACTGAGTGCAAATAATATTGAGTTACTCCAGCAGGACGCCCTGGTATGGCTCAATAATTCGGGCCAGACTTACCATGTGGTATTTGTTGATCCACCCTATGACAGTGATTTTTTGGCAGAGATATGCCAGAAGCTTGAGATTAATCACTGGTTGTCGGATAGGGCTTTCATTTATATTGAGCTATCCAGTGAACAGGAATTACCCGAGTTGCCGCCAAACTGGCAAATAATACGTGGGAAAAAAGCCGGCCAGGTGGGGTACTATCTGGCGCAACGAGAAGTCTGAACAGGAGAACCGATGTCTGTCGTAGCCCTATACCCGGGAACGTTCGATCCTATCACCAATGGTCACAGTGACCTTGTTGAGCGGGCTTCTCGGTTGTTTGATCGGGTAATAGTGGCCATAGCCGCAAATCCCGGGAAGACCCCGATGTTCGATTTGCAACACCGGGTGGCCATGGCTGAAACGGTGTTGCAGGGGCTGGATAATGTGGAAGTCAGTGGTTTTTCTGAACTGCTGGTGGATTTTGTTAGGCGCAAGCAGGGCAATGTCATACTTCGTGGCTTACGCGTGGTCTCGGACTTTGAATACGAGATGCAGCTGGCCAGTATGAACCGTCATCTGGCGGAAGAAATAGAAACCCTGTTTTTAACACCGTCGGAGAAATGCAGCTTCATTTCATCGTCGCTGGTGAGAGAAATTGCGCAACTGGGTGGCGATGTATCTGAATTTGTTCACCCCAGTGTGGTGAGCGAACTTTCAGGTATAATTAATAGATAACTTTTTTGGGCCAGGAGTAGAAAATGGCGTTGATCATAACTGAAGAGTGCATCAATTGTGATGTATGTGAGCCGGAATGTCCTAATGAGGCCATTTCAGCCGGTGATGAGATTTATGAAATCGATCCCAATAAATGCACAGAATGTGTTGGACATTATGATACGCCACAGTGTGTTGAAGTCTGTCCTGTCGACTGTATTCCGAAAGATCCCGATCATGTGGAAAACGAGGAAGAGTTGATGGAAAAATACAAGCAACTGACCGGTACCGGCTGAGTCTAAAAAAGCCCCGTTAGGGGCTTTTTTTATGGGTCTGAATATTCACCAGGTCTCCCAATAAAATAAAAATCTATGAAAAATATTTTTACTGTTTTCTTGATTCTATTGCTATTCGGTTGCTCGCAACCCGAGCAGCAAGCCGCTGCTATCGCTTCTGCCCATCCGCTGGCGACTAAAGCCGGAGAGCAAATACTGAAGGTTGGTGGTAATGCTTTTGATGCCGCCATTGCAGTGACGGCGGCGTTGGCGGTAGTGGAACCCTACAGTTCTGGAATTGGCGGCGGTGGTTTCTGGTTGTTGCATCAAGCCAGTGAACACAAAGACATTATGCTGGATGGTCGTGAAAAAGCACCTTATGAAGCCCATCGGGATATGTATTTAGATGCCCAGGGCAATGTGATTAAAGGGGCCAGCATGGATGGGCCGCTGGCAGCGGGTATTCCGGGGGTACCGGCCGCGTTGCAGCATTTGGCAGAGAAATATGGCGATCTTCCTCTGGCTACCAGTCTGCAGCCAGCTATAGATTATGCTCGCAATGGTTTTGAAGTGGATGAACATTATCGTCGCATGGCGGGATTTCGACTCGAGGCCCTGAACCGGTCGTCAGCGGCGGCAGAAGTGTTTTTGGATAAAGGGCGCGTGCCGGCACTGGGCTACAAAATCCTGCAGCCCGACCTGGCAAATACCTTAAGTGTCATTGCACAGCAGGGCGCCCATGGTTTTTATAAAGGAGAGCTGGCGCAAAAGCTGGTGAAAGGGGTGCGTGAAGCAGGTGGTATCTGGAGCATGGATGATTTGTCCCGTTATCAGGTAGTGGAGCGCGAGCCATTGCAGGGGCATTACAAGGGCATGAAAATAACCTCAGCCGCACCCCCCTCATCCGGCGGCGTGGCGCTGATCGAAATACTCAATCAGCTCAGCCATTATTCGCTGGAGCAGATGAATGAAAGTCGGCAGCTACACCGGGTGGTGGAAGCTATGCGTCGGGCCTATCGGGATCGTGCAGAATATCTGGGGGATACGGATTTTGTGGAGGTGCCGGTATCTCGATTGATCGATCCCATGTATGCCGCAGGTTTGCAGGCTAGTATCCACCCTGAAAAAGCCACACCCAGTGCGCTGCTGCCAGGGGTGCTGAAATCTAATCCCAGCCAGGACACCAGCCATTTTTCCATCATCGACCGCCATGGCAACCGGGTGGCTGCGACCCTGTCCATCAACTATCCCTTTGGAGCCTGTTTCGTAGCACCGGGCACCGGTGTGCTATTGAACGATGAGATGGATGATTTTTCGTCCAAAGCCGGAGTACCTAATGCCTATGGGCTGGTGGGTGCCGAAGCCAATGCTATTGAGCCAGGCAAGCGTATGTTATCCAGTATGACTCCAACGTTCCTGGAAACCGACAACCGTGTGGCGGTGATCGGTACGCCCGGTGGTAGCCGAATTATCACCATGGTGCTGCTAGGGGCCCTGGGCTTTCATCAAGGTTTATCGGCAGATGAAATTGTAAATCTGCCACGTTATCACCACCAGTATTTGCCGGACCTGCTATTCTATGAACCGGGTGCATTATCTGATGACATAGTGCAACAGCTTTCAGGTATGGGTCATCAGTTGAAGAGGGAGAGCAGAACCTGGGGCAATATGCAGCTGGTGGTCTGGGATAAGCGGCGACGTCAGATCAGTGCTGCATCAGATCGACGCGGAATTGGGCAAGCCAGGGTGATTCAATAATTATCCAGTCCGGTCAATGACTCTTTTTCAGTTATAATGATGGATTGTTTTTGGTCGGAGTTATTATGTCAGCTATCAAAATAGGCGTGGTTACCGCTTCCGATAGAGCCAGTGCGGGTGTCTATGAGGATATTTCAGGTCAGGCCATTATCGATACCCTGAAAGAATACCTGAGCTGCGACTGGGAGCCGGTGTATCGGGTCATACCTGACGACCAGGATGTCGTGGAAGGAACCTTGATCGAGCTGGCTGATAAAGAATCATGCTGTCTGGTGGTGACTACCGGTGGCACTGGACCGGCTCCCCGTGATCTGGTGCCGGAAGCGACCGAAGCGGTGTGCAATAAAATGATGCCGGGCTTCGGTGAGCTGATGCGACAGGTCAGTCTGCAATATGTGCCAACCGCTATCCTGTCGCGACAGACGGCGGGTATCCGTAACAAAACTTTAATCGTTAATTTACCGGGTAAACCCAAATCCATCCGGGAATGCCTGGATGCTGTGTTCCCGGCCATTCCCTATTGCATCGACCTGATTGAAGGGCCTTTCCTGGAAACTGACGAGAGTGTGATTAAGGCGTTTCGTCCTAAAGCTAAATAAATTTTTGCCGCAGAGGCGCAGAGAACACAAAGTAATGCTTAGGGCTTGATGCTTACCAATAAAACTGTTTCAAACAACTGGTTTAAATTTTTAACGTAAACTATATTGAAAACTATATATTTACTTTTTAACAAACTCTGAGTTCTCTGCGCACCCTAAGGGCATAAACCTTTGTGGCAAGTTCTTTCAAGAATGGAATATTCATTATTTTCAAGCCAGCCGCGTTTAGTCAGCGGATTGCTGGTGCAATATCGGGCATAGTCGTAATCGATAAACCGATAGGGCAAATGTTCATCACGACCCTGGGGTATGCCCA
>JBLYYN010000007.1:0-18039 GCA_048550535.1 Gammaproteobacteria bacterium
AGCATCTGAACACGTGTTGGCAGCGGTAAAAATTGAACCGGGCAATGAGCATTACCGCGATGTATTGTTTAATCTTGTTCATCATGATGTGATGGATATGCCGATGCAATCACGGGACCGGGCATTTGCAAAACTCGACTCTGCAGTACAGCATTTTTACCAGCAGCAACTGGATCAGCGTGGCAAGCTTGGGAGTTTACGTATTACATCTATAGCTACGCTTTGGTTGTTGCTAATGGCACTGCTGATGCTATTATTTTCCTGGCTAACGGGGGAGGATATACGCCAGTTAAGCATGTTTGTATTTATCATCATGGGTGTTTATATGGCACTGTTTCTAAGCAGACTGGTTGTTAAATTTATAGCTATGCGGAATCAAAATAATCGCTAACAATTATATCATTTCGGAGTCGCTGTAAAATACTAAAAGCTGTATTCCTCTATAGATGTCTGGTATACACTACGACTTGCTCCATATGGCTTATATTTCGCAGGCTTAAACCGTTTTACTGGCAGGAGCAGATATACTGCCTGAATCGAAACAAAATGCTATAAAATGGCAGGGTTTGGGGCAGGGTGGCCGTTAATTCCTGGCAGGTAAATTATCAGGTGTCAAAATAGACTATAGCCAATAGCAAAACCCACCCTTATACTATGAATTCAGTGAGATTAATAGATTATTAATTTCTAATTTAGATGATTATAATGGCTTCATATCAGCCTCCTGTTGGAAAATGCCATGAAAAACGGTAATAACTCGAATGTATTAGCCCCCCATCCGAAATTAATCGACTTGCCGCCGCTGGCGATGGACAAGGACACGATTTCTCAAGGCTTCCGGCACTATTTTAACCGCACCCTGGGGCGTGACGAGTCGCACTGTACTAATCATTACCTGTATGAAGCACTGGCCTATACGGTACGGGATCGTTTGATGGAGCGCTGGAAAAATACCCGTCTTAGTTACGAACACAATGATGCGCGCCGTACCTGTTACCTGTCACTGGAATTTCTCATGGGCCGGGCCCTGGGTAATGCCATGTTGAACCTCGGTATTAGCGATGTAGTGCATAAAATGCTGCTGGATTTTGGCATTGCATTCGAAGATATGGAAGATAGCGAGCAGGATGCCGGCCTGGGTAATGGCGGGCTGGGGCGTCTGGCGGCCTGCTTCCTTGATAGCTGTGCCACCTTGCAGTTACCCGTGCTGGGTTATGGACTGCGTTACGATTACGGCATGTTCCGCCAGGAAATCGAAGACGGCTATCAGGTGGAAGAGCCCGACCACTGGTTACGAGATGGCAATCCCTGGGAACT
Source organism: Gammaproteobacteria bacterium (assembly GCA_048550535.1). GTDB lineage: Bacteria > Pseudomonadota > Gammaproteobacteria > SZUA-229 > SZUA-229 > CBDULX01. The sequence continues at coordinate 1,318 of JBLYYN010000007.1, forward strand.
TGAGCGCCCTGAGTTCACCCAGCGTGTACATTTTGCAGGCAACACCGAAAGCTACCATGATGAAAATAACCAGATACGTGTGCGCTGGGTAGGCACCCACGATGTATTGGCGGTACCTTACGATATCCCGGTACCCGGTTATGAAAACAATACGGTGAATAGTCTCCGCCTGTGGAAATCAACCGCGACCGACGAGTTTGATCTGGATGAATTTAATGCCGGCGATTATTCAGAAGCGGTGGCGGCAAAGAACAATGCTGAACATATCACCATGGTGCTGTATCCCAATGACGCCAGCGAAAACGGCAAGGAACTGCGTCTACGACAACAGTATTTTCTGGCCTCGGCCAGCCTGCAGGACGTACTTCGTCGCTGGTGCCGAATAAATGACAATAATTTAGACGGCTTTGCCGAGAAAAACTGTTTTCAGTTGAACGATACCCATCCCAGCATCGCAGTTGCCGAACTGATGCGATTATTAGTGGATGAGCATCGCATGGAATGGGACCAGGCCTGGCAAATTATTAGCCAGACCATGGCTTATACCAATCACACCTTATTGCCCGAAGCGCTGGAAAAATGGCCGGTGCAGATGTTTGACAAACTGTTGCCACGCCTGCTGGAAATCATTTACGAAATTAATGCGCGTTTTATGGCCGAAGTGGCACAACGTTGGCCCGGTGATACTGACCGACTGCGCCGCATGTCGATCATCGAAGAAGGCCATACACCCATGGTGCGCATGGCATATCTGGCCATTGTCGGCAGTTTTTCCGTCAATGGGGTGGCGGAATTACATTCAAAATTACTCATCGAAGGTTTATTCCACGATTTCAATGAGCTGTGGCCACACAAATTCAATAATAAAACCAATGGTGTCACCCAGCGTCGCTGGCTAGCCATGTGCAACCCGGGTCAAAGCGAACTTATCACTAGCAAAATTGGAGATGCCTGGATCACCGACCTGGCTCAGCTAAAAAACCTGATTCCCTATGCCGATGACCAAACATTCCACCAGCAATGGCGTGAAGTGAAAACCGCCAACAAGCAGCGATTGGCCGAGATGGTTGAAAAACGAACCGGCGTTAGATTCGATACCGATGCCATATTCGATATACAGGTAAAACGTATCCATGAATACAAACGCCAGTTGCTGAATGCGCTGCATGTTATTCATCTATACAATCGCATTAAACAGGGTGATGTGGCGAACTGGACCAAACGTTGTGTATTAATCGGAGGTAAAGCGGCCCCCGGTTATGTCATGGCCAAGCTCATTATCAAACTGATCAACAATGTAGCCAATGTGGTCAACAACGATCCAGATGTGGGTGATAAGTTAAAAGTCGTGTTTTTGCATAACTACCGAGTCTCCGCCATGGAAATGATTTGTCCTGCGGCAGATTTGTCCGAACAGATCTCCACCGCCGGCAAAGAAGCTTCGGGCACGGGTAACATGAAGTTTATGATGAACGGTGCTATCACCATTGGCACACTCGACGGCGCCAATATCGAAATCCGTGAAGAAGCCGGTGATGATAACTTTTTTCTGTTCGGCTTAACCGCAGAAGAAGTGAACGAAACGAAAAAACATTATCGTCCACGGGATATTATCGCCGCCGATGAAGATTTCAAGGCCGTGATGCATCTGCTGGAAAGTGGCCATTTCAACCAGTTTGAAAAGGGCCTGTTTGATCCCATCATTAACTCTATTACCAGCGAATTTGATCCCTGGTTAACCGCCGCAGACTTCCGCAGTTTTGTTGATACTCAGCAACGTGTTGCCGAAGCTTATCTCGATACTGATCGCTGGACACGTATGAGCATTATGAATGTCGCGACCAGTGGTAAATTTTCCACTGATCGCACTATGAAAAATTATAATGATGAGATCTGGAAGCTAAAGCCAATTTCGCCTGATGCTGCAGGCTAGGGAAAAATCCGCTGAGCTTATAGGGAAGGGATGATCTCAATTGAAAAACAAGAGTATTGCCTGATGCGCAGCTCACATCCCTGGACAAAATAGCCGTGTTTGCCATGCCGGAAACTTTATCTTCACAAGCCACATAAGATCAGGGTCCTGGTTGAGTCGTTCCCGCTCCGGGTGATGCGAAAAAACCCTCAACATGGACAGGCTATATTTTTATAGTATGGGCTTATAATATTGCGCATGACGTCTTATATTTATTAACCAGAAGCTCCTTAATATTATTACGGGAAATAACATGTCTCAGGAAATTGCACAACAATGGCTGGATGAATCGGCAAATACAGCCAATACCAATAATTTAAATGACCATATGAATCTGATTTCAAAGCGGGTCGCTCTCACCGGTGTGCCAGGTTTCGACAGCATTGGCTATGACGACTGGTTTGCGCAATGCCAGCATGAATTCACTAACCATCTGTTAAAAAGCGTGGCTTACAAAGGTCTCAAATTAATTGTCGATAGCGACACCCGTATTATGTTTAAAACCTATGAAACGGTGACCGGAACCAATAACGAAACCAACGCCCAGGGTATTGAAGTGCTGATAGAAAAAGAACAGGACGGCGTCTGGCGATTGACCCAGGAACGCGTTTTATCTGAGCAGGAATCGGCCCACGATCAGTTGATTTAACAGGGCAGGCCCAGATCATAAGGCTTCTTGTAGTAGTTTATATTTATTATTTATTATTTATTATTTTCTTTGTCCCTGATTGTGCAGGCCTGATTTTCCTTGCTATAAGCATTATCGCTTTTCTTCATCAAATGCGCTTCTGTTCGCCTGAGTCACTGGATAGTCGGCCTGAACTACATGAACGAGTTTTAAATCAAGCCTTTTAGCGCTTAGCGCTCAGTATTTCCTTAAGTTCACGTAGTTCCGCGCGTAAGTCACTGATCTCTTTTTGCAGGGCGTGGCTATCTTCATCGACACGCTCAGTCACTATGCGTTGGGTCTCTTCAAATTCTTTATGCTCTTCCTGCTGTACTGCGCTTACAATTACGGCGATGAACAGGTTCAGCATAGTGAAGGTGGCGATAAGAATAAAAGGTACAAAGAAGGCCCAGGCATGAGGATACACTTCCATTACCGGTCGCACTATGCCCATGGACCAGGATTCCAGGGTCATCACCTGAAACAGGGTGTAACTGCTGTTGGCGAGAGAGCCGAACCACAGGGGGAACTGCTCACCAAACAGATTGGTGGCGATCACTGAGGTTACATAGAAGATGATAATCATGATGGCGGCTACGGAACCGAGGCCGGGAATTGCCGCCAGCATACCGCCCACTACGCGTCGCATGGAAGGCACCATGGTGAGCAGGCGCAATACACGTAATACCCGCAGGGCACGCAGTACCTGTAGTGGACCAGAAGCGGGCACCAGGGCAATACTGACGACCAGAAAATCAAATACACTCCATGGGTCGCGGAAGAAGGCGAGGCGATGCACCGCCAGGCGCAGAACGATTTCGACGACAAACACCGTGAGAATAATACTGTCAACGGCTAATAGCACATCACCCCACTGTGCCATGATGCTGGCGTCAGTCTCCATGCCGAGGATGGCGGCATTAATCAGGATAAGGCTAATGATGGTACGCTGGAAGCCATTAGCTTCGATGTGGTTTTTAAGTGTGTTACGCCAGGCGGGCCATTGGGTTTGGAATATCATATCTATTTAAGCTTGTTGTTTCACTGATCACTATGGGGGTTAAGGTCAATAATTCAAGGATGACAGGTGCTAGCTATTCATATATTAATTTCCGCAGAAAATCGGGCTCAGGTCCTGAATGGGTAGTAATATTAGTGTTAACTGGCTCTGACCCTGAGCTATCCCCACAAAATACACATTAAAATCAAAAAGATAAAGCAAAAGAAAACGCCAATAAACGCCAATAAACGCCAATAAACGCTAAAAAATAATAGATGTAGCTTACATCTAAAGCGAATTTGGGCTTCTATAAAATCTGTTTTCAGCACTGTGATTCACATATAGCAGAATTTTGCTTTAGCAAAGTTAATTCTTATATTTGCTACATTCGCATTCATTTGCGTTAATTTGTATTGACGTGCAAGGAAGCACTAATGTCGCGTGCGCTGGGAGGCGCAGGAGCGACCTTTTTCTTTTGATTTTATTTATAAATATTCGTGGGCTACCTCAGGCTCTGACCTGAATGGCATTTAGTTTATTACAAAAATTAATCTACTGTGTGATTCCGGCTCAAATGCCTGGTGGCAAGACAGAATTTATAACTATAAGCGCTTCATCAACTGTCATTATACGGTGGCCAGATATTTCACTGGAATCAAATCTAATCAATGTAATAACCGTTACATTGAGCGTCATAGGCAAGCCTGTTTTTATTCGGTCCAGGATCAGGTCCGTAATCATTAAAACCAGGTTTTGTTAAAAACCGTAAATAAACGAGCATAACAGGCCTGTTTTCCTGAAATTCAGTCAAATTGTGTTATAAACTCTTAATATATTTAAGTAATTGATAACACAATCAAATCCGCGGCGGATAAGTTTTATCATTATGCAATTCACGGATTTGAAATATACATGTATATGAAGTTTATAATTCACGCAAACCGTTTACTGATGATCCTGGCTCCTTTGTTGATGCTGTTAGGCGGTTACCTGATCTGGCAGGATTACCAGCTGGCCAGGCAGACCAATCAGCAAGAAGCTGCATACCAGCAAGCGCTGGATCAACATACCGCGAATAACATCTACTATAAACCAGAGGCCATCATTGACTGGTTAATTGTGCGGCAGAACCCACGTGGATTCTTCGTTAATAATCCGGACATGATGTTCGAACCCTCACAGTTAAATACAAACACCCTGCGTACGACACGCTATGCGGTGGTTACTCTGAGCACCCTGAATGCCCTGTATAAACTGGATAAGACTCGCATAATCGATTGGGTAATCAGTAATTATGTGCCAGACCTCCAGCATGCTCGTTTTAAGCTGGATAAATCTGTCTATCATGAAGGGCCCTATGCGGGCTTCCGTACCTATGAGGATGAAATGGTGGGCGTACGTCCTACCATGGATGCCATTATTATCCTGCAAACACTGAATGCACTGGATGATCCTCGCCTCGACCTGTTGCGCATCGAACACTTTATTCTGGCACATCAAAATGAAGATGGTGGCTTCTGGGATGAATATTATGCGCATAGCGGCCAGAAATCCTGTTTGAAATGTACTTCATTTGCCTTGCGCGCCCTGGGCGTAATCCAGCAGCATATGAAGCGATCATTTGACGAGTCATTCAAGAATAATGTCTATCGCTTCGTTAAAAGCTGTGAAGACACGCAGAGTGGAGGCTATGGTCCCAGGCCGGGTAAGTCGGCAAATGACAGCTATAACAGTTTCCGTGCTTTTATTAGCCTGTGGTGGTTGCAGAGTGGTAACAGTGAAAATCGCCAGCAGTTTGTTGAAAACAAGATGAATATCGATGTGCTGGTGAAATATTTGCAGGATATTTATTATCAGCCTGAATACAATGCGTTTTCCCGCTATCGTAATTCTGCCAGGAGGACAGCTTCTCTCAAGGCATCTCATCTTATTGTCTGGGTCATAAGCTATATGGGCCGTGATTTAGGTGACAAAAAAGCTGAGTTTGTGCGTTATGTGCTGGCTAATGAAGCTAAACCAGGTGAGTACGGTGGAGATATTTATTCTACCTATTCGGCTACTGGCATACTTAATAAGTTGAATGTTTCGACACAGGCCCTGGCAGCGCCACAGCGGCCACAGATACTTGATCACCGCGGCAGGAGCTATGCCCCCTATGTATTACTGGGCCTGGGGATACTGGTGTTAGCACTGAGCTATGTATGTAAAAAAGCAGAGCTCGAGGCACTCAATAAAGCACTGGCTATACGAGTTATGCGTGACGAACTGACCGGAGTTTATAATCGGGTCAAACTTGAAGAAATTTATGCAACGGAAGCACTGAAAGCTTCACGCTATAACACGCCATTGTCACTGATCATGCTGGATGTCGATCATTTTAAAAAAATAAATGATAGCCACGGGCATCTGGTGGGTGATGAAGTGCTTATAAAGTTAGCCCACAGCATTAAGAAAAACCTGCGTGAAATCGATATATTTGCACGCTGGGGCGGTGAAGAGTTTGCCATCTTAACACCTGAAACCCGACTGGAAGAGGCAGGTGTGATTGCTGAAAAAATTCGTTTGCTGATTGAACATGCCGAATTTGAAAATGTGGGTAAAATCACCTGCAGCTTCGGTGTAGCACAGCTTGATGCCAATGAGACACTGGAGCAACTCACCAGTCGGGCCGATATGGCACTTTACCAGGCCAAAGCAGGGGGCCGTAATTGCGTGATGGTCTCACAGGGTGGTGCAGCCTGGCCATAGAGATTAGATGAGTCAGTGCGCCAGTCTGGTGTGTCCCAGATGCTTTGTTTCTTCTGCAAATGGTTACCAAATTTCTTAACCTCCACCCATAAATCCCAGGTGGGAATAATGTTCAGTAAATGCGGACAGCTTTTTTCACATTGGAGAAACAAGCAGGTTTATTGGTAAGTGAAGCTCTCCTCACTGTATTTCTGTGCCTTGCGATCCTGTTGTACCTGTTTCATTACCAGCCGTAATGCTTCCAGATAAGGTACGACGCCATTTTGCTTCATAATGGCGCGGCCGGTACCGCTGTGGGCAAACTTAATAAAATCCTTTACCTGGGCAATGTTCTTACCATTGGGATTATAGGTAATGAATAATGGTCGGTATAAGGCATAATGAGCGCCTTTAATGTTCTTGTAACTGGGTTCCTTGCCATCCAGTTTAAGCCGTTTAACATCACGCTGGCGGGCGCTGCTGATACCGGTAAAGGCAATTGCGTCTGGATCTGTTTCTACACCCTGTTCCAGTGGTCCGCTGGACTTAAACTCTTTATAGGCAAAGAATTCCTGATCAGGATTAGCAAAGATTAATTTTCGAATAGTATAACCGACCCCGGAAATGTTGCCCTGCCGCACAAACAGCTTTATCGGTGCGTCGTTACCGCCTAGCTGTTTCCAGTTGGTGATTTTACCCATATACAGATCGCGAACCTGGCCAAAGCTGATATCATCAACGGGGTTATCCTTGTGGACTATGATGGTCAGAGCATCCCAGGCGACCGGTTCGAAACCGGCGGCTTTTTCCATTTCATTCTCGGGCAGGTGAAAACGACAGGAACCCCCCATATCGGCTTTAAGATTAGCGACATCACGGATGCCCTTGGTGGCACCACCACCCATCACATTGATTTTTATACCTTTTCTCTTCTCATAGGCGGCTGCCAGTTCATTCATATAGGCTTTTTTGCTGATGCCACAGCCAACCCAGTTCAGGGGAGCACCTTCGGCAAAGGTGAAAGAAGAAAAAAACATTAAAACGATAGAATGAGTTAAAACGATAAAATACTTAAACATACAGCTGTTCTCTGGGACTACTGAATTTGACTACATATTTACTTATATATAGCAGATTAATAGATAAGTTGGGTTTAGATTGGGATTAAAATTTATAAAGGCTCAGCAAAAATTCATTTTCTGTCAACAGGCGGATAAGGATTGAAGAGTAACCATGCAGGATATTATTGTTCAATCATCAGTTGATGGCAACTGAGAATTCTAAAACTTGGCATTTGGTAGCCATTATTCTTATTTAGTTTTATTACTCTCTTCGCTGCAGTGATGCATAAATCCAGATCAGGGGGATTGTAAATCACAATACTGGATAAGGCTAGCCGCCAGGCACCCGCTTAAGCTAAAAACTTGCCCCAATAGTTGGGGCAAGGGCTTAATCGGAAGGAGAGCTGAGGTGGCCGCTGAAAAGCAGGCAGGCCTTCAGGCGTAGAGATTTGTCACCAGCGGCTAGCGCAATTCACGTCGAATGATCTTGCCGACATTGGACTTGGGTAAAGACTCCCTGAACTCGATCTGTTTCGGTGTCTTGTAAGGGGTCAGGTTCTGTCTACAGTAATCGTGCAGCAGTTGTTCGGTGATATCTGGATCTTTTTTCACCACAAATAGCTTCACCACCTGGCCGGATCTCTCATCCGCAATGCCAATTGCCGCAGCCTCGTGCACACCTGGATGTTCGGCCACTACATTTTCAATCTCGCTGGGGTAGATGTTGAAACCAGAAACTGAAATCATATCGTCTTTACGTTCCAGGATTTGTATAAAACCATTTTCATCCATTGTCGCCAGGTCTCCGGTGTGTAGCCAGCCATCTTCTTTAAGCACCTGTGCAGTTTGTTCCGGCCGCTTCCAGTAGCCTGTCATAACCTGGGGCCCGCGTACACAAAGTTCGCCAATCTTACCGACTGCAAGTGGTTGCTTATTATCATCCTGTATCGAGCATTCTGTGGAGGGTAGGGGCAGGCCCGCCTTGTCGTTAAATTCGGTTAAATCAACAGGATTGAAACAGATACCCGGCGAGGCTTCGGTGAGTCCATAGGCTTCGATCAGCGGTTTTCCAGTCACTGCTTTCCAGCGTTTCGCCACGGCGCTCTGTAGCGCCATGCCACCACCCAGGGGTATTGTCAGGCTGGAAAAATCCAGCTTTTCGAATCCCGGTGTATTGAGTAAGGCGTTATACAAAGTATTCACACCGGTGATGACCGTAAATTTTAACTTGCTAAGTTCGCGCACAAAGCCTTTGTAGTCGCGGGGATTGGTGATCAAATAAATCAATCCGCCGACTTTCATAAACAGCAGGCAATTACCGGTGAGTGAAAAAATGTGGTACAGGGGTAAGGGGGTAATGACCCGCTCTTTGCCTTCTTCAATAAAAGGCGCGATCCATGCGGATAATTGTTGCAGGTTGGCAACAATGTTGCCATGACTCAGCATGACCCCTTTGGCAACTCCGGTGGTAGCGGCTGTGTACTGGATAAATGCCAGGTCCTGGTTTGTAATTTCCACGCTTTGCAATTTATGCCCAGAGCCTTTTTGCAATGCCTGGGTGAAACTAATTTGGTTGGATAAGGTATAGCTCGGCACCATACGCTTGATATGCTTAATGACAAAATTAACCAGGGCTGATTTGGGGAAGCTTAGCATGTCACCAATGCGAGTAGTAATAATGGTTTTTACCTGGGTATCAGCCACCACCTGCTCTAACACATGACAAAAATTCTCCAGAATAACGATGCAACAGGCGCCGGAATCCACTAATTGGTGTTTTAATTCTCGAGGTGAATACAGGGGGTTAATATTGGTTACGGTAAGGCCCGCACGCAGGATGCCGAACAGTGCAACCGGATACTGCAACAGGTTAGGCATCATGATGGCGATTCTATCGCCCCTGTTCAGCCCCAGCTCCTGTTGTAAATAAGCGGCAAAATCCCGTGATTTTTCATCCAGCTCCTGATAACTCAGTTCGCTGCCCATATTGGCAAAGGCGGGTTTGTCTTTATATCGTTCAATGCTGTGTTCTAATACATCCACGATAGAGGAAAACGCCTGCAAGTCAATCTCTGCCGGTACACCCTTCGGGTAAGATTTAAGCCATATTTTTTCCACTGCTTCAGTTGTTTCTGGTGCCACGAGTTTATCCATAATTTATTTCCGTATTTAGTGTGTGGAATAGAGATTCCTGATTAATAATTAAATATTATACACATCAAATATATTATCAGGACATATATGTGATTTTGACAGCCAAAAAATGAAAAATTCAGAAAATTAACGTGTATTAACAGGCCAGCTATTAATTAGAAAGTCAAAACAGCCAGAATTTAGAATTGATTGAAACAATTGGTGAGCTGAGACTATGATGGAGACGATATTCGGCATGTCATCCATGGACAAAAAATAGGGAATAATACTGCGTTGTTTTACCTATTTAGCGGAGTTAGACTTGTCTGAGGTTTTTCGGAGGTTCGCTGATGGCAAAACTTAAGATAAACGGAAAACGGGTCGACATTGATGTCGATGGCTCAACCCCCCTGCTTTGGGTGCTGCGCGAGCAACTGGGTTTAACCGGCACCAAGTACAGCTGCGGTATCGGCATTTGTGGTAGCTGCACGGTGCATATCAATGGTGAAGCCGTGCGCTCCTGTATCGTGCCGGTGTCTTCACTCAATACATCCCAGGAAGTGGTTACGATTGAAGGGCTGTCTGCCGATAACAGTCACCCACTGCAACAGGCATGGAAACAACTGGATGTGCCGCAATGTGGATACTGTCAGCCGGGTATGATCATGACGGCGGCTGCGCTACTCAATAAAAACCCCAATCCTACTGACGCAGATATCGATGCTGAGGTGAGCAACATCTGCCGCTGTGGCACCTTCAACCGGGTACGGCGTGGCATTCATCTGGCTTCAGATATTCATAAGCGTATCAACAAGGGTGGGAGATGATGATGAATAAAGAACCCATGAATGTTTCGCGTCGTGAATTTCTTATCCACAGCACGGCAGTGGGTAGCGGTTTTTCCCTTGGGCTGTATCTACCTTTATTCAGCGGCAGTGCTATGGCGGCTGGACAAAATTCATCTATGCCACCGGAGGTCAATGCCTGGGTGGTGATTGAGCCTGACGATACCGTGATCATTCGGATTGCGCGTTCCGAAATGGGGCAGGGCACGCTCACCGGTCTGGCACAAATGGTGGCCGAAGAGCTAGAGTGTGACTGGTCTAAGGTGACCACCGAGTATCCCACACCCGGCCAGAGCCTTGCGCGCGACAGGGTATGGGGCAGCTTCTCGACCGGTGGCAGTCAGGGCATTCGCGGCAGTCACGAATATGTACGCAAAGGCGGTGCCGTTGCGCGGCAGATGTTGATCGAGGCTGCGGCCGAGCAATGGGGCGTCGAGATGGCGGATTGTAAGGCCGCTAACAGTGTAATTACCCATGTAGCCAGCGGACGCTCCACCACATACGGCAAGGTAGCCGGGGCGGCTGCCGAGATGTTGCCCCCAGAGCAGGTCGAACTCAAAGACCCCAGTGACTGGAAGATCATCGGCCAGCCGGTTAAGCGCCTGGATACCGACGATAAACTCAATGGTAAGCAAATATATGGTGCGGATTTAAGCTTGCCCGGCATGCTCAATGCCGCCATCAAGGCCTGCCCGGTATTCGGTGGCAAGCTTAAACACTTCGATGCGGCCAGGGTACGCAAGATGCCTGGTGTGCGCGCGGTGGTTGCGGTGCAACAGGATGCCGTCGCCGTCGTGGCCGATACCTGGTGGCAGGCCAGGACGGCACTGAATGAGCTGCGAATTACCTGGGATAAGGGCCCTAATGCCCGACTCAGCAGTGCCTCGATCGATGAGATGCTGGATGAAGGCCTGACCTCTAATGACAAGGTGTTTGTCGGTAACCAGAACGGCGATGTTGAGCAGGCATTGCAGGCTGGGGTGAAGACGGTGGAAGCCACATACCGCTATCCCTACCAGAACCATGCCACCATGGAACCGATGAATGCTACCGCGCGTTGGACTAAAGATCGATGTGAGGTCTGGTGCCCGACCCAGAATGGTGAGGCGGCGCTGGAGGCTGCGGCCGAGGCTGCCGGATTGCCCATTACCCAATGTGATGTTTACAAAATTCATCTTGGCGGGGGCTTTGGTCGACGGGGCGCGTTTCATGATTTTGTTAAGCAGGCGGTGGCCATCGCCAAACAGATGCCGGGTACACCGATCAAGCTACTGTGGACCCGTGAAGAGGATATGGCCCACGGCCATTACCATCCGATCACCAAGTGCAAACTGGTGGGCGGGCTGGATGAGCAGGGTCATCTGACCGGGCTGAGAATTCGCATTTCCGGGCAATCGATTCTGGCTTCGGTCAGGCCACAATGGCTGGCAGAGAACGGGGCCGATATGATCAGCTTTCAGGGAATGCTGCCCGAGGGTGATCACGCCATCAGCTACACGGTGCCGAATTTACGGGTTGAACACGCGATGCGAAACCCGCCGGTGCCACCGGGATTCTGGCGCGGAGTGAACATCAATCAAAATGCCATTTATATGGAATGCTTCATTGATGAACTGGCCCATGCCGCAGCCAGGGATCCATTGGCGTTTCGCCGCGAGTTGATGGCCGACCAGCCCAGGAGTCTGGCGGTACTCAACGCCGTGGCCGAAAAAGCCGGTTGGGGCAAGCCCGCCGAAAAGGGTGTGCACCGTGGCCTGGCCGTAGTTAAAACCTTTGCCAGTTATGTGGCGGCCTGCGCGGAAGTGTCGGTGGATGCGAAAGGTAAACTTAAGGTCCATCGTATCGTGGCGGCCACCGATCCTGGCTATGCCGTCAACCCGCAACAGATCGAAGCCCAGGTTGAAGGTTCCTTTGTCTATGGTCTGTCGGCATTACTTTATGGCGAATGCACCATCAAAGATGGCGCAGTCGAACAACAAAATTTTCATACTTATCCCTCGATGCTGATAAAGGAGATGCCCAGGGTCGAGGTTATAGTCATGCCTTCGGGTGGATTCTGGGGCGGCATAGGCGAGCCGACCATCGCGGTTGCCGCACCTGCCGTACTCAACGCCATCTTTGCAGCCACCGGCAAGCGTATTCGTGAGCTTCCATTGAAGGGAGTGAATTTAGCTTCGGCTTAAAACCGGGATATGACCTTAGCTTAATTGAAGATACTCAGAGGTGTGTCATTTCGACAGAGTATTGCTGTGTTTTTTGCAGTGATACGACGAGGAATCTTATACTGAGAAAGTGTGCTTATATCGATGGTTTCAGATCCCTCACTATGTTCGGGATGACAATTCTCGAATGAATCAGGGCTTCCCTGGTAATTTTCAAAAGATATTTGGGCTCACAGTAAAATAAATTGATATTGCTATAGCCGTTAACCCTTACGGCCTCTGAAAATAGGAAAAAATAACCAGCAGGTTTAAAGATGCAAAGCTACGGAACCGACCAGGATGTTTTACACACGGCATTAGAATGGTTGCAACAAGAGCACGAGGTGATTCTGGTCACCGTGCTAAAAACCTGGGGCTCATCGCCACGTCCACCCGGATCCTTATTAATTATGCGAGCGGATGGAATGATTGCGGGATCTGTGTCTGGCGGTTGTGTGGAAGAAGACCTGGTGCAACGCTATCGTTCACAACAACTGAGTGATAGCTATCCTACATGTATCGATTATGGCGTAAATCGTGAAGACGCGACGCGTTTTGGTTTGCCCTGTGGTGGTCGGCTTGAGTTACTCATCGAACAGTTGCAAGAGCCTGCACCACTGCAAGCGTTGCTTGATGCTCTGCAACACCAGCAACTGATCGCTCGATATGTGGATTTAAAAACCGGGCAGGTCACTCTGCAGCCTGCTAAAGCCGAGCAGGACTTTGTTTATAGCAAACACTATGTATGCAAAATACTGGGTCCGCAATGGAACATGTTATTGATCGGTGCGGGTCAGCTTTCGCAATATGTTTCGCAACTCGGCTTAATGCTGGGCTATCGTGTGATTGTATGTGAGCCGCGTGAGGAGCTTGCACAAGGCTGGCAGGTGGCGGGTACTGAATTAACTACAGCGCTATACCCAGGCATTGCGCAGTGTGGTCGTGGCCCTGACCCATGATCCCAAACTGGATGACATGGCGCTACTGGAGGCATTGAACTCGCCGGCGTTTTATGTGGGCGCCATCGGCTCCCAGCGCAATTGCGATGCACGTCGGCAACGACTCAAACAGCTCGGTATCAGCACGGCCCAGTTGCGCCGCCTGCATGCCCCGGTAGGCTTAGCGATCGGCAGTCACACACCAGTGGAAATGGCTGTATCGATACTGGCGGAAATTATCCAGCAACGTAATGCTGTCAGTCGCACAATAAAACAATCTGTCAGACTTGCATGAGCAACTTGCCCGTGGGTATTTTACTGGCCGCCGGTGAAAGCCGTCGTTTTGGCAGCAATAAACTGTTACACCCCATCAGTGATGACAGGCCCATGTTACTGGTGATAGCAAAAAAGCTGGTGAATGCTTTAGCCAACTCGATTGCCGTCATTAATCAGGACCTGATGCCTTATACCCGGCAACTTGAACAACTGGGAATGCGTGTGGTGATTAATCAACAGGCCCACCGCGGCATGGGTAGCAGTATTGCCTGTGGTGTGCGCGCGAGTCAGGATGCTGCGGGCTGGTTAATTGCGCTTGCCGACATGCCCTATGTTAACAGCGAAACCATGTCACAGCTGAGCAATAGATTAAGCGACGGTTCGGCTATGGTAGCGCCGCTATTCGAACAGCAACGTGGCCATCCCGTTGGTTTTAATCAATGCTTTAAACAGGAGTTGATGGCCTTGAACGATGATGTCGGTGCACGTCATATTATTGCCAGCCATCAAAACCGGCTTGAGTTAATTCCAACCCGTGATGCGGGTGTGATTAGGGATATTGATCAATTTTCTGATGTATACGAATAAATCCTGTGATATCCGGTGTCAGGATAAAAACTAAAAGAGTTCTGGAGCCAGAGTAAACACATCGCTGAAGGCAAAAGGCAAAACCTGGTCAGTTTTACGCGGAAGTCGGAAGTCGTAAGTCGTAAGTCGTAAGTCAGAAGTCAGAAGTCAATTTCTAAGATCCTAGATTTTTACTTAAAACTTAAAACTTACAACTTACAACTTACAACTGAAATCCCCCCTCCTGTCATCTCGAGCGACCGCCATGGATGGTGGAAATGCTGGCAATGCACGACTAAATGGATTTAGGAGGTAGAACGACTCAGGAGACAAAGTCGAGGAGCAATTGTCAGTGACCCGTTGCCGAGGGATCTTAATCGCCAGGGGCCAGCACCCCGTTATGCCGGCCTGCTCCTGGCCGGCATCCAGTAAAGCCCTGTAAATCGGGCCAATCGGCTCCGCCGCCACTTATTTTGATTTACAACTTACAACTTACAACTTTCAATTTTCAATATGTTGTTAAGGTACCCCTCATATAAAACTTCCAGAATATTAGGGAGTATTAATAAGTTACCTGTTAATTAGAAAGTCTGAAACAGACAAAAATGTTAATATCGACTGAATCCGTAAGCGTTATGAGTCGCTGCAAGCTATAAGCCATCCAGTGACCGCGTAAGCACAATTATTTTCTTTGTTGAGGATGTTTTTATGAAAGCAAAAGCGGCTGTAGCATGGGAGCCTAAAAAACCACTGTCGATCGAAATGATTGATGTAGAAGGTCCTAAACAAGGAGAGGTTCTACTCAAAGTGATTGCATCAGGTGTTTGCCATACCGATGCATTTACTCTGTCTGGCGACGATCCCGAAGGGGTTTTTCCTGTCGTGCTGGGTCATGAAGGCGGTTGCGAAGTGGTGGAGTGTGGTCCCGGTGTTAAAGATTTGAAACCCGGCGATCATGTCATACCCCTGTATATTCCCGAATGTGGTGAATGCGAATATTGTCATTCCACCAAAACCAATTTATGCCAGTCTATCGCATCCACTGTCTGGACCGGTTATATGCCCGATGGCACACGGCGTTTCTCCATGAACGGTAAACCCATTTATCACTATATGGGGTGCTCCACCTTTTCCGAGTACACCGTGGTACCTGAAATTGCCCTGGCAAAAATCAATAAAGCGGCACCCCTGGATAAAGTCTGCCTGCTGGGCTGTGGCGTCACCACCGGAATCGGTGCGGTTATGAATACCGCTAAGGTTGAGCCGGGTTCCACGGTGGCCGTATTCGGCCTGGGAGGCATTGGTCTGTCCTGTATCCAGGGCGCGGTGATGGCCAAAGCGGAACGCATTATTGTCGTGGACATTAATCCGAATAAGTGGGCGATAGCCCAGTCCCTGGGAGCGACGGATTTTGTTAATCCTGATGACTTAAGCGGTAGTGTGACTGAGGCTATTATCGAAATGACCAATGGCGGAGTGGATTATTCTTTTGAATGTATCGGCAATGTACATGTGATGCGCGAAGCCCTGGAGTGCACCCACATGGGCTGGGGCGTGTCCACCATCATCGGCGTAGCCGGTGCCGGTCAGGAAATTTGCACCCGTCCGTTCCAGCTGGTCGTCGGTCGCACCTGGAAGGGAACGGCATTTGGGGGCGTCAAAGGCCGTACTGAATTGCCCGGTTATGTGGATCGTTACATGAGCGGTGAAATTGAGCTGGACAAAATGGTAACCCACACCATGCCACTGGAAGATATCAACCGGGCATTTGATTTGATGCACAGCGGCGAAAGCATTCGTTCTGTGATTATCTTTTAGGATTATTGAAAGATGAAACTGATAGAAAGTATTAAGGAGTTTGGTGGCTGGCTGAATCGTTATCAGCATCCATCCACAAGCTGTCATTGCAGCATGACCTTTTCTGTTTATTTGCCACCCCAGGCTGAGACAGAAAAAGTACCTGTTGTTTACTGGTTGTCGGGCCTGACCTGTACCGATGATAATGTACGTACCAAAGCCGGTGCGCAACGGTATGCGGCGGAACTTGGGCTGGCCCTGGTGATGCCGGACACCAGTCCCCGTGGTGACCATGTGGCCGATGAACCCGATCGCTACGACCTGGGTCAGGGGGCAGGCTTTTATGTCAATGCCACCCAGGCGCCCTGGTCAGAACATTATCAAATGTACGACTACGTCACCGCAGAATTGCCGGCACTAATCGAAGCCCATCTACCGGTCTTGCCCGGAGTTAAATCCATTAGCGGCCACTCCATGGGCGGTCACGGGGCATTGATTTGTGCATTGAAAGAAGCGGGCGCCTATCGTTCTGTTTCAG
>JBLYYN010000008.1:0-5351 GCA_048550535.1 Gammaproteobacteria bacterium
AACCTGGTTTCTTTCGGCAATCAGCTGTTTAATTTCCTTGCGGGTCCTTGATCGACGGTCAGTCACAGGTTGCTGTTCAATCGAATCATTCATATTACTCTCCAACCTCACGCTTCTAATTTTTTATCATTTATTTATCACCCGACGCACCATTAAAATTCCGGGTTATCCTAATAAAATTTGGGGTTATTGCAGCGGATGTTCAGCCACTTCATTTACATGCCATTATATTCACAATCTGCATTGATATGTAATCCCCCGAAGCGATTAATAGGTCACATATATGTTATGTTATTGAACTAGTGACTTATATTAGCCTTCTTATAATAGACTATAATTATAGCTTTTCTTGATTGTGATACAGATAACTTATCATCAAGTAGTTATTAACCCTTTAATATCAGGTGGGTAAATGTTAGAAAAAATGTCATTACCGAGTAAAGAACAGGCCTTACCCGGTCGTACGGAGTCTATGGCGGTGCCGGAGTCGCATTATGTTAGTGGTCACTGCTTGCAGGAGCCATTTCCAGAGAATATGCAATCAGCGATGTTTGGCATGGGCTGTTTCTGGGGGGCGGAACGCATTTTCTGGCAATTAGAAGGTGTTTACACTACAGCCGTGGGTTATTCGGCGGGCCATACGCCTAATCCAGGCTATCAGGAAGTTTGTTCAGGGATGACAGGCCATAACGAAGTGGTGCTGGTGGTATTTGATCCCTCGGTTATTGCTTATAAGCAGTTGTTGAAATGCTTCTGGGAATCCCACAATCCCACCCAGGGCATGCGACAGGGAAATGACCAGGGTACTCAATACCGTTCAGGTATCTATACCTTTAGTCAAACCCAGCAGGATCAGGCTGAGCAATCAAAGCTACAGGTTCAGCAGCTACTCAATGATGCCGGTTTTGGTGACATAAGCACAGAAATAATATCGGCACAGCCATTTTATTATGCGGAAGAATATCACCAGCAATACCTGGCCAAAAACCCCAATGGCTATTGTGGATTAGGTGGTACAGGTATTTCAATCAAAGCCGTGTAAACAGTAGTTCAATCTACCACGGCAGAGAAATATTTGTATTTGGCAAATGCGGCGAAAGTTGTTTGAACCAAATACACTGTTGCTGAAAAAATTTACTATGGATTGATTTTGTTAACAGGAACAAAATCATATTGACGTTTCGCTATTAAATACAAAAGTAAACTCAGAAAACATCTCCCCGATATAACGCTATGCCCCAATCGATTTTTTAGCTTTATCGCCATGATAGTGTTCTCCCAACAGGGTCCTTTGCCTGGTTTATATCATGCAGCTTAGATGAGATAATCACTTGATTGGGGGGAGCAGCATTATTGGCAAAAAGTTCAGCTCCTGGTTCAATATTTTCATATTTGGCTATAGAACTATTCTTTAATATCAAAAGTAGAGTTAAAAATGAGCGAGGCTCCTGGTTAATGGCAGAATAATTAGCTTATTAAGAATATTTATAGAATCTTTAAGTTATTGATAATGCTGGAATTGTTAAAAAACATCATGAGCGCTTCCCTGTTATAGGATTTATTCCCATATTTTAAAAATATTTAGCATCTAGACTCATAGCATATCGGAAGTATCTGCACCTTGATGATGAAAAACTGCAGATGTTATTTTTAAGCTATCAAGTGGTAATAGAATAACTATGAAAACATCGACTAATGTGGTTTGGAGTGATACGACCATCACCAAGGAAAGGCGAAATCTTTTAAACAACCAGGAGTCTGCCGTTATCTGGTTTACCGGATTATCCGGTTCTGGCAAGTCCACCATTGCCAATGTTCTAGAAGAATACCTGCATGATTTATCGATACGCACCTATATTCTGGACGGTGATAATGTGCGTCACGGTCTGAATGGCGATCTTGGATTTAGCGAGCAAGATCGGGTAGAGAATATTCGTCGAATCGGCGAAGTGTCCAAACTGTTCATCGATGCCGGCGTCATGGTGCTTACCTCGTTTATTTCACCATTCAGTAGCGACCGCCGATTTGTCCGCAGTCTGGTACCTGGCCGGGAATTTATAGAGGTCTATGTGAAATGTCCGCTGGAAGTATGTGAAGCGCGTGACGTTAAAGGCCTGTATGAACGTGCCCGTAGAGGTGAAATAAAATATTTTACCGGAATTGACTCGCCCTACGAAGAACCGGAAAATCCGGAGGTCGTAATAGATACGTCAAAGTTAACGGTGGATGAAGCGGTAGTGGAAATTACCAAGTTCCTGGTTCATAACAATTATATTCAACTCCGACGTCGTGATGATCTGTCCAGGCTATTACTGGCTAACTATGGCAAGCCCGATTCTGTGGAAGAGCAGTAAAAGCAAAACAAGTTTTAAGTTACAAGTCTTAAGTCTTAAGTCTTAAGTCGTGAGTCTTAAGTTATATGTCTAAACTTACAACTTACAACTTTTAAATTGCAACTTATAACTTTTAATCGTTCGTGTTTATAGTCATACCTGGTAATCAATAACTCTGCGTTCATATCGAATTTCCTGAACAAAATCCTTTAATTTGACATGTTCTGGATGGGGGTAATAAGCCTGCAGGGCTTCCATGTTTTCAAACTCCGAATAAAGAACCACATCGACGTCATCATCAGTATGGTTATTAACCAGATTGATACCCACTTCGAGACAATGCATGCCAGGTATGATGCCATTCAGGTTTTCCAGGCGTTGTTTCAGTAATAAGGCATTTTCAGATTTACTACGGCCATCAGCGTTTTCTTTAAGTTTCCACAGTACTATGTGTTTAATCATGGGAATAACTTTGCGTTAGTAAAACAGGTTAAGGTACGATATTGATATTCTATTTATATATCTGGATTCGTGCAATGCACTATGTGGTTTATGGCTGATCGTTTAACATTTTGAGTGATGCAATAATGGATCGAAATTTTAATGACCTGGTGGGTCATTTCCAGAAAAATATCTATCAGACCCCAAAGGGGAGAATACGCCTGGATATTATCTGGCGCGATCTTGTTGCTGTCTTGCCTGCCCTGGAGAAGGGGCAAAAATTACGTATTCTGGATGCAGGTGCCGGTTTGGGCTACATGGCCGGTATGCTGGCCGAACTTGGCCATGAACTGGTTCTGTGTGATGTATCAGACGAAATTTTGAAGCAGGCTGAGCAGCATTTGAGCCAGAATCATCCTCAGGCTGCTTATCGCCTGATCAACAGTGCTGTACAGGAACTGAAGTCACACATTGATGAGCAATTTGACCTGGTGTTATTCCATGCGGTTTTAGAATGGCTAGCCGAACCCAGGCAGGCCCTTAGCCAGTTGCTGGATTTTATTAAGCCCGAGGGCTATCTCTCATTGATGTTTTACAATAAACACAGCCTGGTGTATCGGCATTTATTAAATGCCAATTTTAAAGTGCTGTTGCAGGGGGAACCCAGGGTAGGGGAGCGTCTGGTGCCTATTTCACCACTGGATCCAGATCAGGTTGAAGCCTGGCTGTTGCAGGAGAATATGGACATTATTCATCAATCGGGGGTGCGAGTGATTTATGATTACCTGAGTCATGCAGAGAAACAGCGGATCAACATGGATGAGCTGATAGAGATGGAACGTCGTTATTCACTTATGCGACCTTATTCAGACCTGGCGCGTTATCAGCATTTTATGATTAAATCTAAAGAAAACGCGAATGAACGCAAATGAACGCGGATGCTATTGTATGTTTGTCTTGTGTGGTCAGATATTATTCAATATTAAACCATGTTTAGATATTGGTTTCGCCTCGCTGGCGAGTTACTTCTTTGTATAGCAGCCATCCATGGCCGCTATCCTTTGGGCCATGCAATGCATGTTCAGAAACGCTCCAGACGTTTCTAGTCTCCAGCAAAGCTTCCGCATCCTGCTCACGCTCCTTACTTACGTCCATGTAGGCAACAAAGAAGATAACCAAGAAAATGCCGCCCCGGGTCGCAAGCCACTATGCAAACAACGCATAGCGGTGCCTTCGTCACTCGTAATTGATGAGGCTGCTGCGGAACTCACGAATTACAAACAGCGTAATTCGCTCAGACATCCTCGCAGACAACCCCTCATAAATCACTCTCTCCTCTGCTTACTCCAAAGGGGTTCTTGCGTGTGAAGATGACACGCAAATAGGCAGCGCAAAGCTCACAGGTTTTCTTGTGCTTTTACGCATTTAAATTCCCCATTGATCAAGCCGAGGAGCACATGGTTAATGTGCAGGCTTTCTGCGAGCATGTTTGACGAGCGTCGTTTGCGAGGAGTTGCGCAGCAGGCACATTCATCATGTAGCGACGAGGGAACCCTTCATTGTTTTTATGAAGGGCTTGTGAGTTGGGGCGTGTTTCTTTGGTTCGGTTTCTTTACACGAGTAAAGAAATGAACTCGCCCAGGCGGGCGAAATCAATGCAAAAAGTTAACTCATAAAATAATAAAATAGAAACAAACTATTCCTCAACTAATTGCTCAACAGTATAGCCACCAGATTCAGTAGCCAGTTGTTTAACCAGTAGAGGTAATATTTCACGCATTTGATCGGCTAAAACCCAGGGCGGATTAATGGCCAGTATGCCGCTGCCGGTCATGCCATGCTGCTGGGTATCGGCTTCCCTGGTTAATTCAAATCTCCAGACATCACGAACACCGCTGTTGCAGATGTTTTTAATCATCTTTTCCACCCGGTTTCGATCCACCACTGGGTACCACAATAAAAATTGGGCGGTGGACATTCTTTTATATGCCTGCTTGATAGCATCCACCACCAGTTGGTAGTCAGATTTGACTTCATAGGATGGGTCTATTAATACCAGTGCGCGTTTCTGGGGTGTGGGTAGCAGGGCTTTAAGTGCCTGGTAACCATCGCTCATCTCTGCTATTACTCGTCGGTCTTTTTTAAACAGCTGTTGCAGTGGCGGGAAGTCGCTGCTGTGCATTTCAAACAGGCGTAATTTGTCCTGATCGCGTAGTATTTGGGCGGCTAATAGTGGAGAGCCAGGATAGTGCTGTTGAACCAGCAAGGGCTGGATGATTTTCCGGTAGCCATCGACTGATACCGGTAGACGAGAAAAATCCAGTGCCTTGATCCCGGATTTATGCTCACCGGTTTTCTTTGCCAGTTTGCTATCCAGCGTATAGCGTCCGGCACCGGAATGTGTGTCTATATATAAAATGGGAGCGGGTTTTTGAATCAGGTATTCCAGGGTTTTACACAGTACCAGGTGTTTGAGTACATCTGCGAAATTGCCAGCGTGGAAAGCATGACGGTAACTAAGCATGCGCTGTGGGCTCGAATGAGTATGAATTATTCATCGACACAGTATATCAGGGA
>JBLYYN010000009.1:0-2529 GCA_048550535.1 Gammaproteobacteria bacterium
GCCCACCACCCATTTCGTCAGCCTGGCGCAGGGGATTCTTTATCGCGGAGCAGGCTTTGATGTGGTGTGGCCACAATTTCTGGTGATTATCGCTATTGGCGCGGTATTCTTTTTGCTCGCACTGTCGTTGTTCCGCAAAAGCCTGGCATCGGTGCAGTGACAATGGCAAGTATTCACTACCATGCGGTACAATTATTTTTGATCAATATCGCACTATTTATTCTGCTGAGCATGACCGCGAGTTGTAGCACCCTGCCACGTAATCCGGTGCCGCTCGAACAAATGTTTAGTGCGGAGATTCCCCGCATGCCAGGTATTCGTGCCTGGTCAGGCACGTTTAGTAAACAGTTTGAAACCGACTTGTTGCATTCAGTTCAACAGACGTTTAACCATGTAGGCTCAATGGAAACTATGCCGGCCCCCAATATATTGTCGCTTTCAGGCGGGGGTGATCATGGTGCCTTTGGAGCTGGCGTTATGTATGGCTGGAGTCAATCAGGTTCACGCCCTGAGTTCAGGCTTGTAACGGGGATTAGTACAGGTGCACTTATTGCACCTTTTGCATTTCTTGGTTCAGATTATGACAGTAAACTAAAACAACTCGCTACCACCATCAGTGCTAAGGATATTTACATTGCACGTTGGTTTAGCTTTCTCTGGAACGATGCGTTTGCAGACTCGACACCGTTAGCCAAATTGATTAAACGTTACATTAACAAAGATGTTTTACAGGCGATTGCACAGGCACATCGGCAGGGTCGGCGGCTTTATATCGGCACCACAAATCTTGATGCAGACCGATTGGTGGTATGGAATATGGGTGCTATAGCGAACAGTGGTGAACCGAGTGCGTTGAAACTTTTTCGCCAGATTATACTTGCTTCATCATCTATTCCGGGGGCTTTCCCGCCAGTGTTAATCAAAGTAGAACTTGATGGCCTATCTTATGATGAAATGCACGTCGATGGCGGTATCAAGGCGCAATTATTTGTGCTGGCAGCGACACTGGATTTAGCCGAATTTAGAAAAAAATTAGGTGTGTTTGCTAAAGCTGATCTGAAAAGGAGGATTTTTGTCATTCGAAATGCTGAGGTTGTTCCTGAGCCAAAACAGATACCCCGAAATCTGGCTGAGATATCCCAGCGAGCAGTAACCTCGTTAATAAAAGCTCAGGCATCGAATGATCTGAATCGAATTTATGAGCTTGCGAGAGAACAGGGGCTTGATTTTAACTGGATTGCCATACCCACCGAATATGAACCATTAAGTCGCGAAGAGTTCGATACACATGAAATGAATAGATTATTTAAATTAGGTTATGAGATGGGGCTTAAAGGGGATGCCTGGCTAAAAGTACCGCCAGGACTGGGTAAAGATTAAAAATGTGGTGTGAATATTTTTGGCATGCACAGAATTCAGCCTGCCAGTATTACTGGCTAACAACATACCAGATTATGGGCCTATAATTGGATGTTGATTTAACAGGCGGGTTAGGTAAAGTTGATGAAACCGAGTATGATATTGCAGGGATTACTGAGGTGCAATGAAGAAAGCCGCCGACGATTTCCAGTGTGAAATTGCTTATGATAAATGCATAATAATACAATGACAAAATTAAGCCAGTTCCCATATCACGTCGTTCTTCGAAATGGTAGTTCATCACTTGTACGTGAGATAAAGCCAGATGACAAACAACGCTTGCTTGATGTTTTTCACAGGTTGAATGGTAAATCTATCTATTTCCGTTTTTTCAGTGCCAAACATGAACTGACAGAAAAGGAGCTAAAATATTTTACTGAGATTGATTTTGAACATCATGTGGCAATACTTGCAACCATAATAAGTGAAGGCAAAGAAGAAATTATAGGTGTTGGTAGATATATAGAATTTGAAGATAATAATTCAGAGAGAGTTGCAGAAGTGGCTTTTGCGGTCGATGATGAGCATCAGAGCTTAGGCGTTGGCACAATTTTATTTGAACAAATTGTGACCATAGCCCAGAATAATGGAATTTCAAAATTGGAGGCGGCTGTACTTCTGGATAATAAAAATATGTTAGAAATATTCAGGCATAGTGGTTTCAATCTTAAAACGGCTACGGAAAATGGCGTGGTACATATTGAATTCAATATAGTAGGTCAAGAATTTAATAAATATTATTAGATTAGAGAGTAAATGGCTGTTTTACATCGCCGTCAGCTGCTGATGCTGGTCCTGCTGTTCTACACAGAATGAATCATCCTGCGATCTGTAGCTAATCTGTCTTGAGTCTTTTTTATCCGTATAATCCCTTATTCACAAATTGATTGTATTCGGCAATACTTCCTTGTGCGTGTGAAAGAGTAATGTCGTAGTCGTTACTTTCCCCGAACATGCTATGTAAAACCTTATTTGTGCCACATCCCTTGGTGGCTTGCTTTACGACCCTACCCCAGGGTCGTTTTTTTTGCAGAGAAAGGTGCAAAAAAAAAAATTAAACCAAAGAAAAAAGGCGTATAAAAAAAATATAAATTATTTAGAGAGCGTAAA
>JBLYYN010000010.1:0-24679 GCA_048550535.1 Gammaproteobacteria bacterium
AACGCAAATGAACGCAAATGTTATTCATGTTGACTTGTAGTTCCATTCTCTAAAACGCTTTACTAGCGTTCAATTAACTTGCCAACAGTAGGTAATGAGCGAGAGCCTGGAGTGGATGCGTTATTTGCGTTTGCTTTTAGCAAGCTTTCACAGGATAGACGAACTGCATGATTAATCTGATCTATCCAGTTTGATCTAAGGAACCTCTGATAAAGTCTGGTTGAATTTAGCCAGCATAAAGCCATTCTGACTTGATCAGAGGTCCCCTGTGGTTTCATTGTTGAGTTATTAGCTTTATGTGTTGTTAATCGTTGTTAGCTGCGTACCGGTGCAAACAGGCGGACTTTTTTTGATTTGAAAAGGGGGATTAAAGCCATGCCGGCGACAAATCCTCCAATATGAGCGCCCCAGGCGACTCCACCGGTTTGTTGGGTATCAGCCATCAGTGAACTGACTATTTGCATCAGGAACCAGAAGCCCAGTACCCAGCCGGCTTTGAGTCGGGTAGTAAAAGGATACAGCCCGATGGGGATCACCACCAGCACACGGGCACGGGGATAGAGCAATATATAGGCGCC
Organism: Gammaproteobacteria bacterium; assembly: GCA_048550535.1. Classification (GTDB taxonomy): domain Bacteria; phylum Pseudomonadota; class Gammaproteobacteria; order SZUA-229; family SZUA-229; genus CBDULX01. The sequence goes on from JBLYYN010000010.1 coordinate 579, forward strand.
CAGTACACCGGAAATGGCGCCACTGGCACCAATCATGGGCACGACGGATTGTGGGTTAGGTAAGGCCTGGGCCAGGGCGGCGGCCAGACCGCACAACAGGTAAAAGATGATAAATCGGCCATGGCCCATGGCATCTTCCACATTATTACCAAAAATCCACAGGTACAGCATATTGCCGATCAGGTGCATCCAGCCACCGTGCAGGAACATGGCGCTGAACAGGGTAGCCCAGGCCGGAATGGTTTCAAGACCTGCTGGCAACTGTTTGAAGTCGAACAACACGGCTGGGATCATGCCCAGACTGTATATTGCAATTTGTCCGAGACGCCCCAGGGAGAGCTGCCAGAAAAAAAACACTACGCAACTGGTGATCAACAGGTAGGTGATATAAGGTATTCGACGGCTGGGATTGTCATCGTTTAGTGGAAACATGATTTAATCAGATGCATCTTCAGGGTTAAGGATTGCTTCCAGGGCCTCTTTTGCGATTTCCCGAGTTTCGGCATTTTCAGAATCAAGCAAAGGCCGGATAGAGGGTTCTGCGGATTTATCATGACTCAGACCCAGGTAGAAACAGGCATCATTTCGTACCCGAGGATCTTCAGCCTGAGTATATTCAGCCAGTAATTCTATGTTCTGTCTGAGAATGTCACTGCCGGCAAAATCCTCAATGATAGCACCCACCCCGATACGAACCGATAAGGTGGTTTCCGGGTTTGCCATTAAACTGACCAGGGCGGTAAAAGTTTCCGGTGAATTTTTCACCAGTTCAATGACCTTGTCTATTTCACCTGTGGTCATCAGTTCGCCAAAATAATCGGCCATGGCTTGTGGCTCATTGACACGGTCAATCCACTGTATGAGTTCGGATTTGGTTCTTAAGCCTACCAGCTCGAAAGGTCCGATTTTAACCCAGGGTACTGAACGAACGCTGAGTTCGGCTGCACGTTCGGGAGATTGTTGCAGATTCACTACTTCAAGTTCAGCAATAGCCCCCTGTTTAATAAGTTCACTGAGAGACAGCAATACACTCGGGCAATGCTGGCATCCGGTGGCGATAAATAGCAGTACTTTGGGAGGCTGTGACATAGTTGTTAGCGATCAATCTATAAAGCTGCACTATAACAGATTATGTACTGAGTTTTGCAGCAGTGAAACAGTACTGACAGTGATCGATTTGCGAACAATCTACGACATTTGCTACAGCTATAGTTGTATTCAGTACACGCCTGGAACTGGCTGGATTGTTTTAGATACAAGTCTTTAAAGAGCATAATCCGTTAATGAAAGTGGTTTAAATCCAATTTTTTAATTCCTGCCCATGCTTTTAATTTTTTTATCTGAGCAATTACTTTTGCTGCGATATCGATTATTCTTGTGCTCAATGTAGCATTGAGCCAGGCTTAATGTGTAACACCTTGGCTGTTAATGAATAAATATTTTTATGGCTTATTGAGCATGGTGATTCAATGCGCCATAAATTGAACTGGTTGTAGTTAGTGGGGAGGAATCCGATGATCTGGCATCATAAGCCCGAGTTAAATGAACTGAATGATCGTGGCCTGGGTAATGCAGTCGAGCACCTCGGAATAATCATTACAGAGGTGCAGGATAATACTCTGGTGGCGACAATGCCGGTGGATCACCGCACTCGACAGCCCTTTGGTTTGCTGCATGGTGGCGCATCAGTGTTACTGGCCGAGTCTGTGGGCAGTCTTGCCGCTAATTTTGTGGTTGACCCTGAGAAGGCCTATTGTGTGGGGATGGAGATTAATGCCAATCATCTAAAAGCGGTGAAGTCGGGTCTGGTGACCGCAAAGGCCATAGCCATACATCTGGGGAAAAAAACCCAGGTATGGGAAATCAAAATTTATAATGAAAATAATCAGTTAATCTGTATTTCACGCCTGACTGTTGCCGTTATCGAAAAATAAACTATTAATCAGGGAGGCATTTGTTGATGTATATTGTGGATGCATTCGAGGAAAAGAATTTAGATAAAATTATTCCCGTATTTATTGATTATCCGTTTGCAACTCTTGTTTCTGTTCATCAACAAGGTCCTTTAATCAGTCAATTACCATTGAGCTATGACCGGCAGGGGCACTGTTTTTACGGTCATCTGGCCAGAGACAATCACCATTATGAGTGTTTTTCACGGCAGTCACAGCTGCAGGTTCTGTTTCATGGGCCGCAGGCTTATGTATCACCTGTCTGGTACGAGTCTCCGGGGGTACCCACCTGGAACTATGTTTCAGTAGAAGTGGCAGGACGGGTTGAACTCATCCGTGATCATGAACTGCAATATCAGCTTCTGCAAAAGCAATTGGCTCAGTTTGATCCCGAACTGCAATCAAGCTTGCTGGCAGGCTTACCTCAATCACGCAGACAGAAGATGTTCGAGATGATCTGTGGTTTAGGATCGATATCGAACAGATACAGGCCAAATTCAAATTGAGCCAGAATCGACCACAACATGATAGACAGTCCATAATTCAGCACTATCGGGATTTGGGAGGCGATTATAGAGAGCGGCTGGCCAGGTTTATGGCTCAGAGTTAATCAGCGGCTCCGGAAAGCTCATGCGCGCACATTTCAGATGGAAAAGTGCTAGAATTGCTCCGAATTTCTGTAAATCAATGTTTTGAGTAGATTATGAATAAGCTGGTTGTAGCAATTAATGGTGAAGCGCAGTTCGAGTTTGATCGGAGTAAAACCCTGCCGGATCGGCAAATGGAATATCTGGACAAGATGGATCAACAGATGGACGGGGGTATTCCAGAAGGTGCCGGGCATATATTCTCTCCCGACCAATCACAGCGGGCACAATTTGTGGCGAACCAGCTGATCACGGCGATCAAAGCCAATAATGAACAATTAATAGCCGCTACTATGGCTTATCTGGCTTTGCGGATGCCTGATTTACAGCAGGTGACCGCGGAGGAGAAGGATGGTCAAACTACTATCAAGTTAATTCATGATCAGGCTTATACAAAAGCGCAAGAGATTAACTTTATCAAACCTGAGTCGCTCAATAGCTAGGGATACTGATTAGCGACCACGGGAAACAAATATGCAAAACCATACGATTGTTGTGCTGGGTGCGAGTAACAAGTCTCATCGCTATGCCAATAAGGCGATTCTCATGCTGCAGGAGTATGGTTACCACGTGATTCCAGTACATCCAAAACTGGAAAATATTGAGGGGCTGGCTGTCAAACATACGCTTTCAGTCATTCAGCAACCCATCGATACCCTTACCCTATATGTTGGGCCAGATCGCAGCCGGCCGATGATTGACGATATTGTCCGTGTTAATCCAGGAAGAGTAATACTGAATCCTGGAACCGAATCCGATCCCCTCGAGCTGGCCCTGCTCAATAACCAGATTCCTTTTGTCAAAGACTGTACCTTACTCATGCTGGAACACGGTCGTTTCCAGGATTAGGCGGTTGTTTTTAACAACATTTGATCTTGTCAGGTGCAAAACATCTTTGACTGTGTTATTAACACCCATTACCGCATTACAGCACCGTTCTGGAGATGGTTATGAGCTATACACTGCCTTTTTCTGAAGTAGGCATTGATGATATTGAATCTGTTGGGGGTAAAAATGCTTCCTTGGGCGAGATGTTTCAGCATCTGTCATCGGCAGGTATCAAAGTACCTTCTGGTTTTGCCACGACTTCTGAGGCCTATCGTTATTTTATCAAACACAATAATCTTTACGAGCGGATGGATCAAGTGCTCAAGGCCATGGATGTCCACGATATACAATCTCTGGTTCGAACCGGTAAGCAGATCCGTAGCTGGATGATGAATGCTGAAATGCCGGCGGATCTGGCGGAAGAAATTGTTAAGGGATATGAGCATCTGGAACAGGAATATGGCGAATATCCGGATGTGGCCGTGCGCAGTTCAGCCACCGCTGAAGATCTGGCTCATGCCTCCTTTGCTGGCCAGCAGGAAACCTACCTTAATATATCCGGGCGTCGTAATTTGCTCGCCGCCTGTAAGCGAGTTTACGCTTCATTATTCACCGATCGTGCCATTTCCTATCGTCAAAGCAACGGCTTCTCACATATGGATGTGGCTTTATCTTTGGGCATTCAGAAAATGGTGCGGGCCGAAACTGGCTCATCGGGAGTCATGTTTACCCTGGATACCGAGTCTGGTTTCCGAGATGTGGTGTTTATCAATTCGTCCTATGGGCTGGGTGAAAATATCGTACAGGGGGCAGTAAATCCCGATGAGTTTTATGTATTCAAGCCCACTTTACTCAAAGGGCACAGGCCCATATTGCGTCGTCATCTTGGAGAAAAAGACATCAAGATGGTGTACTCCCATGATAGTACTGCGGGTTTATCCACCCGCAATGTGGACGTACCCAAAAAACAGCGACAGAAATTCTCAATTTCTGATGATGATGTTCTGCAACTGGCTCATTACGCTATTGCAATTGAAAATCATTATAAACGGCCCATGGATATTGAATGGGCCAAGGATGGTGATAGTGGAGATCTGTTTATATTGCAGGCCCGGCCAGAAACGGTGCAGTCACAAAAGCCCGCGCTGCAACAGGAAACTTTCCGTTTGGAGCAAAGAGGTCATGTGCTGGCAGTGGGCAAGAGTGTGGGCAAACGCATTGCATCCGGTAAAGCCTGTGTCATCCTGGATGCCACGGATATGGAAGAGCTGAAAGAAGGGGATGTGCTGGTGACGGATATCACCGACCCGGACTGGGAACCGGTAATGAAAAAAGCCGCGGCCATAGTCACCAATCGAGGGGGGCGAACCTGTCATGCCGCGATTATCGCCCGTGAGTTTGGTATTCCAGCTATTGTGGGCTGTGGAGAAGCTACCCTGGCGATATCCGATGACCAGGTAGTCACAGTATCTTGTGCCGAAGGTGATACCGGATATGTTTATGATGGCGAATTACCATTTGTGAAAGACACTATCGATCTGTCTAATCTGGAGACACCCAAAACCCGTATCATGCTGAATCTGGCCAATCCGGAGATGGCTTTTGAATCATCTGCTTTGCCTGTGGATGGGGTTGGACTGGCGCGACTGGAGTTTATTATTAATAACAGTATTCGTGTACATCCACGGGCGCTGATTGAATACGAGACTCTGGAGAAAAAAGTACGCAAAAAAATCAATGGTATTAGCGCAGGTTACCCGGATCCGGTGAGTTTTTATGTGAAGCGACTGGCTGAAGGCATTGGTACTATTGCAGCAGCATTTTATCCGCGTCAGGTTATCGTACGTATGTCGGATTTTAAATCCAATGAATACGCCTGCCTGATTGGCGGTGAGAAATATGAGCCGGAAGAAGAAAATCCTATGATCGGATTTCGAGGTGCATACCGTTATCCCTCAGAATCCTTCAGAGAGTGTTTTGCACTGGAATGTGAAGCCCTGATACGGGTGCGTGACCATATGGGCCTGGACAATGTGGATGTGATGATTCCCTTCGTGCGTAGTGTCGAGGAAGGTAATGGCGTGTTAAAACTGATGGAAGACAACGGACTGAAGCGGGGTGATAAGGGGCTTAAAATATTCATTATGTGTGAAATTCCGGCCAATGCTTTGCTGGCGGAGAAGTTCCTGAAGAATTTTGACGGCTTTTCCATAGGCTCCAATGATCTGACCCAGCTGACATTGGGTGTGGATCGGGATTCCGGGCTGATCAGTGGTTTTGATGAGCGTAATGAAGCGGTGACCGTGATGATGAAAATGGCCATAGATGCCTGTAAGAAAGAAAAGAAATACGTGGGTATCTGTGGCCAGGCACCTTCGGACTTCCCGGAAATCACCCGTTGGCTGGTGGAGCAGGGGATTTCTTCGATTTCACTCAATCCGGATAGCGTCATTGAGATGAGTCGGGAAGTACTCAAGGTTGAGGAGCAAATGTCTAAAAATTAAGACATTTGTTGCACAGACACTTTTGCTACCTACAGGGACGTAGATAAGGTGCGTGAGAACGACTGTATGGATACAGGAGGTAGAAAAATGCCTGGAGCAATTGTCGAGGATGCATAAGCTTTCATTTGCGGACCAAGAATTACTAACTCATCTGTTTCACCAGTTGTTGTTTTTCGGCTACCGCCTCACCGGTTAAGGCAAAACCAAGCAATCTATCTCCATTATAGAAACAGGCTTTTACCCCTGAGTTCGTGAGTGTTTCCTGCCACTCGCCTTGTGCTCCCATCGGCGGAGGACAAACCACTGTAGGTTGTGCCGGTATTTTCACCACTACGGGCATTGGGGGATAGACTATTTCAGTAGCATTACCAGTGAGGGTTTTGGCCAGTGCTCGGGCACCTATCATGATGGGCATAACAAAAGGCAGGACGCTGCCATCCAGCTCCATGCAGTCACCCAGGGCATAAATAGAGTCATCTGAGGTTTGCAGATAATCATTCACTACAATTCCGCGATTAATCTTAAGGCCGGCATTTTCAGCTAAATCAGTATCGGGTTTTAAACCAATGGCCGATAACACCAGGTCGGTGTTGAATTTTGATCCGTCATCCAGAGTGATTTCAAGTCCCGAGTCTCTATGATTCATTGCCTGTACGCTGTGGCTAAGTTTCCATTCTGTGCCCAGGTTCGATAATTTCATCTGTATATCGGCAGCTGCTTTATCTGGTAGTAGGCGTCCGAGGGGGCGATCAGCAAGATCGATGAGCGTGACTTTATAATCCGCAGTACTCAAATCATTGGCGAATTCACAGCCAATCAGACCGGCACCCATGATGCAGACATGTCTGGCAGATGTGAGTTGGTGCGAGAACTGGGCGTAATCATCCAGTGAGTTGACGCTGATGATGCGATCAGATGCATCTCCGTCAACGGGAATTCGTATAGGCTTTGCGCCATTGGCCAGCACCAGTTGGCTGTATGGGAATATTCCCGAATCGGTAACCAGCTGTTTTTGTTGGGCATCGATTTGTTGCACTCGGCAGTGATGCACAATCTCCAGATTGTGTTGTTCGGCCATTTGTTGAGCCGACGAGGTGGCCAGCTTTTCGATGCTGAGATGTTTACTCAGAGCATTGGACAGCATGGGCTTGGAATAAAACTGTCCTGCATCAGCAGTAATGATTCGAATGCTGATTTTATCGTTCAGTTTTCGGATTTCCCTGGCCAGAGTATAACCTGCCAGGCCGCTGCCAATGATGGTAATCGGATGCATGCTAAACCTTTTGGAATTTAAAATTTGAGAATATCGGCCTCTGCTGTGTTGACCGCAGAGGCCGACATGAATTAATCAGTCTTCTTCCATCTCGAAGTCAGACTTGGAGACACCGCAGTCCGGGCAGACCCAGTCTTCTGGAACATCTTCCCAACGAGTGCCCGGTGCTATGCCTTCTTCGGGTAAGCCCTGTTCTTCGTCGTAGATAAATCCACATACAATACATACATACTTTTTCATTGTTTGCTCCAGATTCAAACTTTATCTTAATTTAATGAGTCTATGTGATGGTCAGCATGACGTTCTTCAACCTTTGCCAGTGCAGAAAATTGCTTAGTGGCTTTTTCCAGTACGGTTTTGACGTATTCGGCATGTTCTTTTGATTCATTGATCTGTTCGGAAAATTCATCAGCTGCTGCCTGATTCCCTACTTCTACTGTCATTTGATGAAACGATAGATGCATTTCTGTGTGCTCATGGGCTTCACCAGAAAAAAGTGGCTTCTAAATTTTTGATGATATCTGAGTTATCTGGGTTCATTTCTTTTCATGTGCTTGCACAGGTGCATCATAGGGAATCAAGTCGATTAATTAAATAAATGATAATGAACTCTGTGATAGACACATTGAGTTTAAAATATGTCTATGATTCTATTTGGAAATAAATGTCTGAAATGTCAGAAATTATTTAAAAAGAATTTATACTAGAGTGATAAAGAAGAATAAATGGGTGCATTTTGAAGGGTTCTTTTCAGGCATTATTGAAATCGATGGTCGGCAGTGTAAGGGATTTACTGCCTATTATTATCGTCATCACCTTTTTTCAGCTCGTTGTTCTCCAGCAGCCGATTCCCAATTTTCTGGATATTGTCATAGGAACACTTTTCGTCATATTGGGCCTGACATTCTTTATTTATGGCCTGGAAATGGGTCTCTTCCCCATTGGTGAAAGTATGGCTTATGCCTTTGCTCGCAAGGGTAGTGTGTTGTGGTTGCTAGTATTCTCCTTTGCACTGGGTTTTGGGACTACGGTTGCAGAGCCTGCTCTGATTGCCGTGGCATCGGAGGCTTCCAAGATGGCAGGCAATGCAGGAATCATTGAGAATACTCAGCAAGTGATGGAAGACTATGCATTCAATCTTCGCATGACCGTGGCGGTTTCTGTAGGTATTGCCATTGTTATTGGTGTCTTCAGAATATTAAAAGGCTGGCCATTACACTATATGATCATTGCTGGCTATATTCTGGTGGTGATTATGACCATGTTTGCGCCAAAGGAAATCATTGGCATTGCCTATGATTCTGGTGGGGTAACAACCTCGACCATAACAGTACCCCTGGTGACTGCCCTAGGGGTTGGGCTGGCGTCTTCCATCAAGGGTCGTAGCCCTATGAGTGATGGTTTTGGACTGATTGCCTTTGCTTCATTGACGCCCATGATATTCGTCATGATTTTCGGGATAGTGACCTGATGGACGTTTTATCTGATTTGCTACAGACACTGCTGGCCACCATAATGGATGTGATTCCGATAGCTATTATCATTTTTGGCTTTCAGTTTCTGGTCATTCGTAAACCTATTCCCAATCTGCGACGAGTGTTAATAGGTTTTGTCTATGTTTTGCTGGGCTTGTCGTTGTTTTTGCTAGGCTTGGAAAAAGCCCTGTTCCCTTTGGGAAGACTGATGGCGAATCAGTTAACCAATCCTGAATTTATATATGATGGTGTGCAAGCGGCTAAACAGGCTGTTCATTGGGCTGATTATTACTGGGTGTATATATTTGCATTTTCTATAGGTTTTAGCACTGCGATTGCTGAGCCGAGTCTGATCGCTGTGGCAATCAAGGCTAATGAAGTCTCTGCTGGTGCTATTGGTGTATGGGGTTTAAGAATTGCAGTGGCTCTGGGTGTGGCCACAGGTATTTCCTTAGGTAGCTTCCGCATAATCACCGGGCAACCGATTCATTATTTTATTATCGCTTGCTATGTCATCGTGGTCATTCAAACCTATTTTGCACCCAAAATTATAGTACCCCTGGCCTATGATTCCGGCGGTGTCAGCACATCCACTGTAACCGTTCCCCTGGTGGCGGCATTGGGTCTGGGACTGGCAGAACAAGTGCCTGGACGCAGTGTTCTAATCGATGGTTTTGGTTTAATTGCTTTTGCCTGTTTATTTCCAATAATAACCGTGATGGCTTATGCCATGATATCCGAATTCAGGGCCACCAAGAAGCCAGTAGAAAACAAACAAGAGAGATGATGCCATGCATTTCAAATTAATTATTGCGTTTGTGGAAGACGCCAAAACCGAAGAGGTGATGGATGCTGCGCGAAAAGCGGGAGCGACCGGAGCCACTGTAATTAGCAATGCTCGAGGGGAAGGGCTGAATGTGACCAAGACTTTCCTGGGCCTGTCTCTCGAAACCCAACGAGACGTGCTGTTGTTCCTGGTCGAAGAGCATCTCAGTCGCCATATACTGGAGGAAATTGGTGATATTGGTGAATTTGATACCGGGCCAGGTACCGGTATTGCCATACAAATTGATGTGGAAGATGCGGTGGGTGTAGCACATCAGGTTGAAAAACTAGTCGAAGTCGTGGAGGATGAGCTATGAATCAAAAGAACATCGTGCGTGTACGGGATGTCATGAAAACCAATTTTGATTTCGTGGACGGAAAAGTCACCGTCATGGAAGCCCTGCAAAATATGAAGCACGTGGGCACCAAGGCACTTATTATTAAGAAGCGACATGACGAGGATGAAATTGGCATGGTGCTGATTTCTGATATCGCCAAGAATGTGCTGGCCAAAGACCGCTCACCCAAACGGGTAAACGTGTTTGAAATCATGTCCAAACCCGTGATTAGCGTGCAACCGGATATGGATATTCGTTACTGCGCGAGATTATTCGAGAGTTTTGGGCTGGCCCGAGCACCAGTGGTGGATTGTGATGATGTGGTGGGCATAGTCAGCTTTACCGATATGGTGCTGAAAGGCCTGGTTGAATTCGACGACTAGTCTGATCGACTGGATATTCCAGCAGTTCTCAGCTTGGGGATCGACGGTCTTTGGTGACGGCAGCCTGCAGGGTGTTTTTCAATAATACCGCCACCGTCATGGGGCCAACTCCGCCCGGTACCGGTGTAATCCAGGCCGCTCGTTCGGACGCCGTTTCAAAATCCACATCCCCAACCAGTGTGCCATCCTGTTGCCGGTTGATGCCAACATCAATCACCGTGGCACCAGGTTTGATCCATTCGCCCTTGACCAGCCCAGGCTTACCCACTGCAACTACCAGTATATCGGCACGACGAACATGGTCTTCGAGATCATTGGTGAATCGGTGAGTAGTGGTTACTGTCGCTCCCGCCAATAATAATTCCATCGTAGTAGGGCGTCCGACATGGTTGGAAGCGCCCACAATCACCGCATTACGACCTTTGTATGCTTCCCCTATGCTGTCAAGAAGTAGCGTTACGCCATAAGGGGTGCAGGGGCGTAAGGTCGGTATACGCTGAGCCAGACGGCCGATGTTGTATGGGTGAAAACCGTCTACATCCTTATCCGGGTGGATACGTTCTATAACCGTTTCAGTATCAATGGCTTCGGGCAAGGGCAGTTGCACCAGTATGCCGTGGATTTCAGTATCCTTGTTCAGTGTATCGATAAGATCCAGTAGCTCAGCCTGACTGGTAGTGGCCGGCAGGTCGTAAGCCTTCGACAGAATGCCGGTTTCTTCACAAGCCTTGCGTTTGTTTCTGACATAGACCTCTGAAGCCGGATCTTGCCCCACCAGAATGACTGCCAGGCCAGGGATCTGCAGGCCATTTTTCAGCCGTACCTGCACCTGTTTCTGGATATCTTGACGTAATGCAGCAGCGATTTTTTTGCCATCGATAATTTGCGCGGGCATGGTGAAGCAGATCCTCATGAGTAAGGCGGTGAATTTTCTCATTAACTGCAGGGCTACTACAAGGGAAGATTTGTTATATTTGCCTATACTGATGGTTGACCTGACGTGCATATAGCCGTATTATCCGGTTCCCTCGCTGAGGCGAGAAGAGGGCATCAGAAAGGATTACTTAGTGTATGAATGCCTACGGCATGATTAACTGCGTGTCGCAATCTGGTAGCGCGCCTGCTTTGGGAGCAGGATGTCGGGAGTTCGACAAAATCGTAGGAAGCGATTTTGAACGTGATTGCTTTTCATCACGGCCCGAAAGGCGGAGGGCACGCCTACATGTATGTAGGTGGTAGAGCAACGCAGGAGCAGTTGCCGAGGAAGCCCGGAGTAATCTCTCTACCAAATATATAAGAGATGATAGTAGAATTTGGTAAATAGATAGATGCTATTTACATAAGTGAATATCGGGGTATAGCGCAGTCTGGTAGCGCGCCTGCTTTGGGAGCAGGATGTCGGGAGTTCGAATCTCTCTACCCCGACCAGATGTATACTGGATTTGCAGGATAGCAGATCCGGTGATCGGAATATGTAGAGAGATCGAACGATAAGAGTTCGACAAAATCGCCTGGAGCGATTTTGAACATGCAAAGCATAGCCCGATAGGGCAAAATACAGGGAAGTAATTTGTAATCTCTCTACCCCGACCAGATAAAAATGTATCCAGCCAGACATGGGTGCATTCAGCCAGGAAGCCGAGCACTGCGCCTGTAGCTTTTATGCCCTTTGGGTACATCCGGATAGAGCATCGGCCTTCTAAGCCGAGGGTAGCTGGTTCGACTAAATCGCCGGGAGCGATTTGAACGTGATTGCTTTTCATCACGGCCCGTAGGGCGGAGGGCAGGAGCCCGAAGTATTCCTGCCAGGTAGGACGGATTTCAAGACACTGCGCCTGTAGCTCATCCGGATAGAGCATCGGCCTTCTAAGCCGAGGGTAGCAGGTTCGAGTCCTGCCAGGCGCGCCATTTATGGTGGGTGTAGCTCAGTCGGTAGAGCCCCGGATTGTGATTCCGGTCGTCGAGGGTTCAAGTCCCTTCATCCACCCCATATTATTAAAAAAGGGCATTCAGGGGATGCCCTTTTTTATGCTAGTGTAACTTGCACAGCGATTTAATTCTGTGTAATCTTTGTTTCACTTTGTGGTTGTTTTATAAACAGTTCCACATTTTTAGATAATAATCAAATTTGGGCCTTTAGCTCAGTTGGTAGAGCAGGAGACTCTTAATCTCTTGGTCGTGAGTTCGAGTCTCACAGGGCCCACCACTTACCTCTTTTAAAATGGATGCCGCTTCGCGGTTGAATGCCTGTCGGCATCGTCAAACTGCGTGTCCTCTCGGCAACCGCTCCTGCGTTGCTCTAATTACCCACGTCCATGTGGGCATCAACACGCAAATGCGGCCCACTACTTTCTTCTTTTTAAATGAATGCCGTTTCGCGGTTGAATGTCTGCTGCATCTCGATATACATGTAATTCACTTGATGATGTCACCTATGTTTTTAATTTTTGTGTGACAGGAAATATGTTTGCAGCTAGGAGCCAGTGATTTGTCTTTCTGTGTATTTTCGATAACTGTCTATAATCAAATTATGTAACCACACATGTCGATGTATATTGATGAAATCATCCAGTTCAGTATTAACAAGTGCCTTACTGGCAAATCTAGCGCTGTTTTTATGTGTTCTGGGTTATACGGGGCAGGCTGGTGCAATAAACGAAGATAGCTCAATTGAAGATATGCAAATCAAGATACAGCAGCAAGAACAGGCTATCCTGGTTTTAAAAGAGCGGCTTGATGGGCTGGAAAATTCAGGTAGTGATTCGGTTAGTCTTTTGACGAAAAAAAACCTGGATATGAATGTTTTTTTTGATTTTACTGCTCATACCACTAATAGTTCCGGACACCCATTTGATCTGGGTGGCTTAGAAATTGATATGCAATACGATAAAGCACAGAATCTTGCTATCAGTACGGCATTGGTCTGGAGTGCTGATGTTCCTGAGGTGGCGGTGGCAGTCATCGATTACCATGTCTCGAATCAAAATGTGCCTGTACGTGGTGATATATTTACTGAGCCGGGCTTTCATTTGCAATTTGGACGATTCGATATTCCCTTTGGAATAGATTATACGTTTTTCGCATCAATAGATCGTCCAAATGTTTCTGCGCCACTAACTACTGATCGTATTCAGGAGGGTGGTTTCAATGGCGATGGTGTGCGTACCTATGGTTCCTGGTCAATTGTTGATTATGCGTTCTACTGGACCAATTCATTGTTTGATGATGCTGGAAGCAGTATTGGGGCACGAGTCGGATTATCACCGGCAAGAGACCTATACCGTGTGCATAACAGGGATAGGCAGGATGTTTTTGTAATGGGTTTGTCCTGGTTGCAGGATATGGATACTGATGAGAATGAGCGTAATACTCTCTATGCCATTGATTTCAGCTGGCAACTGGGGATGGCTAAGTTGATTTACGAATTTACAAGCCTGGATAGCGTTGACGAGGTGATATTGCCAGATAACTCATCTGCAGGCCCTGCTGATGAAGAAGGGTTTAATGTTCGGTTATTACTGGATTTTGACCCTGCCTCTTTGTTTCTTGGCTATGGCGAATGGGATCCCGCTTTTAGTGCCCGACTGGATGAGGAAGATAATTCTGTCAGTTACTCAGTATCTAAACTGAAACGCTTGACGATTGGCGGCCAGTTTCTATTTAATGAATATTTACAGTTTAAGCTGGAATATATTCATCATCTGAATACTGAAACTGCAGAACCTGAATTTGAGCAACGACGACTAACATTTCAGATGGTTGCCAGTTTCTAATGCTATATGTAACTGCTATGCATAAAATGATCTGTCCCCCGACTGTTGTTTGTCGAATTAGAGTGGTGATACTGTTATTGACATGCTTATTATGTAATTCTCTATATGCGGATGGAAGCTATAATCCACATGTGATTATTGCAGCTGAGTCTGTCGATCAGGGTCAATGTTTAAGTTGTCATAAAAAACTTCCATCTAACACGATAATGCGAACTGGCAGGCATTTGATACCGAATTTGGGTGATTATGTGAAAAACCCAACCGATATGTGCACTCCCTGTCATGGTGATGATTACAGCGGTCATATCGTCGGGGTGTCTCCGTCTTACAAAGTGCCAGCAGATTTGCCTGTGGATAAAAATAACTTGATCAGCTGTTTAACCTGTCATTACGCTCACGGTTCTCTGCAAACTGATAAGCCTATGGCAAGTACAAGTTTAATGGATTATTTATTCAATCGTGATCGATTGAATAAAAGTTATATACTACGTCGCAATAATGCATATGGTGACCTCTGTCTGGCGTGTCATGGTTAATAATTGAGATTGATATGAAGCAATCAAGCATCAAAAGAAAAACTATTTTTATTCAACCCCATTATCAGAAACAGTCGATCATGATAGTGGTTGGGATTATTGCAGTATCAGGATTATTTTCTGGTTTGCTGCTTTATTTGTTACTGTCCAGCGAGCTTAGTTCCGAGTTGCAGGTGGCTCATACACAAATTGAAAATACCTGGGAAAGTCTGGCACCGGTGATATTTTTTGGTAATATTTTAACCGTGCTGGTGACCAGTATTGTGGCGGCCATAGCTGTACTCTATCAGAGTCATAAGATAGCCGGGCCAATGTATCGCATGCAGCGAATCTGCGATGAAGTGGCCGGTGGAAATTTGAGTCCAGTTACTTCATTGAGGAAGACAGATCAGTTGATGGCATTGGCAAGCTCTTTTGAAATGATGGTGCAGTCTCTTCAGGAGCAGCGAGGTGAAATCTGTATTAAAGTATCAAACGCAAAAGTTTTGCTGTCTTCGATTGAAAAAGAATCTGATGCAGATAAGAGGGAAAAAGCAATCAGGGAGCTGGAATTGGAATTGAAAAGTATCTGTGAGCCTTAATTTGAAAGTTGATCGAAAAATACATGCTATTTTCTTTGCTGTTAGCTGGGGTGCCTCTGATTAACTTGTCATTTCGACCAGAGGGAGAAATTTTTTTCTTAATAGTTGCCTGGATATCAAGCATTTAAGATCCCTCCCTATCGATCGGGATGACGCAAGAGACTTAATCAGAGCTCCCCTGGAGTATGCTAGCTCATTGTTTTTCGGCTTGATATACTGCTATCTCTTATTAAAACAATGACTTAGTGGCTAGGCGCTGAATTATAGGTTTTTTAAGTGCAAACCCATGCAGCGATTAACTATTTTTTATAATTCTCGCCCCGGTAAGTATTTTTTAGTATATAATGCCGCGCCTCATGCGAGAGTGGCGGAATTGGTAGACGCGCTGGTTTTAGGTACCAGTGTCTTTGACGTGAGAGTTCGAGTCTCTCCTCTCGCACCAGAATTATCTAATAAAATCAGCCGGTTACAATGACCGGCTTTTTTTGGCCCACGTTTTGCGCACGTTTTAGTTTCAAACTCTCGATGCCCGCCTCGATGAATTCGACCTGGCGATCGGCGCCGGCCCGGTCGATCCAGGTGGCATAAGTCTTGAAAAACTCCTCCAGTGAATGACCGAGTTGCTTGGCCATAAATCCGGCGCATGTTGTACATGTTGCGATAACGAAATCCGAGCCGATTGAGTGAGGCGCGCCACATGTTGTGCTGAGGCTCGGCAGTGATGACCGGCTTTTCGTTCTTAATGTCCTGCAGGAAAATCCAGTTAACTTTGAGGCCAATGATCATTTTGCGCAATCTATGGTTAAAAGTGTGCATTTCTCGACAATTAAGCTGCGCAGTGTGTTCAATAATTATGGCTTTAATAGGTATTAAGCCCATCGAAATACCCATAGATCTGGGCTATCTTGTATACAAGGCTTGTAATGATTTAAGGCTAAGACTATGGAAACAAAGAATTTTTATCGTGTTGGAATAAAGCTTGATGACCCTTCGAGGCTGAGTAAATATTTCCAGGAAAGGCTTTCCAAAGAAATCAATAAAAACAGGTTATATCTAGGCATTAGATTCAACCTGGTACCTGAGAAACAGGCAGCAGCAATCAGCTCAATGGAATTAGCACTAAGGTATATAGAACTGGCAAAAGACTTGTTGTCCAGGGAGTTTGGCGAGGTCAGTTTTTATATGTCGACACATTTTTATACCAGTGATTTCCAGAAAAGTATTATTGATGCAGATTCGACAATGCTGCTGTCAAATATCGAAGATAAAACTAACTCTGCTGTACAGGCTGAGCCTGTTGCTAACCATGATTTGGCCGTAGGGGCTTAGTTACAGGCTAGCATAGTCCGAACCCTGTCCATGCCAAGTGACATCTTGTCGTAGTTTGTGATCCCCTTTGCCTCACCCTATTTGGTCGGGAAAACACCACAATATTATGGTGCAGTTTTCCTGTTGTGGTACAATCAGCTCCGTTTTTGCTCCCATGCGCTGTCATATGCGGCAAGATAGGGCAAGACAAAATCAGCGAGAGTCAAGAAAATCAGTGACTTAGAGCTTGCGTAATATGGTCAATATCATACGTTTAGTCTTTCGTATCTTCTCTCGCGCCAATTTATAATATAAGTCGGGTGCTTTCTGGTTCTGCATCTGATCGATTAAGGTTCATTTAACGAGGTTTAACATGCAAGTTTCTGTGGAAGCAGGCGAAGGTCTTGAGCGTAAACTAACTATTCAGGTTCCGGCTGAGACAGTTGAAAAAGAAGTTGAGAATCGTCTGAAATCCATGTCTTCACGGGTGAAGGTGGATGGGTTTCGTCCCGGAAAAGTACCTCTGAAAATTGTGAAGAAGCAGTATGGTGCCCAGGTACACCAGGAAGTGATCGGTGACGTGTTGCAGACGTCTTTTCGTGATGCGGTTGTCAAAGAAGATCTTAGACCGGCCGGTGCACCATCCATTGAGCCCAAAAACATGACTCTGGGTGAGCCGCTGGAATACATCGCTACCTTTGAAATTTACCCTGAATTCGACATTGCCGATTGTTCCAAGCTGGAAATCGAGCGTGTTAATGCGGAAATCGCCGATTCGGATATCGACAAAATGATTGAAACCCTGCGCAAGCAACGAACCACTTATGACACAGTGGAACGGGCTGCCCAGGATGGTGATCAGGTCATTATCAGTTTCGAAGGTTTCATTGATGGCGAGGCCTTTGAGGGTGGTAAAGGAGACAATATCCCTGTGGTGATTGGCTCTAACAGCATGATTCCCGGTTTCGAGGAGCAGTTGACTGGCAAATCCGCCGGCGATGAATTCAAAATCGAAGTCAGCTTCCCGGATGATTACCACGTGGATGAGCTGAAAGCTAAGCCCGCGGTGTTCGAATCGAAGGTGAATAGCGTAGGTGAGCCCAAGCTGGCTGAAGTTGATGAGGATTTCGTTAAGGCCTTTGGCATTGCCGATGGTACGGTGGATAGCTTGCGTGCTGAAATTCGCAACAATATGCAGCGAGAGCTGGGCAACAAGCTGCAAAACGCGTTGAAAAATAACGTTATGGATGCGCTGCTAAAAGCCAATGATGTACAGATACCCAAAGCCCTGATTGATGAGGAAAGTACCCAGTTACAGCAGCAAATGGCTAACCAGGCTAATCTGCAGGGGAATATGACTCTGCCTAAGGAGCTGTTTGAAGAAGAAGCCAAACGCCGCGTGGGTCTTGGCCTGGTCATTGGTGAAGTGGTAAAAAGTGCTGAAATCAAGGTGGATCCTGCCAGGATTAAGGCCAAGATTGAAGAAATTGCTTCCACTTATGAAGATCCTCAGCAGGTTATCGATCACTACAAACAGAATCCGCAGCTGATGTCCTCGATTGAAGCTTTGGTAATGGAAGAAATGGTGGTTGACTGGGTGGTCGATCAGGCCAAGATCAGTGATGTGGATAGCAATTTTGAAGAATTGATGAATCCAGCCCCCGCTGCCTGAGTGAATTACAAAAAAACAGAGAATTGAAAAGAAGCAGGCCCTGACAGGTCGGCTTCTTTTTTTTATAGCTGCTACTTGTATTAATCAATTTAGCCCATACAATCAGCTAATAATTATTATTTATCATTGGGCAGATTAGCCTTCTTTTGTCTGGTTATTCAGCCAGATACCTCACCGGAGATATGTAATGAGTTTTTCTTCTGATGACAAACTGGGTGCTTTAAGTAGCACATCACTTAACCTGGTGCCAATGGTTGTAGAGCAGAGTTCTCGCGGTGAAAGAGCTTACGATATTTACTCTCGGCTGTTGAAAGAACGAGTGATTTTTATTGTTGGTCCCATCGAAGACCATATGGCCAATCTGATCGTTGCTCAGTTATTGTACCTTGAGTCAGAAAACCCAGATAAGGATATTTCAATCTATATCAATTCACCGGGTGGTGTTGTGACTTCCGGTATGGCTATTTACGATACCATGCAATTTATCAAACCGGATGTGTCCACTCTGTGCATAGGTCAGGCGGCCAGCATGGGTGCACTGCTGCTAGCTGGTGGTGCTGCGGGTAAACGTTATTGTCTGCCTCATTCACGGGTGATGATTCACCAGCCTTTGGGTGGCTACCAGGGCCAGGCTACAGATATTGACATCCATGCCCGTGAAATACTCAATATGCGCGCCCGACTGAATGAAATTCTGGCCAAACATACGGGACAATCCATCGATAAAATCGGTGACGATACTGAGCGTGATAATTTTATGAGCTCGGAAGAAGCGGCCAATTATGGTCTTATCGATCAGGTACTGTTAGAGCGGATCGCTGACAGTATCTCCTAATATAATAAGAATATCTTATTGATTAATAAGATATTCTTCTATGAACGGGTCTATTCAGGGTTGTCATTAAGACACTGGATGGGGCTAATATCCAAGAAATATTGACCTAAGTGGAGTTTTTTTGGCAAGATTTGGTCTATCTTTGTATAAATATGTGGCTGACAAGCCCTTATACTGGAAGAAACCCTGTTTTTTGTGCCCTTGCAAGTTTCACTGAAAATGGGCAAGGTGTGAACTACAAACAACCTAATCGTGTGAAATTGCGGACATCAGGGTCGTAAGAGGAAACGTCATGAGTGACGACAAACATAAAGATGAAGATTCGGGCAAACTGCTGTACTGTTCTTTCTGCGGAAAGAGTCAGCATGAAGTTAAAAAACTGATCGCCGGACCTTCCGTATTCATCTGTGACGAATGTGTTGAGTTGTGTAATGACATTATTCGCGAAGAGATGCAGGAACAGACCGCGTCGTCGGTTGATCAACTGCCTAAACCCCAGGAAATAAAGAACAGTCTGGATGACTATGTTATCGGGCAGGAACAGGCCAAAAAAGTGCTGGCTGTTGCGGTATACAATCATTACAAACGTCTCGAAGTTAATCACAAGAAAGATGATGTCGAGCTATCGAAGAGTAATATTCTGTTAATCGGTCCTACCGGTTCCGGTAAAACTCTGCTGGCTCAGACCCTTGCGCGATTGCTCAATGTGCCTTTCACTATTGCTGATGCTACCACCCTGACTGAAGCGGGTTATGTGGGTGAAGATGTAGAGAATATTATCCAGAAACTGTTGCAGAAATGTGACTATGATGTTGATAAGGCGCAAACCGGTATTGTCTATATCGATGAAATTGACAAAATTTCCCGCAAGTCCGATAACCCATCTATCACCCGTGATGTATCTGGTGAAGGTGTGCAACAGGCCTTGTTGAAACTGATTGAAGGCACAGTGGCCTCAGTACCGCCACAGGGTGGCCGTAAGCATCCCCAGCAGGAGTTTTTGCAGGTGGATACCGCCAATATCCTGTTCATTTGTGGCGGTGCTTTTGCCGGCCTGGATCAGGTGATTCGTGACCGCTCAGAAAAGAGTGGCATCGGGTTTGGTGCCGAGGTTCGCAGTAAGGACACCAAGAAGTCTGCCACTGATTTGCTTAAGGATCTTGAGTCGGATGACCTGATTCGCTATGGCCTGATTCCAGAGTTTGTGGGACGTTTGCCTGTGGTGGCGACCCTTGAAGAGCTGGATGAAGATGCCCTGATTACTATACTAACCCAGCCCAAAAATGCGCTTACCAAGCAATATTACAAGATGTTTGAAATGGAAGACTGCGAACTGGAATTCCGTGACGATGCCCTGAGCGCAATTGCGCGTAAGGCTATGGCACGTAAAACCGGTGCTCGAGGTTTGCGTACTATTCTTGAAAATACTCTCCTGGAGACCATGTATGAACTGCCATCGCTGGATGATGTGACCAAGGTGGTTATAGATGAGGCGGTGATCGAGGGAGACGCCAAACCTTATATGGTTCTTGAAGGTGGCGAGGCCAAGCAGGCCGCTTCCAAAGAGTAAAACAGCTGTCAAAACCGCACCACGAGTGCGGTTTCTTTTGAACCTGCAAGTAATAAATACCCTGACACGGGACTTGAATTGATCTACTAAGCCCCCCATCTGTCTAGAGACAGAGATACATAGAGCACACAGTGTGCTGAATCAATCGAGGTACATATTGTGTCTGAATTTGAAACAGATATTGAAACCACAGAAATGGAAGCTTACTCGGGTAAGATCCCGGTGTTACCTCTGCGCGATGTAGTCGTTTATCCGCATATGGTAATTCCACTATTTGTGGGTCGTGAAAAATCCATCCAGGCGCTGGATGCTGCGATGTCTAAGGACAAGCAGATACTATTGATTGCACAGAAAAGTGCAGAAATTGATGACCCTAGTATCAATGATGTACATAACATCGGTACTCTTTCCACAATTCTGCAGTTACTCAAACTGCCTGATGGAACGATTAAGGTCCTGGTGGAAGGTTCCAAGCGTGCTTCTGTAGACGCTATGTTTGAAGATGAAGAATTTTTCACTGCAGATTACACCGAACTGGATGATGAAGGCGAAGACAATGAGCGTGAGCAGGAAGTTCTGGCTCGTTCCATCATGGGTGTGTTCGATCAGTATGTGAAGCTGAACAAAAAAGTACCGCCCGAGATTCTGACCTCGTTGTCGGGCATTGATGACCCAGCCCGTCTATCAGATACCATTGCAGCACACATGTCCCTGAAAATTGAGGAAAAACAGAAAATCCTCAGTATTATAAATGTTCATGAACGACTTGAATATCTGCTAAGTATGATCGAGGCGGAAATCGATCTGTTGCAGATTGAAAAACGCATTCGCGGCCGAGTCAAGCAACAGATGGAAAAGAGCCAGCGCGAATATTATCTCAATGAGCAGATGAAGGCGATCCAGAAAGAACTGGGTGATATGGATGATGCGCCGAATGAAGTTGAAGATCTGCAGAACAAGATCGAAAAAGCGGGTATGAGTAAAGAGGCCAAGCAGAAGGCCAATAGCGAACTCAACAAGCTGAAAATGATGTCTCCCATGTCGGCGGAAGCCACGGTAGTGCGTAATTATATTGATGCCCTGGTGGGATGTCCCTGGAAGAAACGCAGCAAAATTCGTAATGATCTGGCAGAGGCACAGAAAGTACTGGATGAAGATCATTTTGGACTGGAGAAGGTCAAGGAGCGTATCCTTGAGTATCTCGCTGTGCAGCAACGCGTGAAAAAGTTAAAAGGCCCGATTTTGTGCCTGGTAGGGCCTCCGGGCGTAGGTAAAACCTCCCTGGGTCGTTCCATAGCGCGTGCCACTAACCGTAAATTTATCCGTATGGCGCTGGGTGGTGTACGCGATGAGGCAGAAATTCGCGGGCATCGTCGTACCTATATTGGCTCTATGCCTGGAAAAGTCATTCAGAACCTGAGTAAAGTAGGTACTCGTAACCCACTGTTCCTGCTGGATGAAATTGACAAGATGGCTCAGGATTTCCGGGGTGACCCGGCTTCAGCATTGCTCGAAGTACTGGATCCGGAACAGAATCATACTTTTGGTGACCATTACCTGGAAGTGGATTTTGACCTGTCAGATACCATGTTCATTGCCACTTCAAACAGCATGAACATTCCGCCGCCGCTACTGGATCGAATGGAAGTTATTCGTATACCGGGTTACACCGAAGACGAAAAGCTGAATATCGCCAAGAATTATTTGCTCGCCAAGCAGTATGAGAATAATGGCCTGAAGCAGGACGAAATTAATGTTTCGGATGAAGCAATTCTTGACACGATACGCTATTACACCCGGGAAGCCGGGGTGCGTAGTCTGGAGCGTGAACTGGCTAAAATCTGCCGTAAGGTTGTAAAAGATGTATTGTTGAATCCCCATGATGAGAAAATCAACATTACGTCTGAAAATATTGATACCTATCTGGGTGTGAAGCGATTCCGTTATGGCCTGGCTGAAGAAAATGATCAGGTTGGACAGGTTACCGGTCTGGCCTGGACGGAAGTGGGCGGTGAATTGCTGAGTATTGAAGCGGCAGTGATGGAAGGTAAAGGCAAACAGACCTTTACCGGGCAGCTGGGTGATGTGATGCAGGAATCTATTCAGGCAGCCATGACCGTGGTGCGTAGCCGAGCCGCTGCACTGGGTTTGCAGGCGGATTTTCATGAAGGCAAGGATATTCATATCCATGTGCCGGAAGGTGCTACACCGAAAGATGGTCCTAGTGCAGGTATCGGTATGTGTACCGCTATAGTGTCTGCGATCACTAATATCCCAGTTAGAGCCAGTGTTGCAATGACTGGCGAAATCACCCTGAGGGGTGAGGTATTGCCTATTGGTGGTTTGAAGGAAAAACTTCTTGCTGCCCATCGTGGTGGTATCGGGAAAGTGTTGATACCGAAAGATAATGAAAAGGATTTGAAAGAAATTCCTCAGACAGTGTTAGAAAAACTGGAGATTATACCAGTGCAATGGATAGACGATGTGTTGGAGCATGCCTTGCAGCATATGCCGACACCTCTTGCTTCCGCCGACTCGGCTGCTGAGCAGGGAGGAAAGAGTAAAGCTGAAAAAAAGTCGGAACCGGCAAGACACCACTAAACTGAACTGAGGTGTAATTGTTAAAAGCCAGGTGAAAATTGTTTTCATCTGGCTTTTTTATGTTTTTCTTACAAATGTCAGATTTTTTTATTTTTATCATCCTGCTTAAGAATATTAAAATATTATATTGCTTACGTCATAAGGGATTGATGCAAACTGACTGGAAAATAATTTCAATTTTTAGACGAATGATATAAAAATCGACTTGACAATGATTATTCATATTCATTAGCCCACATTATTCGCGAAAACCCATTGACACGGGCCTTTCCGGGCTGGTATAAATTCGCGGCGCATATAAATAAATTTTGTGTAAATTGTTTGATACCCTTAAATTTCCTGGTTGAAGTGAATCAGTGGGCAGGGCTTTCAAATTTATTTGAATAATTATTTTTTTGGCTTTTATTTTGGGGCTGAAAATTCACCACCTACAAGGGAACAATTAATGAATAAATCTGAACTGATTGATGCAATTGCTGAAAACTCTGGTTTGTCTAAAGCTGATTCTGGACGTGCTCTGGATGGTTTTATACAGTCTATTACCGGCGCTTTAAAAAACAATGATCAAGTAACTATCGTAGGTTTTGGTACTTATCTGGTACGCAAGCGTGCAGCTCGTACTGGTCGTAACCCACAAACAGGTGCAGAGATTAAAATAGCGGCTGCCAATGTGCCTGCATTTAAGCCTGGTAAAGCATTAAAAGATGCCGTAAACTAGCGGCCCTTGAAATGGCGGGTGGTTAGCTCAGTTGGTAGAGCGTCGCCCTTACAAGGCGAATGTCGGGGGTTCAAATCCCTCACCACCCACCACCTGGACCGGTAGTTCAGCTGGTTAGAATGCCGGCCTGTCACGCCGGAGGTCGCGGGTTCGAGTCCCGTCCGGTCCGCCATACAAACAAAAAAGCCCACTGTTTTTCAGTGGGCTTTTTTGTTTGTACAGGTTTGGATGGCCCCGGCGAGAACCCGATTCGACAAATTTGTCTGGAACAAATTTGAACAT
>JBLYYN010000011.1:0-14904 GCA_048550535.1 Gammaproteobacteria bacterium
GCGCGATCAATCGCGGTATAGAGGTCGATTTCTGTATCTTCAATCACTACATCGGATGATTGGGCGAGCATCACCTGAATGTGACAGCATTTGTCTTCACCACCACGTGGACCATTAATATCGGACAAGCGCACCGTGACACGCAGGATCTGATCGTCTCTGCTGCTCAAAGCAAAACCCAGGCGTCGCTGAATATGCTCACGTAATGCGTCCGTTAATGGAAAATTAAGTGCCTGGATGTCGATCTGCATACCTGTCTCCGATATTTCGGTGAAATGTCGGTTGAAGATTAGGCTTATTTAAAACTAAGCAAAAGTCGCTTATTATTGCTATATTGTTCGTATTTAACGAAGTAATGTCAGAGCTATGATTAACTATAAACATCTTCATTATTTTTGGGTGGTTGCAAAGGAAGGCGGTATCGCGCGCGCCAGCGAGTATCTGCATATAACTCCTCAGACTATCAGTGGCCAACTTAGCCTGCTGGAAGAAAGCTTAGGAGAAGCACTGTTTAACCGCGTGGGCCGAAATCTTGAATTGACGGAGGCTGGCCGTCTAGCATCGAGCTATGCCGACGAAATTTTTTCACTGGCTGGCGAGTTAGAGGAAGTGGTGCGCAATCTTCCAGATGGCAGACCTCTGGTGTTCAAGGTAGGTGTAGCTGATGTCGTTCCCAAGTCAATTGCTTATCGCTTATTGGCCCCGTCACTGAAGCTGTCGGAACCGCTTCGCATCGTTTGTCGTGAGAACAGCATTGATTCCCTACTGGCTGAACTGGCCTTGCATAAAATTGATCTGGTGATATCGGATGGCCCTATCCCTCAGGGTGTAAATGTAAGTGGTTTTAATCACCAACTTGGAGAATGCGGCATTACATTTTTTGCTGTTCCACAACTAGCAGATAAATTAAACGAAGATTTTCCACAGAGTCTCAATGGTGCACCCATGCTATTGCCGGGTGAAATGACGGTAGTACATAGTCGACTATTAAAGTGGTTCGACAAACTTCATATCCATCCACGTATAGTGGGTGAGTTTGATGACAGTGCGCTAATGAAGGCATTCGGTCAGGCCGGGGCCGGAGTTTTTATCGCACCTACACCCATCACAGCTGAAGTAGAAAAACAATATGGTGTCGTTGTTATCGGGCAAACAGATGAGGTTCTCGAACAGTTCTATGCTATTTCTGTTGAGCGCAAAATTTCTCATCCAGCAGTGGCCGCAATCACTGAGACGGCCCGAGAGTGGCTTTCCCAGATACATCAAAGCGACACGAACAAAAAAGACACAGAAAGAAAACATGATTAAACGAGTCAAAACATCAGCGACCAAAAGTGGACCATAAGGGTCAGACTCGATTGAAATTTAAATACCCCCTTTAATCCTTCTGCAGTAATGGCATTTTTATGATGGCTCATATTTTTCCAGGTGAGCTTTATTATTTTACAGGCAATGTTCCGTGTTTCTTAAGGTATTCTTCTTCCAGCTGGACATTAGTGCCGGCTATGTAGGTAAGCCCCCATTCTTTAAGTGCCTGCAACACCTTACCCAGGGCTTTGCCTTTTTCCGTTAGTCGATATTCATAACGAACCGGTTTTTCCTGGTAGGGGGTTTTGCTCACTATAGCCGATGCTTGGAGTCGTTTTAGACGATCAGCCAGTATGTTGGTGGGGATGCCTTCGGGAGACTTTTGAAACTCGCTATAGGTTTTTTTATCGAGAAACAAATCGCGAATAACAACTAGAGTCCATTTATCGCCAAGAATCTCCAGTGCATTGGTTACCGGGCATTGGGAGCGCTTGAAAAACTCTATTCCAGGCTTTTTGGGGTTCTGCTCATTCATGTCTGGATTTTAGCACAGTAAATAGTCACTTGCATTTTAAAAGTAACTGGTTCATCATGCTGTTACTTGCAAAATGAAAGTAACAGGAGAGAGCGTATGGAATTGACCACATCACAAGATCTCAACACAAACGACCACCGCCATGTTGTTACAGGTGGGGTGTTATTGACCTGGTTGAGCCTGATTGTTGTGCTTGGGCTGAATGAGGTGTTTGTAACCGCAGCAGGGGAGCCACCACTGGCTATCCTGATATCCATGGCAACATCAATTTCTTTATTTTCAATAGCTTATTTGAGTTTTCCGGCCGTCCGAGACTATGTGCTCAAACTGGATATGCGGTTTCTGATCATGCTGCATAGCTGGCGGATGCTTGGTATGGCCTTCATCATGTTGCATCTGTTTGGTCACCTGCCCAGTTTGTTCGCCTATCTGGCCGGTTTGGGCGATGCCTTAACGGCCATACTCGCGGTTTTTCTTGCCTATAGCTTGGTCAAGGCCGGAGAAGGGGTATCCAAAAAAACCATCTGGCGGTGGAACACCTTTGGTCTGGTTGATTTTATAATCGCAGTGTCCGTGGGTATTCTGACCAGAACCGACGCCATCCTGGCGCCTGCAACTGGGGTTAACAGCGATATCATGACGGTATTTCCGTTTGTGATTATTCCAGGTTTTCTGGTCCAGCTGTTTACACTGACGCATATCATTATTTATCTACAATTGAAAAATAATCACCGGCATGATTCGCAAGTAAAAATAGATTAAGCCTGGTAATTAATTGTACGACTGTATAGATCGGGACCGGGTTAAAGGCGGCGGAGTGAATGAATAATGACCAGTTTTCAATCTGGTTAATAAATAATCATTCCGCACCCCTTAATCCTTCTTTCTGTATTGGTGATCAGTGCAACTGTCTTCCATTAAAGGGGTTCTATTTTTATCGCGATTAAAAAATTAATTTCTTTCATCACCGCACTCTGCTCCAGTATTTATAAATAAAGAAAAATAGATCGGCTTGCTTTCCGGGAAAGTCTAATTTTTAAAATATGACAAATGTCAAAAATTAATCCGGCATCATATTATCTTGAATTCTTAGTTGATAATATTAATGCGAATCATTCCCATTATTGAGCTGCGTCAAATTCCATAGTTCAAAACAGTGACAACATAATCGGTAAAACCATTACGCCATTTTCCACTGGTTGTTTAAGTAAGGTAAAAGTGATTATGTCTGTACTAACGCGCTCATGTTTATTAAACGATTCCGTGATATTTTTTAATATAAATAAAAAAGCCTGGGTTTACCTTTTTAGTTTTTACGCATATTTGGCACTGGTTCCTGACGTTCAGGCCGATCCCGTCAATAGTCGCCACGGTGTTTTCGTACAAGATAATGATAAAATTAGCGCCGATGTCGGCTTTGTTGCGATTACACAAGATGCGTTTGATCAGAATATAAATAGTGACTTTACCATGTCATTAGATGCCTTGTTTATCAGTAAACGTAAATCTAATTTATGGACTTTGTATGTTGAAGGAAGTAGTACTCCAAATGATAGAACCGTTGCTACGGTATTGGCAGATACAAATGCTGATGCTGGTTCCGTTGTGGATAGTGACGGTAATGGAAATCTGCAAATATCTGAACTGCATTACACCCATCAACAAGCCGCCTATACCGCCGTCACCGGTTTGATCGATGTGACGGGTTTTTTGGACCTGAGTAGTGTAGCTAATGATGAATCCGAGCAGTTCCTCAATTGCCAACTGGTGAATAATCCAACTATTGAATTTCCTGATTATGCCCTAGGCTTTGCCTACCATTATGAGTCACATAACAGGCAACCTGGTATCACCATGGTGCTGGCCAGTTCCCATGGTCTGGCTGATAACGATGATGTCAGCTACTCACAATTGCTGGATGTCACTGCTGAAGACAAAGGCGCTTTTATAGCTGTGGAAACTTATCAGGAAAGAAAATACAACACAGTCCGTGCTGGGTTATGGATAAACGATGCAAATCATTCCACTTTCACCTCTAACGAAATGGATGCTAGAAATTATGGCTGGTATGCCACGGCTGATTTTAAGTTAGGCCAGGCTATGCTTAATGTGAGACTGGGCCAGGCCAATGACGAAGTTTCTGAGATGGAAGGTTTTATCTCTACCGCCTATCTATGGTCATCCGATTTTTATAAACTAGGAATTGGCATTACATTGGGCCAGGTGTCAGACAAATTACAGCAGACCGATACAAGTCTAGATGACCAGTACCAGTTTGAAGCATATAGCCGTATCTATCTAGACAAGAACTGGCACATCACGCCATCGTTACAATGGATACACAATAGTGGCTTTGATCATTCTGAAGCACATTATGATTCAGAAGTGATGGTTGCGGCAGTTCGGTTGAATTGGGTTTATTGAGCCGTCTATACCGGCGCCCATGGGATCGTCCGTATGATTATGCTGTGCTTTGAAACCAGGCGTGTCAAGTGTTAGGATGGGTGCTCTGATATCTCTTTATTGGTTGCTAAAGTTTGTATATACATTTGTGTCATCTATACTTTAATAGAAGAGAAAACCCAGCAAACGTCAGAAAAATGTGATAAATAAATATGGAGACAGGCATGAGTACTACAACATATCAACCGCCGGATAAGATCGATGCAAGCAGCATAGATGATGAACATCGCATACAAATGGGTCTGTTGAACGCATTAGAAGATGCTGTAAACGACAAAAAACCGGCATCAGAGATTAATGAAATTCTTAATCAATTGACCACTTACTCCGAACTTCACTTTATGTCCGAAGAGTTGCTCATGCGTATGTATGCCTACCCTGATTATGAGGATCATGTTAATGATCATGAGGCCATGACCGAGTATCTTAACGAAATTATGAAAACGGTTACTTCGGGGCAGGATAGTATGGCATTAAAAACAGCCAGTGATATGCGCCAATTTCTAGTTTCACATATCGGTACCCGGGATAAGGCGTTTTCAGAATATCTAAACAAGGTACAGGCCTGACTCGTTGCTGGTTGACTCTCATTATAATAAATATCGTTATTGTGAGTTGAGATTCGATGGGTAGATTACTCAGTAAGCCGCAGAACACCGGACCTTAGGTCAAAAGGTTCGGTACAAGTGAGAGTTAATCGTGTTAGCGTTTGTCACAGACCATTTTCGGCTATTTGCGTTTTTAGCGTTAACCATTTTATTTTTAGACGTCATGCTTTTGCTTAAGTAAGTGTCAATCGAGCAGTTCAAGGGTTCGGATCTATTTTTAGCTTTCAAATAAAAGGCACAGGTCTGATCAGATAAAAGCGGCGGCCACTTATGAAATGTTAGATCTAACAGAAGTACCGGGTGAAAATACAACCTCCACAGGAAACAACAAGAAGTGCTTTATTACCTGATTACAGGTGTTCTGTTTGGCCTTGCCGCAGGCTTTTCTCCTGGCCCACTTTTAGCTCTGGTAATTTTTGAGACTCTTGAACATGGTATTGGATCAGGGATCAAAGTGGCTGTTGCCCCAATCATCACTGATATCCCCATTATTGTAATAACCTTATTCGTATTCACGCAGTTATCAGGTTTTGAAAGCCTTCTTGGAATCATTTCTCTGATGGGTGGCTGCTATGTGTTATATATGGGTTATCAAAGTATTCGTCTGAATAGCCTGGATACTAATCAAACAAAAACAAAACCTAAGTCATTAACTAAGGGAATATTAACTAACGCCGTAAGCCCGCACCCTTATTTGTTCTGGATCAGTGTGGGTGCACCTACGGTCACAAAGTCTCTTGGTACAAATATTGTTGCACCCTTTCTATTTATTGGTGCGTTTTATACTTTACTAGTTGGATCTAAAGTCGTTTTGGCGATTTTGGTGGGAAAGTCTAAATCCATCATGAGTGATAATGTATATAGTTACACAATGAAATTTCTTGGTTTAGCGTTACTGGCATTTTCGGTTGTACTTTTCGTTGATGGTCTAAAACTATTGGGTGTTTTTAAGGCCTAATTAGCACTTAAGCTCATCCAATGTTGCAAAATCGGGTACAGACCACGGATTAATCGGCACCATCATCTACTTCAGATAAATTTACTACATAATTGCCAATGATCAAACAAACCATTCTAGCTAATAGCAATATAAGAAACTACTAGTTGTAGATGATCAGTTCCTTCTTGGCTATTCTGCCTTGCTTGATTCTTACTGTATAGTTGATCAATCCGACTACATTATTAAGTAAAGTAGGGGGCACCCATAATGATTTAAAAGGTTTGAAAATAGCCAATATAGAGAGTAGTGAGTTCGTTCCAATCACTCACTGACTACCTGATGAAGATGTCACATTAACTCCACGGGAGAGCTTTGCACGGCATTCTCTGCATGGACTGAATGTCTTTCTGAATGAAATGTTTCAACAGTTTCCAATGATTCTTGGTTTACGTCAGCTTGACTATATGGTCAATACATACGTACAACCGACATCAATAACTGGACGGGATTCAATGATTGAAATGGCTGAAAACCAAACAGCAAATGTAAAAATAAATTCGATTAATGCTGGCTCTGATAACCATTTAATTGTTGATGTTGAAGTGGAGAACCTGACAGGGAATTTCCTGCCCTCTGGTGTGGGCTTCGGACGAATCTTCGTAGAGACCATTGTTTATGATAAGGATAATAAACCTATATGGGCATCTGGTCGGACTAATGAATTGGGGGTGATACTCAAAGGTCGAACAGGTTTGCCACTGTTGACTGAGCAGGGTGGACAAAATAAAACAGAGTATCAGCCGCATTACCAGCTCATTAGCACAGAAGATTAAGTGCAAATATACCAGGGAATAATACAGGATTCTGATGGTCACAACACCACCTCATTAGTGCGTCGGGTTGCACACAAAAAGGATAACAGAATAAGAGGGAAGTGATTTTGTCCTAAGATTTATTTAGAAAATAAATCACCCTATATTCAAATTCTGGGTGTGCTGGTGGGGAATGCGGCTAAAGATGCAGATTATTATGACAAGACTAAAACAGGTAGTGATCATTTAACGTACAAAATTAAACTGGATAAGGGTAGCATGAAAAATGTAGCTTATGTTAAAGTCAAACTATTTAATCAATCCATTCCTCCCGCATACCTGCAAGATCGTTTCAGTGATAGTCAGATCGAACCCGCTGATAAGGATTACATCCAGCGCTTGTATTATCTGACGAGTCATTTGAATACGATACCACAACATCTGATGGAAAGACCCCCATCAAAGACTGGAAGCTTTTAATTAATGGGCAATGTAAAACTATTAATAACACTACTTGTTATCTATAGTTATCGAGATATAAAAACGATGGCTTGTACCTATTATTGTTGTCGGTTTTTTCTCATATAACCGTTCCTCCTCACTTCGTGAAAAACTAAACACTTTTATCGCAGCCTACAGCAACCAGGCTTGATCAGAAGCTCCCTAGCTAGATGAACAGTGCCTGCTGATAGCGTCTGCTCATGCTGCATAAGTGGTGATGTCAATAGTGATAATGTTAGTTGCTATTAATATACAGTCTTGTGTTCTTCATCTTTGCTTTTGGTGACTTTTTACTGAGACTATATTATCAGCATGTAAAATGTACATCTGACACATCGACACAATAGTAATACAGATGGCAGTAGGTGCTACTAATAGCTAGTTGTGCTTTAGCGTGAAGATATCCTTAGTAAAGTCTTGATTTAACTAATAGTATTTTGTCATCGTTTTTATGTATGTCTTTGTTTGTCTGGAGCAGCATAGAGTGAGTATGTCTTGAATCACTCTATGCTCTTTATGCAATCAATACCTACAGGGATATAAGTCATCACTGATATCGTTTCTGTTCGAATTAATTATTAACCATTCACCGGAGGTAAAGTGTAATAAGCTGTAATAGTATTTTAATCTGGCTAGTTTAATCTTTGTCTATGGAAACCACATGTGGTTATTTATAAGTACAAGCTAATGTAATCATTTCTAGTGACATAGCAAGGGAATAAATGATGACTCAATCATTGCCACAAAATGACAAACGATCAGAAAAAGTAAAGCATGAATTCGAGCTAGGCATGGCTCGAAATTCATATAACTGTAAAAAAATGAATAGTCTTTCAATGCCTTTGGCTTCTGATTCTGCAAGAAATAGCAAGAGGCCAGAATGTGGAACCAGCGGGATGGGGTCCCATGCGGAAGAGTCAGGATTACCGCAAATTAAGCATGTTTGGATAACACTAACTCCTGGCGCGATAACAGAACTTATTGCTAATACTAATGAGAAACAATTCAATAGTCAGGTTTTGTATGTAACTCAGGCTATAAATTGCTATTCGGTTAATGGCTTATGCAAAAAGTCCAGTACTCATTCTTCTACTGGCAGCATAAACGTTACCATATCTCTATATATCATCTATGCCCTTGAGTCTTATAAGACGTTTTCAGAGAACGCAGCGCTAAATAAAATTCAGTCGAATGTCAGGATGAATCTTTATGAATTAGCTGACGCTGGTTTTATGCAGTGTGGTCTGGGTTTGGTTTATCTTTTTCGATTAATCCGGCTCGCTCTGGGTTATCAATTAATCAACCGTCACAGGGTTTTTAAACAAAGTGAACATGACGGGACGTTATCTTTTTTTATACCTTTAAGCGCTCCGACTCTTTTTTTTATATTTTTCTATTCACTATTTTTCTCTAAGGGGAAGCAGGAATTATTTGCTTATACCCGTAATTATGGATTCTAAGATGTGATTAAACTCGACTTACGCGCCATCACTGTTTTACGCATTTATTACTTTGGCATTTAATTTAGGAGCTAATTGATGAATATATTGCTATACCTGACGCTTTGCGTTGCAGTTAGTTTGGTAGTTGCTGGCTGTACACCATCAGAAGCTATGCAATCCGTGTTGAATCCAGACATATCTAAAAAGTCTTTTCTGCAACGCGAGGTAGGGTTGCGTGCACTCACATCGACGGCTATCACCAGTTCTGAGTTAACCGTGAAAGGAGACTGCGGCAGTACCATTTATCGTTTTATCGAAGGACAGGATCAGACTCACGTGGTGATGACAGCTGCGCAAAAGGCGGCGGAACTCAACGACATCTTTGCCAGGTCAGTGCTTTGTTCTGGGGAATCATCAGCATCACTTAAGCTAATCACAGACAAACTGGATCAAGTTACCCCGCCTCTTATTAAAAAGCAGTATGTGGTCGCAGAAGGAGGGCAAATTGCTGCCAGTCAAGCAATCCCTGCATCGGCAGGTAATCGTAATATGCGCTATGCCGTTACCTGGACTGACGTTAACAGCAATGTTCAGGTTCTCGGTAGCTCAGCGCCACCAAGTGATAGCACCAGCAATTTTCTTCAGGTGATCGCCTTCGATGAGAATAAAAAGCTGTTTAACTTCTATGAGAGGCTTCAGAAAGGCAGTAATGTGTTTTTCTGGGCTGGTGACACGAGTCTGGCACGCAAAGATAAAACAATAGGCAAGGGTTGTTTTGACTGCCACCACAACGGGGTGCCTATCATGAAGGAGCTAAGTATTCCATGGAACAACTGGGGCTCTGAGCGTGCCAATATCATCAATTCAGTGGTGGAGGTTGCTACCCGCAAAGATCCGCCGTTTGCAAACAAAATTGGCGCGCAGGAACTTGAACCTACGATCAAGGGTGCCTCAAGCAGTTACTACCCACGGTTTATTCGCTCACATATTAACGATGATTTTACCCAGGTTACCAATGTACCCGAGCTGCTCCGTTTCGTGATTGAGGACACTACGGTGAACCTTCAGTCCAATAATCCGGTACCGGGAACTTCGCCGACCTTCGTTATCCCGAGCAACTTCTGGCTTTCGGACTCTATGCTGCGTAGTTTCAGTATTGGGCTCGATTACTCGATCCCACAGAGCATTGCGTTTTCCAGCGCAAATTACCAGGCTTTCCTCAGGAAAGTGGATTCGAAGCTGGTGCAATGTGAGTTGAGCGGTCCCGAAAAAACCAAGTGTGCTAGCCAGCCGATGTTCAGCGTGCCGGGCTCTACACATTTTTCTGCATTTATGCCTGTTCCGGCAAACGAGGACGTGTTGATGTCGGCACTGCTTACTCGGGCGACAGTGGATAACAAGTTGCTGAAGCTGGTTAGCCCAAGGTTCGTGGCTTCTATCCTAATGGTCGATTTTCAGAACCCGCTCTTTTCACACAAACGAGCGAGCTTGATGAAGTACGCCCAGGCTGTGAGCAGCGCAACGATTAGTGGCTCTACCAGTAACATGGATAGTTTGTTTGCCGCCAGGGTGGCAAATGTGGCGAATAATCAGCCTGTGTGCACGGATATAACACTGGATACCTGCAGTGCAGAGCAGCAGTTTATGGCGGTCTGGAGCGACGCTAACTGGAAGAACACTTCAGCGACACGTATCGATACTTACTTCAAGGCGGTGGATACCCACATATCTTGCTTGGCACCACCGTGTGAAGGGCAGGATGACTATTTAAAACTATTGATTTCACGTCATCGTCAGTTGGCTGCTACACCTCCCCTGGGCAATCTGGTGGAATTTAGCCTGCTGTTTCCCTTTTCAAATGTACCGCCCACACCGTTCTTGCGCATGACCGCTACCGGCAAGGTTGTACCCGATACGAGCTTGTGAGCTGAGCTCACTTATAACAGAGGAAAAGTCCAATGAGTGCATTACCTTCTTTTAATCCGCCTGCAGACATTAACGATCTTCCCGAGGGACCGCTGCGAGATAAATTCCGTCAGCTATGGTCCCAGGCAGTTAACCACTGGACCGAGCAATCGATAAAGGGTGGGGTCAAGCCGCTCGACAATGACCGTGACTGGTACTACAACCCCCTTACTACCGATTTATCGTCCGCTGCATCACCCGCGGTGGTTCGCTGGACGGCGTTTCCGAATCGAATCAACATTACTTTTCCAAATGCTTCCGAGCAGCAACGTCTGAAGTATGCAGATGAAGGTCCACCAGATGTAAACGGTGAGCCATACAGGCCCAAAGGTCCGCGTGGATGGCAGGACGAGTACTGCGAGTGGAGCGTTCAGCGTGATAACAATGACAGCATCACAAAAGTTGATTTCACTTGCGAAAATCCCGAGTACTATTCGCTGCTTTGGCAAGTG
This sequence comes from Gammaproteobacteria bacterium, assembly GCA_048550535.1. Lineage (GTDB taxonomy): Bacteria > Pseudomonadota > Gammaproteobacteria > SZUA-229 > SZUA-229 > CBDULX01. The sequence continues at coordinate 11,027 of JBLYYN010000011.1, forward strand.
AACCCTGATCAGGTCGTATCGATTTACAGGGAGTTGATAGGTCCTGACGTGACTAAGGCAGATCTTACAGATGCTGATGGTCAATACAAGGTGATTAACCGTTTTAATGAAAATACGACAAATGGCGTCGTGAATTTGATTTCGGCCCCTAACACGTTGTCTGCTGAGATCTACCTTGCCGCTGCCGCTACAATCACCAGGCAATGTGATGGAAAAATCGTGACCAATAAAGAGCAGCTCATTCAATGTAGTCGATATGGAACACCTGGGCGTAACAGTGACCCGACAATTGGCAGCACGGTCAACGAGGTGATTCGCAGCGGAAACCTCAAGTTGTCGCTGGCAAATCCCGTCGGACTGTATATTCAGACACCAGATTTCTCCAGCTTTCAGCTACCACCAGGGGCACCGAGCGACAGGACGCCAGCCGATTACTGGCGTGTAGTGCGCGGACGTAGTGCGACGAGTGGCCAGAGTCATGATGAGATTCTGCATGCCACATATGAGGTCCCTGCCGCTGATGGTTTCACCGTGGGCGACATTACTATTGATGGTATACCAATCGCTTATGCGTCACAGATTACGCAGAAATTTCAGATCGCACTCGTTGCCTTGGCAGTGCCTACAACTGAGTCGGCACAAAAGCCTCGCAAATGTATCGGAAATCTGGACTGTAGTCAGGTGGGAGATACCTTGCCCAGTGATGCTGATATGGACTTGATCCGTCGGCTTTTCGCTGCCCGTAGCGGTCGAGACTGAAGCAAGTCCTGGCTCCTCTCATGCCAGGCTTCATGGGCAGATTCATAGGGTGCCTGGGGGGCAGGCCTTGACGATTTTATGGGCTCGGCACATGTCCAGGTATAGATTTAAAAGTTTAGAACGTTGTTCTTTATGTGTCTGAGTGTTCAGTCTAAGTGAGCAACTTACAGCAGGTCCTGATGTTAGAGCATGCGCTGGCAATCAATAAGCTAGCACGATAAAAAACATACAAAATAGAGGACAGGATATGACAGAACAGCCGACATGGGATGATTCGATTGAGGCACTTTTTAGTAAGCCATATTGGGTTGATAAACCCGAAAAAGTGGCTGCGGGCTGGCATGCGTGTATGGTCGGCTATGCAATGGATTTAACCAGCTACGATTCGGTAAAAAAAAGTCAGATCAATATTTACGATCATTTACGTTCACGCAGTATGCCATTAACAAATGATTCGAGCCAATTTTGGCCAAATAAAGCCCTGGAGTTATTTCGCTTATGGGTTAATCAGGGTAGCCGAAAATGTGCGAGTGATAAGGTTGAAGATTTAGATATTATTCCAGTGCCTGACGAGCCAGTCAAAGAAACACGGATTAGAAAAAATATCGCATTTTTAAGCGAGCTGGAATTAAACCAGTATCGAGCCGCGGTAGATGCCTATGGTGCAACCGACACAGATATTAAAAACTCACCATGGCAAATTATGGCGGCCATACATTCGGAATGGTGTCTTCATTATCAGGAGGCATTCCTGTTATGGCATCGCGCTTTTATGATCTATTTTGAACAGCAGATCGGGATGGCGGTACCCTATTGGAACTGGATGTCGCCTAACGTCAGTATGCAAGGTGACCCTGAAGCGGGACTACCACGGGCATTTATTGACGAAACTTATATGCATCCTGAGACGGGCGAGATTCGGACGAACCCGCTACGTTATGCAATAGCACGCAACGGACGCAGTAAAGCATGTGAAGGTGAGCAATGTGAAATTCCAGCTGATCAATGTCAATATGTTCAACGCGATCCGATACTTTATACAACGGGTGAGGATAGCAAAGAAAAACGCCAGCAAAAATTTAACCTGCTAAATAAGTTTCAACGCCAGGTAAGTGATGCATTAATGTGGACTGTCTTTTCCACTCCTCAAGGGTCGCCAGGTTATCCCTGGGCAAATATTCCAACATTTGATCCGCCACCACCAGATAGGGATTATCCTCATAAATGTGATTTTGATGGACGCTATGAACAACCCCATGACAATTATCACGGTTGGAGTGGCCCGGATATGGCGGATAATGCTTTTACAGCTTATGACCCTATATTCTGGTCATTACATGCCAATATTGATCGGGTTTATGAGGGTTGGTTACGCAAAAATACTTCCGCGCAATATACCGCAAATTTTCCGATTCGACCGTTTATTGGAAATGATGCCAGCTCGGTAAGATTTGATGACTCTCGAGAATATGTTTACACAACAATTGGTGATCTTGCCAAAGATAGTCGTGCGCTGGGTTATGATTTTGAACCGCCCAAACATCCAGATGCAGGTGGAAACAGTTACGAACCCTGGAAAGATTATCTCTACATTATTTTCGATGGAGTACGCTGTACGTTTGACACATATTATATTGATGTATTTATCAACTTACCCGATCCGAAATCTGAGGATAAACATAATGACAATTCACAACATTATGTTGGACGATTTACGCGACTTGGTATGGGGATTGAAGACGATAAAGGGCGTTGTGTCAAACAAAGTGTAACACGTATTCTTGACAGCAGTTATAACGCATATTGTATAGGGTTAAAAAAACCGGATGGTATTACCTGCAATCTTTTAGTGAGCGACATTTCCGGAAATATTGTTCCACCTGAAATCTATGAGAAGCTGCCTGGTTTTATAGCGAACCCGGTATGGAGTGGTGGTCCCCAACAAGGTGATATCGAATCTTCCGAAGCGTGCTGTCCAATGAGTAAAAAATAGCGCCACAATCGCATTGTGTGTGGGTGAATGCTTTACGGTTAAAAGGATGTTATAGATTATGAGAATAATTTCAGAGAAAAATTCAACGCTTTTTAGTGATTTTGGTGCATGTAAACTGACTAAATATTGCATTTCTAACATCAGCTTGTTGCTCTATGTTATGGGTGTTATCCAAGTGTTATTGGTCAAGTATATTTTTGATTTTTCGCTAGCATTATTTGCGACACAAACACTCGCGTTTAGTATTATATATTGGCTAAGTGTTCGACGATATGATATGAATTTTCGTTTTGGTTTAAGTGCTCACTTCTGGCTTGTGGCCATTATCGGTGGATTAGGTATGCTGGTGGGTCACATTATATTTGGTGATGCAGGTCATGCACACCATAGTGGGAATCAAACCATCGTATCATCAGGCACGCTATTACTAGTATACCGTAGTGTGTTTGGTGGAATGACCCTGGTCATGCTGGCGGTGTGCATACCTTCATGTGTTTTTTTATGTCGACAATATACCGTACATAAAACATGGGGTGAGACGTTTGTTTTACATTCGGTGTGCTCCGCATCGATGGTATTGGGGATGTGTCTTGCTCCTTTATCTATTGGCTGGATTTTTGTGGAAAAACATGTAGTTATTGAACACTACCTTATGTGTGTGTTGATGGCGATGTTTAGCGCTGTTGCATACTGCCAAATATTAAAATATCAATCGCTGCGTTAATTGTCGCGTCTTATTTTCAATCATCACGTGAGTGAAAATCATGGAGAGTGTGTGAGTGTTGTAGGTATATGGAATTCAAGGCTGATTAAATTGACCTAAGGGTTAGTGCAGGTCTGTGTGATTATAGTTCGTTCATGTTATTAGGAGAAAGCAGTGTTGTTTTTATTATATCGTCTGTTATTTAATAGAAATAAGTCGTAAATCAGTGTGAATAAAAAACTCCCCGTTTAATGTTAGATGATGCTTTGGGTGGAGGAAGTTCGGAAATTGAAAAGTTAAACACCAGTTGAGTAAATTAACTAAACCAGAAGTTTAATAGAAATTTAAATAGGAATCTTGCTATGAGCGCAAAAATTAAATTAGCTGCAGAACATTCTGTAGGAAGTTCTCACTTTAAATTCA
>JBLYYN010000012.1:0-7907 GCA_048550535.1 Gammaproteobacteria bacterium
CAATGAATTCACCGATAAGGGCGACCATAACCACTACCAGCAGACCGGCCTGCAACACAGAGCGCACGATTCGCATAATAGAAATACCCGAGGCCCTGACCACGATTAACTCGCTATTACTGGCCAGAGTCCCCAGGCCCAATAAGCTGCCTAACAAAACCGCTGTAGGGAACAATTCGTATAAGCGCTTGGGCAAACTTAACAAGACATAACTGGCAGCATCCACAACGGTGTATTCAGCTTTTCCCACATCACCGATTTCAGACACAAAGTCCACAAAAGCTAATAATGAACCCAGTACCAGCAGAGTCATCAGTGTTCCGGATACTATGGTTCGGGCTATGTAACGATCCAGTATGCTCATGCTTTTTCCGCAATTGAAAATCTAACAAAGCGATTAATTCCACCGGCGCGAATAAACAGCCAGAACAGAATCACCAGTAGCAAGCTACCATGTACCCACCATAAACCCAGCCAGACCGGAATAGTGCCATTTTCAATCCAGGTCTGGCCGACACTTATGAAATTGGAAAAGATTAGATAAATAAGTATGGCTGGTGCCAGTCGTGAATAGCGACCTTTTCGCGGCTGAGTATAACTTAAAGGTACCGCCAGCATGGCCAGCAGAAAAGTGGCTATGGGTATGGCAATTCTCCAGTGCAATTCCGCCTGGTGCGCAGGTTGCGTCGAATTCCAGATCTGTGCGGTAGGTAAAGCCCCTAAATCGGTCACTTTACGTCCCAGTTCTTTCTCTTTTATATATACGCCGTGTTTTTCATACTCGATAATTCGAAAATCCTGTCTGCCCGGTTGTCCGTGATACTGACGGCCATCGCTAAAAAGGATAAAACTACGACCGGAATCATCTTTATAACGATGGGCTTTGGCCGCGGTTTCTATATCCACCCGCTGTTTAGTTTTCTGATGCAGAAAGATATTTTCCATGGAATGCCGGTCTTCGGACTGTTTTTCCAGGAACATGATGGTATTGCCATCATTGGATTCATTGAAGCGACCGGCGATAAGCCCGGTTAATTCAGACCTATTTTCAATGTCAGCTTCCAGCGCCTTGTATTGATGTGACAGGGAGGGCACCACATAAAGTGTCATTGCAAACATTAACAGGGAAACCGGTATCACGATAATCATCAAGGGACGATACAAACGAGCCAGGCCCACACCACAGGCACTGAGTACCGCCATTTCATTATCTTTATAAAGACGACCAAAGGTGAGTAGCACCCCAAGATATAGACTGAGAGGCAACACCAGTATTAAATAACGGACACTGATGATACCCAGAAACACCAGAATGACATCCTGTGGGATGCTGCCTTCCGATGCCCGCTTTAATAAATGCGCCAGGGTGCTGCTGAGTAATATCAACATCAGAATCAGCGACACTGCGAGCCAGGTAAACAACAGTTCCTTTGATATATAGCGATCAATCACTGAAATATAGCGTTTAAACATTTTTCGAGTATACCATTGCACGGCAAATATCAACTAAAAGTAAATATTTGGTCTTTTTCGTCCTTTTTTTCAATTCCGCCCTGTATATCGAGACCATCTTTGAATAAAATCCCTGAATATTTGTTAAGGAGCTCTCTGATCAATTCTATAATGACTTCTGCGTGACCTGAAGCGTGCAGTTGCAAGACGCGAAGCGCAGTTAATGGCCTTAGTCCTTAACAAGCTTTGCAACGCAGCAAATGTGCGTTTCAGGCCTCGCCCAAAGGGGGTTACAGGCTTGTCCGTGCTCGGTGTTATGACTTTTCGACAGGTGCCCAACCTGCTTTCAAAGTCATGTCTTGATCACGAAAAAGCCTGTAAGCCAGAAGCATCATATAATTGATCAGAGGCTCCTTAGTGAAATAAACTTTTAATTGATAAGATTCAGTTAGCCCTGAGTTTTTCAGATATAAATAGTTAAAACGGAGCCCTAATGGAATTTTCAGTAAAAAGTGGTAGTCCAGAAAAACAGCGTATTTCCTGTGTGGCGGTTGCTATTTTTGAATCCCGTAAATTATCACATTCTGCCCAGATTCTGGATGATGCCAGTGACGGCTATATATCAAACCTGATCAGACGCGGTGAATGTGAAGGAAAACTCGGCCAGAGCCTGCTCTTGCATAATGTTCCAAACGCGCTGTGCGACCGGGTTCTACTCATCGGCTGTGGCCGGGAAAAGAATTTCGATCCCAAAGCGTTCCACAAAGCTAATCACCTGGTGGCCAAATTTCTCGATGAGCGTGGAGCCACCGAAGTATTTTCCTGCATCACCGAACTCAATGTAAAGAACCGTGATACGGCATGGAAAATCTCCCAGGCGGTACAGGCCACCGAAGATGCCATGTATCGCTTCGATCAGCTGAAAACAAAAAAAGAAAGCGCTCGCCGTCCCCTGCGTCGAGTGATATTAAGTGTGCCCAGCCGACGTGAACTTCCCGATGGCGAACTGGCAGTACGTAAAGGCATGGCCATTTCTTCCGGTATTACCCTGTGTAAAGACCTGTCCAACCTGCCGGGAAATATATGCACTCCGACCTATCTGGCCGAACAGGCCAAATCCCTGCAAAAAACCTATCGCAATTTCCAGGTCGATATACTGGAACATAGTGATATGGAAAAACTGGAGATGGGAGCGCTGTTGTCGGTGGCCAATGGCAGTCGCCAACCGGCCAAACTTATCGCTATGGAATACAAGGGTGCTAATGACAAACAGTCACCCATTGTGCTGGTGGGCAAAGGTGTCACCTTCGATTCCGGCGGCATTAGTATAAAACCCGGTGCGGCCATGGATGAAATGAAATATGACATGTGTGGTGCCGCCAGCGTCATAGGCACCATGAGTGCCTGCGCCGAACTTCAACTTCCGATCAATGTGGTTGGCCTGGTCCCGGCCACTGAAAACATGCCCGATGGAAAAGCCACCAAACCCGGCGATATCGTTACCAGCATGTCTGGACAGACTATCGAGATACTCAACACCGATGCTGAAGGTCGGCTGATTCTTTGTGATGCGCTCACCTACGCCCAGAAATACGACCCTGACGTGGTGATCGATGTCGCCACCCTTACCGGTGCCTGTATTGTAGCACTGGGCAATCACCCTGCTGGTTTACTGGGCAACCATAACCCATTGATCAATGACTTATTGAATGCTGGAAAATCCACTGGAGACCGTTGCTGGGAATTACCCCTGTGGGATGATTACCAGGAACAACTGGATAGTAATTTTGCCGATATAGCCAATATTGGTGGACGCGGAGCAGGCACCATCACTGCGGCCTGTTTCCTCTCTCGCTTTACCAAAAAGTATCGCTGGGCCCATCTGGATATTGCCGGTGTCGCCTGGAAATCCGGCAAGGAAAAGGGGGCCACTGGACGACCGGTACCTCTGTTGATGCAATACATTATCGATCGTATGGATTCAATGGGGCGGGATTAAACATGTCGCGTGTGGATTTTTATATTCTTCCTGATGACAAGCCGCATAACATGCAGCAGTTTGCCTGCAAACTCACGGAAAAAGCCTGGCAACAGGGCCAGCGTATACTGATTCACACCGACTCTGTTGAGCAAAGTCATGCCCTGGATAATATGCTGTGGACCTTCCGGGAGGGCAGTTTTATCCCCCATGCGATATCCGGGGAATCCAGTGATGAAGAGCAACCGGTATTGATCAGTCATCAGGCTCTGAGCAGTGACAATATCCAGATAATGATTAACCTGTCGTCCCGGCCTGCTTCTGCGGATAGCCACTATGAGCGCATCGCAGAAATCATCAACCAGGATCCACAAAGAAAATTATCCGGCCGTGAGCATTACAAAATTTACCGTGATAAAGGCTACCAGTTACACCACCATGAAATGAGTCATTCATGAGCAAGAAAGCCTCAGAACGTATACCGACACTGACCGATATAATCAAAACCGGTGACCCAACCATGGAAAACCATTTCGACGGCCACTTTCTCGACCAGCAGCAACAAAGCGATGATCCAGCTCCAGCTCCAACTCCAGCACCTGCACCCGCACCCGCACCCGCACCCGCAGAATTCGATCAGCAGACGATTAATGATTTAGTCAATGAAGTCATTCATACCAGCATGCCGATTATCGAGCGACAACTCAGAAATCAGCTCTCCGGCATATTAAAGAAATACCAGAAAAAACAGGTTGATGGTTGATGGTTAATCGTTAATGGTTTTAACCAACAACCATAAACGACTAACGACTAACCATCTTTTCCCCCGACTAACCTTCGCGGCTGGCTTACGGTATAATCCCGCATCATTTTTCATCAATACGAATTCAACATGGAAAAAACCTACAATCCGCAATCCATAGAGCAGAAATGGTATCAATCCTGGGAAAATAACGGTTATTTTGCCCCACGCGCGCAGGACTCAGACAAGCCCAGCTACTGCATCATGATCCCACCACCCAATGTCACAGGCACATTGCACATGGGTCATGCCTTCCAGGATACCATTATGGACACCCTGATCCGCTACCATCGCATGAAAGGCGATAATACTCTGTGGCAGGCAGGTACCGACCATGCCGGTATTGCTACCCAGATGGTGGTGGAACAACAGCTGAAGGCCGAAGGCAAGAGTCGCCACGATTTGGGACGGGAGGCATTCATCGAGCGGGTTTGGGACTGGAAACAGCATTCCGGTGGTTCCATTACTCAGCAACTGCGCCGCATGGGTGGCTCACTGGACTGGGCCCATGAACGTTTCACCATGGATGAGGGCCTGTCGGACGCAGTCCATCAGGTGTTTATTCAGCTTTATGACGAAGGCCTGATCTACCGTGGTAAGCGTCTGGTGAACTGGGACCCGGTACTGCACACGGCGGTATCAGACCTGGAAGTTATTTCCGAAGAAGAAACCGGCCATCTCTGGCACATGCGCTATCCATTAAGCGATGGTTCAGGACAGTTAGTCGTTGCCACCACTCGTCCGGAAACCATGCTGGGCGACACCGCGGTAGCGGTACACCCCGATGATGAGCGCTATAAAGGCTTTATTGGCAAAACCATCAAGCTGCCCCTGGTCAACCGTGAAATTCCCATCATTGGCGATGACTATGTAGATCCTGAATTCGGATCCGGCTGTGTAAAAATCACCCCGGCCCACGATTTTAACGACTATGAAATGGGCCAGCGCCATAATCTGACCATGATCAACATCCTCACCGTGGATGCCTGCATCAACGATGAAGCACCGGAAAAATACCGTGGCCTGGATCGTTACGAAGCCCGTGATGTCATTATCCACGACCTGAAGGAACTGGATTTACTGGAAAAAATTGATGACCACAAACTGATGGTGCCCCGTGGCGACCGTTCAGGTGCGGTGGTAGAACCCTATCTCACCGATCAGTGGTTTGTAAAAATTGAACCACTGGCCAAACCTGCGATCAAGGCGGTAGAACAGGGTCGTATCAAATTCGTTCCGGAAAACTGGAATAAGACCTATTTCGAATGGATGAATAATATCCAGGACTGGTGTATCTCTCGTCAAATCTGGTGGGGACACCGCATTCCTGCCTGGTACGATGAAGCTGGCAATATCTATGTAGCCGATGACGAGCAGGCGGTGCGTGAAAAATACAACCTGGCCCCTGACCTGCCCCTGAGACAGGATGATGATGTACTGGATACCTGGTTTTCCTCTGCCCTCTGGCCCTTTTCTACCCTGGGCTGGCCGGCTAATACCGAGCGCCTGAAAACCTTCTACCCCACCAGCGTACTGGTCACCGGTTTTGATATTATTTTCTTCTGGGTCGCACGCATGATCATGATGGGGCTCAAATTCATGGACGATGTACCTTTCCGTGAAATTTATATCCATGGTCTGGTGCGAGATGCCGAAGGCCAGAAAATGTCCAAATCCAAGGGCAATGTGCTGGATCCTATCGATGTCATCGACGGTATTGATCTGGAATCACTGGTTAAAAAGCGTACCAGCAATATGATGCAACCGCGTCTGGCTAAACGCATTGAAAAACTGACACGTAAGAATTTTCCTGAGGGCCTGATTCCCTATGGTACCGATGCTCTGCGTTTCACCTTTGCCTCACTGGCCACCACCGGTCGCGATATCGTACTGTCACCTGAGCGCATCGAAGGTTATCGCAATTTCTGTAATAAATTATGGAACGCCACCCGCTATGTATTGATGAATACCGAAGACCAGGATACCGGCATCAACAGCAATGACGTGGAACTGTCACTGGCTGATCAATGGATCCTGTCGCAACTGCAACAGGTCACCCAGAGCGTGCATCAGCATATCGATGATTATCGCTTCGACCTGGCGGCCCGCGATCTTTATGCCTTTGTGTGGGAAGAGTATTGTGACTGGTATCTGGAGCTGTCGAAGCCGGTACTGATGAAAGACCAGGCCTCTGACGCCGCCAAACGTGGCACGCGCCAAACCCTGGTACGGGTACTGGAAGCTATATTGCGCCTGAATCACCCGATCATGCCTTACATCACCGAAGAACTCTGGCAGCGGGTGGCGCCCTTGGCCGGTGTTAAAGGTGACACCATTATGACCCAGCCGTTCCCGCTCAGCGATGCTGATAAAGTCAATCGCGAAGTAGAAGCCGAACTGGAATGGGTAAAAACCTTCATCATGGGTGTTCGCCGCATTCGCTCGGAAATGAATATAGCGCCAGGTAAGCCCTTGCCCGTTTTATTGCAGAACTGTCAGCCCCTGGACAAACAACGTTTCGAAAACAATCAGGACTTTATCCAGACTCTGGCCAGACTCGAGTCGGTGACCATACTGGATGATTCAGAAAATGCACCGAAATCATCTACTGCACTGGTGGGTAAAATGAAATTGTTGATTCCAATGGCCGGTTTAATCGACAAGGAAGCTGAACAGGTACGTCTGCACAAAGAAATGGCCAAGATAGACAGCAATTTACAAAAGAGCCTTGCCAAGCTCAACAACCCCAGCTTTGTCGACAAGGCCCCGGAAGCGGTGATTAACAAGGAACGGACCCGTGTCGCCGAAATGGAATCAGCCATTAAACAGTTACAGGAACAGGCAGATAAAATCGCCGCCCTGTAAAACCTGGTTGATGGTTGATGGTTGATGGTTGATCTAATATAAATTTTTTATGAGTGAGTAGTCTTTTGATTCCTGAAAAACAGCAACAAGTCCTGCAAATTCACGGCAAACTGGTGGTGGCCGTGGTGCATGCCATTAATGATTCATCGCTTATGCCGCAACTGGAACAGGTGCTGAAAATCTCTGCGGAAAATGGCTGGCAACAACTGGTACAGGCCATACGTGGCATCATCAAAGGTGAGCGTGACAGCAGTCTGCTGAAAGGGCTGGATGAAGAAGATGCTATTATTGTTGAGGCCATATTAAAAGGCATTCAGGATCCGTCCACCCTGCCCGCTAGTGATCAGGAACCTGATCCCGTCATGGCCGCACCCATGCTGGCACAATTGATCCAGTCTGCCGCCACCGGTGATGTCAATGCCCTGTCCATGCTGGGCGCCATAGCGGAACAGATGTCCGCAACAAAAGGGGATCTGGCCCAGTTTAGTACCTTGATCAAACCTCTGGTGGACGGTGAAAGGAATGTCGACAAACTCTGTAACAAGATAGGCCCCCAGGGCGAGTCACTGGTGCTATCCATCCTGAATGAACTGGCCACACTGGAAAACCACTAGGGAACTTCTGAGCTAATCTGGACTTAATACGACAGATTGAAAAACAGTTTTAATATGAACTGACAGTTGCTTACAGCTGCTGTTAGCCATAAGCAGACGGATCAAAAATTTAAAACTTTGCCACAGAGGCACAGAGGGCACAGAGATTTATAAGTACGCCCTATTACAAGCACGACAGTTTTCTCTGTGCACTCTG
>JBLYYN010000013.1:0-7392 GCA_048550535.1 Gammaproteobacteria bacterium
GATAGCCATCATTATCGTATTGTTCCACTTCAAACAGGATAAAACTGCCCTCGTAACCCGCACCCAGACGCTCGGCTACCGAGAACAACAGGAAGTATCGCTGACCGACACCTACCTCATAGTTCTGTTGAACCTGATCTATAGTCAGAGCTCGGTTATGAATCGCCACCAGACGAATTTTACCCAACCACTGGGTGTTCGCATTACCAGGCTCACGGCCAAAATACAGTCCAAAATCCGTTGACCAGTCATTCAGCAGACCGCTGCTAATACCGGCATCATCTACATCACCGGTATCCTGCCCATTCACAAAAACCTTACGACCAACCCCAGGCGCATAGGTCATAACCACATGCTGTAATGAAGACTGAAGATCTTCATCATCGGGGTTGGTCATTAATTTATCATCTTGAGTACCATCGGTAACGACATCGCCTATGGCATCGGTACTTAGATTAACAAAATCGTAGTTATACATAGTTTGGCCCATGGTGAAGTTTCTATAACTGCCACCACCGGTATAAGAGATGATACTGCTTTCTTCCTGAGTCACATTGGCTGGAATCACCCAGGCTTCAAGGGTATATTCGCCGCTGGCCTTGATAAAGTTATACAGTTTTTTACTGTCATCCGTATAGGCCTGTGCATAGCCTCCTAGTAAAATTTCAATCCCGTTTCCGGTTAGCCATTGGGTATTAGACAAATTCATATTAACTGGATCGGGTACACCACTGGAGTCGTATGCTATGCCACCTGAACCCTCAGCAAACTCCCAAAGCGCAATGGTGTGACTTTCATGACGTTTGCCACCACTGGCAATAATGGCATCGTCAAAATTGACGGCTTTACTGGTGATTAATGAGGCGTCTATCGGCTGAATATTGATTCCCTGAGCATACAGTAGAATCTGGTCCTGCATGTCCTGCGCGTCATCTGAGCAATCATTGGTCCAGCAGTTATGAAACTCGCTGCGTAGACGAACAATAAAACGAGATTGCAGCAATGGACTGTCCGCTAACACACTCTGACCGTCCATTGTGAAATCGATGTTCATTTTAGATTTCGCCGCTTCGTAAGATGTCTGCGGGTCATCATTGGCAAAAAATGGCGCCTGCGGTGTTGCGGCGGTTTCTGAATGGCATGAATTACACTGGTTTTTCAACACCACATGCACGGTACTGGCAAAACTATTGGCCCCATCTAATGCACTGGCTGGAAAAGTACGATTAGAACCTGGATCTCGTATCGATGGTGCAACCAGCACAATATCACGTTCCGACACACCATCTGAGCCAGTGACCCAGCTAGTGATATATTGAGTAATATCTGCTGCACAGACAGCGAGATCCAGGTCCCAACAATTGTGACCGCCCGCAACCTTGGTTACAAAAATGGAATTTCCAAGTGCATCCAGGTTTACAACATCCAGATTTACAAAAGGAATCGCTCTGGAATAAGCCAGATTAACATCACCGGCGAGGAACTCGGGTGATTGGCCTGCGCCATGACATGTGCCACATTTATCGGCCAGTGGATCATAAAACTCTTGTTTAAAACTACGTATATCTTTGGTTAGAGGAATGGTAGTCGATATTACAGCGTTACCATTTTGACCATCATTATTATCAATATCAGTGGTGCCATTACCCGCCGGATCATCACCGCATGCAGATATTACGACACTCAAAGCCAGCAGTAAAAGCAATCGTGTCAGTGTATAGCCTGAAAATCTCGCTAACTGAGTTGTTTTAAATTGTTTGAATGGCTGACTGTCACTCATTGAAATACTCCAAAACCTTTCATCCGGGGGGGGGCTACTTTTATTCTCGTTTTTTATTGCGGAGTTCTACAATGAGCCGCAACGCTGGCAAACACATTCTTCATATTGCCATCAATTTCGAAAGCATTAGCAATGCCATTAAGTTCATTTCGATCGGCCGCAAACACATCGGCATCCCTTAAACATACGGCCTTGAATACTTTTTTCACCTGACAGGTACTAAAGGCACGCGTGTGCGCCAACTCGACACCCAGTGACCTGGCACCCGTACCTGTGGAATGACCTTTATCATCAAATCCAGCAGAGCTATTATTCCAGCCCAGCAGTTTATTTGGGCCGTTTCTCCAATAATTAATCCAGCTATCATTAATAGTGACAAATCCATACTTGAAATTATTTGGATTAATGTTGTGCTTAATAGAGACGGCATTCTGATCAAAATTGGCATTCCCTGCCTGATATTCCAGGGCGCCGGTAGCTTCGTTATATTCGTAGTGAGCAAATGCGCCTGCCAGACCATCCATTCCGGCATGACAACCCACACAGTTGTTCATGAATATGCGACTGTCACCGCCGGGGCTACGTGACACATCACGACGCACTCGATCAGGTACACGGCTGATGTCTTTCAATGGCTCAAGGTCGGTACAGAGATGGTTCATCAGGGTAAAACGGAGCATGGCTCGATTGGTGCCACCAGAGAAGAAGGCTGCAGCGGCTGCACGGGTAGTCATGACACCTGCTGTTGCACTAGAGTCTAAGTTTGAAACAGATGACTGCGGTGCTTGTTCAAGAACGGAATTATTAGATAAGTCACCATCTACTGGGCCCAGCGCCTCTAATTCCTGGTAGTGGTTGTTATTAAAATTAGAATATCCTGACACACCGGTAGCACTAGTTGCACGATAGATAATATCAGCAGACAAAACCTGACGAAAATCCATACCATCCCTGATCATCCCAATTACAGTGGCGGTATAGTCATTCAACGGCACAAAGATGTCCTGGGCCTCATTGGTCCAGGGTGCTGCAAAATTTTTCAATGTGACATTATAAAAAGAAGGAGTATTATCAATGATATAGAGCGCTGCAGCTACAGGATCTGACATACGGCTTTCAATCTGATCGAGCATGGCATTATCAGGTATGGCACCTGCTAATCTAGCGTACATTCTAGCGGCATCTTCTCGATCACCGGCATTTACCACAGCCGTGCCAAATAGACTAATTGCCACCATAAGGTAACTTAGATATTTTAACAAAGCCGTGCCTGATTGCTGGTTGTTACTTGTCATTGCAGTAACATCTCCTTTTTATGCTGACTCATAGTCAACTAACAGGATTATTACAACCCTTGTTTTTTAGGGGGGGATTAAAGTTTGTTAACATTTCACAGTAACAATTACTGTCGAGCTGATTGTCTATTTGTCTCACTTACAGATCATATAGAAAACTAATCATCAAGGAAGTGAAATTAATCACAGTACCCCATATAAAAGGTGATCCAGTTCACATTTCACATACCGAAACCTCAGACATTCATGAAAAAGCGATTTCGGCCAATTTTTAGCCATTATCTATACTAATCGAAACCCAAAAGCCATAGGCAAAAGGATATTTAAATCGTTTAGTGATACAATTCACAGCCTGGCATCATTAAGGCGGTTTTCCTGCGCCAGGTCATTATATCTTTTGCCTGCAAAAGACTATATATAATAAAATCAAAAAATTAGATCATCTGAAATAATTAGCTTACACTTACCACCCAAACTACTAACAGTCTAAAAGTGGAACTCAGGTTTACTATGTTTATGCGGCATTTTATATCTCGATTATTGATTATTAACATTTTTGTAATATTTAGCCTGTTTTCTACAACCAGCCTACTGGCAGAAAGCAGCAAAACAACCACAAAAAATATTAATCAAACCATACAAAACCTGAAAAACGAGGTACTGGAATTAAACCGCGATTTGTTTATTCTTGAAGAAGACCTTTTATTCTCTGCCAACACTCAGGTCAATGTATTCCTATCCATGGATTCTGGTAAATTATTCAAACTCGATTCGGTACAACTCAAAATCGATGACAAACTGGTCAGCAATTATTTGTATACAGATAGAGAAATTCGCGCACTGCACCGTGGTGGAGTACAAAGGCTCTATATTGGCAACCTAACTGCTGGTGAACACGAAATTACTGCACTTTTTATTGGTGTAGGCCCAAATCAGAGAGATTATAAACGTGGCGCCACTCAAAAAATTGAAAAAACAGATGAAGCCTTATACATCGAATTAAAGATTATCGACAACACATCAAAAGAACAACCCGAGTTTGATGTGAAAGTTTGGGAATAAGAATTACGCATTAATATCATGTATTCTCACTGGACTCTCAAATCTATTCTTCTTGCTGTAACGATCTGTGCTATCGGATACAACACAAATCTTATGGCTGATGAAGACACTCATCACTCGGTTACCGACTTGTCTTATGGCGTTTCCTTATATCATTTTTTTCAGGATAAATATTTTTCTGCAATATCCGACCTTATAGTTGCCAAACATTATCGCAGACTAGACACACAAGATAAAAATCCTGAATTATTATTAGGCGGCATGTACTTATCCTATGGCCTACCACAAAAATCATCAGAAATTTTTAACGAATTATTAGACCAAAAAGACAATAATGCATCCGCATCAGTACGCGATCGCGCCTTATATCACCTGGGCAAGAATTATTACCAGGCAGGCTTAATGTCAAAAGCAGAACAATCACTAATTAAAATTACTGATACTCTCAACGATCAACACGAAGCAGAAAGACTATATATGCTGGCGAATATATACCTTTCTAATAATCGCCTGGATGAATCATTAAATTTACTAAATTTAATACCTGGTGGGACAACATGGGAAGATTATATAAAATTCAATACTGGCACAGGCCTGATAAAGGCTGAGCGCAAAGATGAAGGTACTTCTTTGCTTGAAGGCATGGGCAGCAATGATTCTTACAATTATGAAAAGAAAATCCTTAAGGACAAGGCCAATATTGCTCTTGCTTATACTGCGCTGAATAGCCAGGAATACCAGAAAGCCAATGTTTATTTTGAGCGTGTCCGACTCAATGGCTCACAAACCGATGATGCACTACTTGGATTAGGCTGGGCCTGGTATTCACAAGGTGCAATCGAAAAAGCGCTGGCCTCGTGGTTTGAACTATCAAAGCAAAGACAATCCAGCCCGGCAAAACATGAAGCGCTAATTGCTATACCCTATGCATTTGAAAAAATCAATAACCATGATCAGGCTCTGCATGAATACGATAAGGC
Source organism: Gammaproteobacteria bacterium (assembly GCA_048550535.1). Taxonomy (GTDB): domain Bacteria; phylum Pseudomonadota; class Gammaproteobacteria; order SZUA-229; family SZUA-229; genus CBDULX01. The sequence continues at coordinate 5,118 of JBLYYN010000013.1, forward strand.
CATCGACAATTACAAACAAGACATAAAAGAATTGAACCACTTGATACAGTCAATTCAATCTGGTCGATTTATTGAGCAACTTAATCCAGGTACATTAGGCACCGAATCATCATTGCCCGCATCGATATTAAAAAATATAGACCCGATTACTAATAAATATTTATCTGAACTATTTACATCACACAAATTTCATCAGTCACTGCAAAATTATCAGGAATTGTCATATCTGTTTTATACACTAAACCACTGGCGAAACAACTTACCTGCACTCGAAATTATTTTAAACGAAAAACGCAAGGCATATAACAGCAAACTAAAACAAGGCGTGCAACGCCCAAAAATCAATCGCGCACGTCAACTACATAGCCAGCGTAATACCCTGGCATTACATGTTCAAAAATTAAGCAAAAATGAACAAACTATGGAACTGGTTAGCGATAAAGAGCGCGAAAAACTATCTATGCTGGTCAAAGCAAGAAAAACCATTAAAAAAATACACAATCAGGAAGACCTACAAGAAGAAAATGACAAAATACGACTACTCAATGGACTGATGCACTGGGATATCACAACAAGCTACGCAAGAAGGCTATGGGACACACAAAAGAATTTAAATGAGCTTGATCACGCAATCAAAAAAATGAACACCAGCATTAAGTCATTATCTAACACATGGCAGCAGGCTCCTACCCGATTTGGCGGTTTCCATCAAAAAATAAAAGACAAAAAGACCAGAATCAACCAGCTCAAATCCAGGATGTATGCAGCATTAAAAGAACAGGAACAATCCTTATCTAAAATGGCATTAAATACTGCTATAGAATATTCCAATCGCCTGAAAATGTATCACGACCGAGCACTATTTGCTAAAGCTCGCATATATGACTCGCTCACCTCACCTGACAAGGGCAGCACTCAATGAAGATAAGCAATATATTTATCTCCATTTTCTGTGCAGGCATATCTTGCCTTATAGTCGCGTGTAACAACACAAAAGAAGACACATTGAGTCAGGTATCAAACAAAACACTTAGCTACGAACCTGTAAAAATTAAAACACCAAGTCGTGAAGATGCTATTAACAACTATCGATCATTCCTGAAAAATGCAGAAAATAAAGCGCATTTCGGCGATGCTTTACGACGCCTTGCCGATCTTGAGCTAGAGAATGCCGAATCGAAAAGTTCACTGGGTGACAAAGAATCTACCATCGAAGGCCAAAACTACATGCTGTCTTCGATACAGCATTACAAAACCTATCTTGATACCTATCCAGAACAGAAAAATAATGACCTGATACTCTATCAGCTCGCAAAGGCATATTCTTTAATTGGTGACGAAGAAAATGCTTTAAATACAATGAATACCATCATCCACAGCCATCCCGATACAAAATATATAGATGAAGTACAGTTCCGTCGTGGTGAGATATTATTCGTATTCGGCGACTTCCGTGAAGCTGAACTGGCTTACCAGTATATTGTCAATAACAAAATAGATTCTATATATTACGAAAAATCATTATATAAACTGGGCTGGTCTCAATTCAAACAATCAAAATACCAAATAGCACTGGTAAACTTTTTTAACATATTAGATCGCAAACAGGAACAAAGAAAAATACTTGCTGATGGTCTATCCCCCAATCTCAGTCAATCAGAAAAGGATTTTTTGAATGATTGCCTTCGAGTCATCAGCTTTACCTTTTCTTACAATGATGGTACAAATTCCATTCAACAACTATTTTCTACTCGGAGCAATAGAGTATACAAACCATTACTCTACAAACAGCTTGGTCAGCTGTACCTTAAAAAAGATCGCATACCTGATGCAGCAGAAGTCTTTCTAAGTTTCTCAAACGATAACAGGCATGATCAGTTAGCACCTGACTTTCACGTACTGGCTATAGATGCTTACAAACAGGGCAACTTCCATGACAAGGTTCTAAAATTAAAGAAACAGTTTGTAGAACATTATGGTGTTGGCAGCAAGTTCTGGCTTGCTCAGACTGGTGGCAACAGATACAAATTAAACATTCAGCTAAAATCTAATATACGAGAACTTGCCTACCATTATCATGCATTAGCCCGTAAATCTAAAAAACCACAAGATTTTAATCTTGCCGCACACTGGTACCAGGTGTTTTTACGCTCATTCCCTGCTTCTAACCAAGCTCCATTAATTAATTTCTTGCTGGCAGACTCGTATTTTGATGCGCAGAACTATAATCAGGCGCTCAAGGAGTATGAAAAAACCGCATACCAATATAGTAATC
>JBLYYN010000014.1:0-4883 GCA_048550535.1 Gammaproteobacteria bacterium
CCAAAGGGCATAAATACCCAAAGGGCATAAATCCCTGAGTTACCTATATGGATGTAGGTAAGGGGCGAGAGAAGGATGCGGAAGCTTCAAAGATTTTGATTTTATTGCATAGAAAGGAAGAAGAATAAATGAAGGCCCTGGTACAGAGCCTCCATTCAGATAAGGCTCAGCCTTTCAGGCTATTGGCTACATTTTGCATTTTTTCACGAACGATAGGTGCTACTTCAGCTACCTTGGGATTATTCACCAGTTCCAGTACTGACACTGGGTCCATGAAACCAACAGTCACCTGGCCATCGGCTTCTTCGCGCAGCAGCACATTGCAGGGCAGCAGCAGGCCGATATCGGGTTCGGCGTCTATGGCCTGGTGGGCCAGGGTAGGGTTGCAGGCACCCAGAATCTTGTAACCAGAACGGTCAACATCCAGTTTGGCTTTCATTACTTTCTGTACATCGATTTCAGTCAGTACACCAAAACCTTCGGCCACCAGGGCCTCTCTGACTTTGGCTTCGGCATCTTCCATGGAAGATTTGATCGTTACGTTAAAACCGTACATGGGGGTCTCCTGGGTCGGTTGGATAGAGTTTGCGTATATTAGCACAGACTTATCAAAGGTCTATAGTGGTTCCAGCTTCCACACATCATACGCCGGTTCCTCATAGGGGTGGGCCTGTTTCATGGCGGCAATAGCGGCTTTGATCAGGTAATCCTCGCACACCAGTTCTAGCTTGTACTCCATTACGGTTTCCACTTCTCCCTGCTGGCCGATGAAGGGTTGGCTGTTTTGCAATGGCCGGAACTGGCCCTGCCCCAGGCACTGCCAGGCGCAATGGTCGTAATCGCCAATGCGCCCTGCGCCAGCTTCAAACAGTGCGGTTTTTACCGGTTCCAGGTGGGTTTCGGGAATAAATACACTGATCTTATACATGGTGTTGTTCGCATTGCCACTGAGAGACCGGATAAAGTCTACTGATATCTGGCTGTGGAGTCATGTAGAATAATGCCATTTTAACCTTGCAGGAAAAACCAATGAGTGATGATGGTATTCAGTTATCTCCGGAATTAATGAGCGATTTGCGCGCGGCGATGGAAAAACAGGACCCGAGAACCAAAGATGACGTGATGGCCATGCAATATCTGGTGGCGGCTGCGGGCATGATGCTGTCGGATTACAACAATCCCCAGATGAACAAACAGGAAATCATCGATGAACTGACGGGTTTCATGAAGCATGTGTTCGACTTTATGGAACAGAATAAACCCCAATCTCAGCCACCGGCTCAGGAAGCCTTTGGTGTGTGGAAACCCGGCCAGGCTTAATCGCTATGCATGAATTCCACAGGCTTTGTGGAATTCATATTAAGGGCTGAGGCTGTTGTAGTTTATAATGGCCGCTATGTCTTTATCCCTGTTCCATCGTATTCAGGCCTGCATCCAGGTCTGTGACCCCCAAACCAAATGCAGCCTCACCCAGCAACTGGCCAGTGACTGGAATACCGATGCTGTGCCATTCATCGAAGGCATGGATGAGCCCGAGCCCATCGGCGAGGCGGGACGCCCCGAGCAACCCGAACTGGTGGCAGCCCGGCAGGTGCCCCGGCGCAATATCAACACTGAGCAGGGTAGAATCGTGCTGGCCCATGCCCTGGCCCATATCGAATTCAATGCCATCAACCTGGCGCTGGATGCGGCCTACCGGTTTCGAAACATGCCCCGGCAGTACTACAGCGACTGGCTCAAGGTGGCTGCGGAAGAGGCCTATCATTTCACTTTGCTAAGGCAGTATCTAATAGATCGGGGGCAGGATTACGGTGCTTACCCGGCCCATAACGGGCTGTGGGAGATGGCGCAGAAAACCGCCCACGATGTCATGGTGCGTATGGCCCTGGTGCCCCGGGTGCTGGAAGCCCGCGGCCTGGATGTGACCCCGGGTTTAATTGCCAGGTTGAAACAGGCCGGCGATGAGGCATTTGTTGCCCACCTTGAAATCATTCACCGAGATGAAATCGGTCACGTGGCCATTGGCAGTCACTGGTTTAAATATGTCTGCGAGCAGCGAGGGCTGGATGCCCGGGCCACCTTCAAACAATTGATTCAGCAGTATATGCAGGGTAGCCTGCGTGGGCCGTTCGATGAGACGGCGAGGCTGCAGGCAGGATTTAGTCAACAGGAGCTGGCCGATTTAGCGGCCCTGGAATTATGAAGCAACTATGGGTTTTTATAGGCGTATGGCTGATGCCCTGGCCCCTGTTCGCGGCCGAGCTTAATGCACAGGCATTCTGGTATGAGGAACTGGAGCAGGATTTACCCCCCAGTCTGCAGCGCTATCTGGTGACCGATCATTTTTTACGCATCGATAGCGGTCAGGCCGGGGATGATTATATTCTGTTCGATGCCGCCAGGAAGATCATTTACAGCATCAACCATGATGATCAAACCATACTCACCATCGCATCGAAACCCTGGCAATTACCGGAGTTTGAATTTCAGCGACACCAGGTGACCGATAAACTCCAGCAAGGCCCTAAACTATTCGGCCAGACCGTGACTAACTACCGCCTGTTCGCCGATCGCGACATGTGTACGGAAATACAGTTGGTACCCGAAATACACCCCCGGTCGCGGGCTATGTTTCGGGACTATCAGCAGGTGCTATCCGGGCAGCAGGTGCAGTCTTTGTTCAACACGCCTGAAGACATGCGCAGCCCCTGTTTTCTCATCGATCAGGTGTTTAACACCGGGGAGTATTACGATCAGGGTTTGCCAGTACAGGAATGGCACAGCCGTGGCTATGTCCGGTTATTGAAAGACGTGAAGCCACTTAAGGTGGATGAAACACTGTTCAGCCTGCCAGAAAACTATCAGGAGTATTCCCCGCTACAGGGTAAGATTAAAGAATAGTTGCCACAGAGTCACGGAGTTCACTGAGGAGTTAAGACTATAAAATTCTGCACCCAAGGGCATAAATTCTCTGTGACTCTGTGGCAATATTTGCGTTTTCTTACATTTAATAGTGACTAAGCGTATTCCTTGAGCTGGTACTGCCCATCAGCGTCAAAGGCCAGGTAACTGCCTGTCTCATACCAGTCACCCAGTACAATACGTATTACCGGTTGGCCATTCACTTGTAGCGAATGGATGGCCGGGCGGTGAGTATGGCCGTGGATCATTAATGAAACATCATGCTCAATGAAAGCCTGGGCCACGGCATCGGCATTCACATCCATAATCTCGGCCTGTTTGGCCTGGGTTTCTTCCTTGCTCTGTTCACGTAGCGCTTTGGCCATCAGTTCGCGTTCGGCCAGGGGTTTGGCCAGGAAATCCTGTTGCCATTGCGGGTTGCGCAGCATCACACGCAGTTCCTGGTAGCGCACATCGTCGGTACACAAGGTGTCGCCATGCATCAGCAGGGCGGAGTGCTGGTTGAGGTTGTCCACTGTAGGATCGCTGATTAGTGTGCAGCCACAACGCTCGGCGAAGGCCTCGCCCATGAGAAAATCCCGGTTACCGTGCATCAGGTAAATCTTCAGCCCGGCATCGGCCAGCTGTTTCATCTTAGCGAATACCGGCTCCAGTTCCTGCGCCCGGTCATCGTCGCCGAGCCAGTACTCGACAAAATCACCCAGAATATACAGGCGTTTGGCAAAACGGGCCTGCTCATGCAGAAACTTTAAATAAAGCTGGATGATATCAGGCCGTTCCGGGGCAAGATGGAGGTCGGAAATAAACAGGATTTCCGACATGGATTAGATCAGGCTGGCTTTGTTGATAATGACCGCTTCAACCGGCACGTCACCGTGGCCCATTTTATTGGTGGTCGCCACCTGGGCGATAGCATCAACCACGTCCATGCCTTCCACCACTTCACCAAATACCGCATAGCCCCAGCCCTGGGAGGTGGCTGCCGTATAATCCAGGAAACCATTGTCTTTCAGGTTAATGAAAAATTGTGAAGACGCTGAATCCGGATCAGGGGTACGTGCCATGGCAAGACTGCCACGCTTGTTGGGCAGGCCATTGTCCGCTTCATTTTTAATCTGATCGCGAGTGGGTTTTTGCGTCATATCTTCGGTGAAGCCACCACCCTGGATCATGAAATTAGGGATAACACGGTGAAAAATGGTCAGATCAAAGAATGCATCTTTCACATAGGTCACAAAGTTTTCAGAAGAGATCGGCGCCTTGGCCGCATCCAGTTCAACCACAATATCGCCATGGTTGGTTTCCAGTTTTACGCGAGGATTATCAGACATTTGCTTGTTCCTGGTTTGAAATTGGTGCCCCGAGCAGGATTCGAACCTGCGACCTTCCCCTTAGGAGGGGGACGCTCTATCCAGCTGAGCTATCGGGGCGAAATTTGGAAGGGGCTATATTACACAGATGGGGTCGGTTTTCCTAGGGGTGGGGGAGCTTGTTATCTTGGCTATATTGGAAGGGGGGGTTAGTGGTGAGACTTAATGCTTAGTACTATTTTTGGGCATGGTTTTGCCTAGACAATTGCTCTGTTATTGTTCAGTAAATGCCCCTGCATACCCACAGGGCATAAATACCCATAGGGCATAAATACCCACAGGGCATATATTCATGCAGTCGAGCTGTCGACTCACTTTTTCTTTGTAACAAAACTACCGCATCTTCGGCAATTACCGATATGCTCATGAAAGTCTATTGGTGTTTTCATTTAAAAATATTAAATGAGTCCCGTATAGGGTGGCTGCAGACAAAAACTCTAGACAAGGTTAGCAGGCCAGGTCGAAAAATATTGGATTTCTAGATTAACTAAACTGCTCAAGCCTCTCCCTCACCTGAATCATCAAAGTTTCGGCCAGTTCCTGCAATTCCGGCGGCATAACTTCAAACAGGTACTCCAGTCTGTCCAGTAC
>JBLYYN010000015.1:0-11630 GCA_048550535.1 Gammaproteobacteria bacterium
ACCCTGCTTACTCAGTATCTGACAGGAAATCTCTAATAGACTGGGTTCATCATCAACAACAAGGATGGTTTCATGTCCACGGGCTATGCCTGGGATCGGTGGGCTGACTGTTTTTTGTTCAATTTCACTATCAGCATCAACAGACACATACCGTGGTAAATAGATTGAAATGCAGGTGCCATGGCCGGGCTCAGAATAGACATATACTGAGCCACTGGATTGCTGCACAAAACCATAAACCTGGCTCATACCAAGTCCGGTTCCATTTTCACCCTTGGTGGTGAAGAAGGGGTCAAATATTTTCTGGCGAATATCATGACTCATACCTGTTCCCGTGTCGGTAATGGATAGTAATACGTAGTCTCCAGTGTTGAGGTCAAAATATTTTCGGTCGGTCTCATGAATGTGTATTTTTTGGGTGTTCACTGTTAGCAGTCCACCATCAGGCATGGCATGCATGGCATTAATACAAATATTGAGTATGCTATCCTGCAACTGGTTTTGGTCCAGGTACACAGGCCACAGGTTTTCTTCAAGCGTGAACTTAAGTTCGATTCGCGGAGTAAGGGTTTTTTCCAGCATATGTCGTACATCAATAATTTGCTGGTTGAGATCGGTCACAGATGCAATGGGGACTTTTTTTCGTGAAAAGGTCAGCAATTTCGATGTGAGAATACGTGCGCGGTCTCCAGCATTATATATTTGTTTTACATAGCCCAGTTGTTTTGGCTGGCCCGATAGCTGTGATGTCAGCAGTTCGGAATAGCCCAGAATAATACCCAGTAAATTATTAAAGTCGTGGGCAATGCCACCAGTGAGTTTGCCCAGTGCATCCATTTTCATGCTGTGCTGTAATTGCTCATCCCTCAGTTTCTGGCTGGTAATGTCATTAAAAACCAGGACCATGCCACGTATCGCGCCACTGTCATCACGAATGGGTGCGGCAGAGTCTGAAATATGATATTCAGTATTGTCTTTTGAAATAAGAATAACGTCTTTATTTATATGAATCACGTTTCCCATTTTAATCACTTCATAAAAAGGGTTTTCGACGATGTCTCTGCTTGATGCGTAAATGATATTGAGAACTTGACTCAACAGTTTTCCATTGGCGTCCTTAATTAACCAGCCAGTTAGTTTTTCGGCAACTGGATTCATGCGCACAATACAGTTTGATGAGTCGGTGGTAATGACAGCATCGCCAATACTGTTAAGTGTAAGGGAAAGATGTTTTTCTTTTTGACTGAGTTCGCTATGATATTTATTTAGTGACTGGTAAATCGATCTCAACTCTTTCACTTGAAACGGGCTGTTATAATTATTGCTACTAATTTCTGGTGTGGTACGTAAATGGTTTATATACTTGCTTATAAAGTTTAGTGGAATGCCGATAATATATATAAATAAGGCATACAGAAATAGAGTAGGGATTACAACAATTAGTATAAGTTCTATTGCTGATTTTCGCATCTGGGTTTCCAGCATTAATATGCCTTCATCCCTGTGTAGTTCATATGAAAATAATTGTGGGTTTATTTCTCTGAAATTTTTAGTTATATATTTTGAATTGAGAGCCAGGGTATCAGGTTCGATATGAATAAAATTGCTAAAAGCGTTTAATAATGGTAGCAGTTGTAAGCGTGCGCTCAAAAATCCAATAATATTCTTATTTTCATCATCATCGTATATTGGGGATGTATAAGTGACGTCACGATCACTGCTCACTGTAAAAGTTAATTCATAAATATTGTTTATATTTATATGATAGGGGAGGGTATTGTTCTCGATCATGGCGAGTGCGCTACCATTTTCATCATAAATCATTAAATCTTTGGTATATTGCTTTAACTCATACGGAGTCTGTGCAAGTCTGCTTGAATACCAATAAGTAAATATGTGTGGTTCATTGATTTGCTGCTTTATTTCTTCCCATTGAGTCAGTTTTTTTGAAGAAGTTTTTATCCTGCCATTGGTTAAATCGACAGCGCTTTTAAGCTCATTTTCGGCGGTTGCTTTCTGCGAAATATCTATGAACTGACGGGTTTGTTCCAGGTTTTTGTTAAGCTTATAGGAAAACACCAGGAACAGAAAAATAGCAAATAGAGCGAATATAAAAGCATACTGCTTGATACTTAGTAGCATTGTGATTTACCGTCCGTTGGTGTTAGCTAATAGCTCTTCTACCCTGTCCAGAAGATCAAGTTCATACACTCGGTCAAAAAAATGACTTGCCCCCTCTATTGTTACAATATTACTGTTTTTTGCATCGGGTCGCTGAAGCCAGCTATTGTCGAATCGTTTGTCTGCGGCGCCTATAATAAGTGTTACATTGTCATTGAATTTTGTAATCACATTAATGGTCTTTTCCAGATTCCAGTTGTAATAGGATAAAAACGCACTGGCATAGGTTGGGTAGGTTTTGCAATAGCGTAATGCATAGTCGCCCAGCGGATTGCTGTTGTGTTTGATGGCTTTGGCCGCTGTTTTGGCAAGCTCAGGAGTTTCACTTGCCACTGGGCCGGATCCATAATAGGTCATGCTGATCAGGATGCTGTGCTGGACCAGTTCTGCATGATTATCATCCATGTATTTTAGTATAACGGTGCCACCGGAGCTGTGGCCAATTAAGGTTATCGGTTTTTGGGTTTTATTGTTTAACCAGTTTATCCACTGCTTGAGTTCATCGGCATCGGAATCCAGTGAATGAGTATGAATGGCCTCACAAGACAGGCTTTGTTTACGATTATTGATTCCCAGAGATAGTGTGGGACTAAGAACCGTGAAGCCTGCGTCATGCAAGGAAGTGGCCAGGTGGCTAACCGTAGTAAATTCTTTGGTCTGCATAAAACTGTGTAGCAAAAGAACCGGGCTGGCGTTATTAGAACCCTGCAGGTACTCAGCGTTAGCGATCTTGTTGCTAGCGGTGGTTAATTTGACAGATTCTGCACAGCAAAAGGAGGTTAGAAGAAACAGACATATTCCGGGAATCAGGATGGTTGGCATTTTCACTATTACTGACCCTTGATCAGGTTTTTATGCGTAATTATATTGTCTATCAAACAACATTCTGGAAGAATTATAATAATAAACAGGGCTCAATGTTGTATGCTAATAATTAGGGTATACAGAGTAAACCTGCCACAGTGTAACGGATACTTTTAATTAGAGTCAAAAATACCTCATCAAAAATGGAATAATCAGAAACAAACTATGACTAATATGGCAGTGACTCAGAAGTTATGAGTTATAAGTGGTAAGTTTTAAGTCAAAATCTAAGACCTGTGACTGGCCACAGTCTACAGGCCACTTACAGCTGGTTTATAGGTAAAATTCCCGCCTGCCCTGAACATAAACTAAATGTCCCTTCTTTATGGTTAAAATCAGTGACTTAGTTAATATAGGAGATTGTTTGGCTGAGCTAAATGATTTAGGATAGGTGGGTTAATAATAAAAGTGGGCTTGGTGAAACGCATTCATACCTCAAGACTGCTGAATAGCCAACGAGTCCTTTATCAAGAAAACCTGGTCTGTCCGCGATTACTGCAGTAAATAATATATGAAAAAACTCATTATTCTGGCCTTAGTTATTGCTGCTGTTTATGCCTATAAGCCTGAGCTGTTTTCGTTTGCAAATAACAAAGGCGCTTTCGATGAACAGGGTAACGCCGTTACACTTGTGTTTACCCATAACAAATGCGGTAAGCCCTGTAATGATGCCGTCAGTCTGCTGAAAAAACGCCGTGTTAATTATATTCTTTATCCACTGGATAACAATGACACTAATCAGGCACTGTGGAAAGAATACGGAGGTGTTAATTCATTTCCTAATATAATTGTTGGTAATGAGAGAGCATATGGCTCAAACAAGAGCCGGATTGTTTCTGCATTGGCGATGAATTATGGTACTTCTTTTTTAAATTCAACAGAACGCTATTACATGAAAAAACATTTTCATGATGATGGTTCAAACCGACTGGTGATGTATGCCGCTAGCTGGTGTGGCTATTGTAAGAAATTACGTGAAACCCTGAATGATAATAATGTCGATTATGTTGAAATCGATGTGGAGAAATCATCGCAACCTAAGGCGATGACCGCCGCACTGGACATTACCGGCTATCCGCTGGTGTATTACGGTTATAAGCGTCTGGAAGGTCCCAGACCCAGGGATGTGATGGCCTTGTTTTAATTTAAGAGAACAGGGTCGGGCCCATCTATAACATTGATTAACTGGAATAAGTATTTGATTAAGTGCCAAATAGAGGCTTAAATAGCATTTCTTATGCATGAAATGGCGGCTTTAAGAAGTTGAAAAAAATGAGACATTGCCTGTGTTTGATGATCTTATCGGGTCTTCATCAATGGCGGCATGTAACATACTTATAGAATAAAATTAATAACATGAGGAGGTTGTGAATGAAGCATGAAGAGATGTTAGATAAATTCAGTGAACGGGAGACCGCTCGTGCCAGGGCATTTGAAAATATCTGGTCAAATGAGATCAATGAAGTATTTGCCGATGTTGCTTTTTATTATGATCGCGTCAATCTTGCAGCCAGTCTTGGTATGATCGGCTGGTTCAGGAAGAGTTTTGTTTCTACCATTGACCTAAAATCAGAGCAAAGGGTGCTGGATGTTTGTGCAGGCACCAATGCGGTTGGCATTGCGCTGATGAAAAAACAGCCGGGTGTGAAAGTTTATGCTGTAGATAGAAGCCCTGAGATGCAGCGCGTAGGTCAGGAACAGGCGAAAGTCCAGGGTTTTCATATCGACAGTACCATTACCGATGTGCATAAATTGCCTTTCCCAGATAATCATTTTGATGTAGTTACACTACAATTCGCTTCTCGCCATCTAAGATTAATAGAAGTTATAAAGGAAATTAAGCGAGTGTTGAAACCGGGTGGCCACTTTTATCACAGTGATATGCTGCGACCCAGCAACAAGATAGTGGAGAAGGCGTATTTTGCTTATCTCACAGCATGTGTATCGGTAGTGGCCTGGATGTTTAAGAGCAACGAATATGCTCTGGGCTGCAAAAAATATTTCGTTGATGCGCTGAAGATGTTTTATTCACCGGAAGAAATGACCCAGCTGTTGTGCGAGCAAGGATTCACCAATGTCACTAGCAAATCGCTTCTTGGTGGTGTAGTCGGCTCACATAAGGCGGTAAGGGCGACATAAAACGGAGTGGGGTCAGATCACAGTTTTCAGTAATATTAGAGACAATTGTTCTCTGCCCCCAGTTTTTCATATAATTAACTAACAATCATCGACTATAATCATATCTGTATGAGAGCCATTAGTAAGTTTCTTCCTGTTTTTATTTTATCTGTGCTCTCATTCTATGTTTATCATAAATACTTCGAAGTACCTGATTCCATTTTAACCGGCATCGTATTTCTACCAATTATGCTGGCCTTGCTGGTTATTGGCCTGAGCTTTCATTTTAACCGTAGCCAGATTTTCTTTTATGTAGTGCTGGTGATGTGGGTCAATGTTGTGCTTGGCCTGGACCTGGCCGATTCAGGCTTAAGCTATGGCTTGCTGTCCGTTTTTATACCACTGGTTTTACTTGGGGTAAGCCTGTTGCCAGAGCGGGGTATTTTGAGTTTAACGGCTATTCCTGTTTATGTTTTATTGCTGCTTCCGCTTATATTTTCCGTCATTGTTCTACTCATTTCACCGGAATGGGCAAATGCTGTTATTTTAACAGACTGGATGCCGGCTCGATACTTTGACTGGACACAGCAGTCACAAAGCGTTGTCATGGTCTCTGTTTTTTCTTTTATCTATATGCTGGTGCTCTATTTTACTCGACCTTCTTCTCATGCCGCCGTGTCTATGGGCGTACTGCTGATGCTTATTGCTCAGCTTCATTTTGGGGATGGTTCCGCCAGTTTAAATGTGTTCAGTAGTATGGCATTAATCATGTGCCTGTATACGGTGATACAGGAGTCATGGCGCATGGCCTATTTAGATGAGCTCACCGAGCTGCCCGCAAGGCGATCTCTACGTGAAAAGTTTCAGACCATGGGTGGCCTGTACACAGTGGCGATGCTGGATGTGGATCATTTTAAAAAATTTAACGATAACTATGGCCATGATACCGGTGATGCCGTACTGCGTATGATTGCAAACAAAATGAAAAAAGTGACTGGCGGTGGTGCATCCTATCGTTACGGTGGTGAAGAATTCGCCATCGTTTTTCCAGGCAAGAATAGTCAGCAGTCAATGCTGCATCTGGATGATTTGCGTGAAAATATTGCCAGTACACCCTTTGTGGTCAATCGCGAAAGCCGAAGAAAGGGTGAAAGAAAAACGCGTCGCAATGCCGCTCAATCAGTAACCGTCACGGTTTCTATTGGTGTGGCAGATTCTAAAGCCAGGCTAACGGCATCAAAAATGTTACCCGATATGCCATCCCGGTTATCTCCATGGGATGTGTTAAAGCTTGCAGACAAGGCGCTTTACCGTGCAAAAGGTAAAGGCCGTAATTGTGTTTGTAGCTAAGGATGTGAGTTTTAAGTCGTAAGTCGTCTGTCAGCTCAGCCCCACACAGCTTGTCATCCTGACTGAAGTGAGAGATCTTATGCTCGAGTCGCCATATGTAAATATAATTAAAATCAGTCACTTAATAAATATTTAGAGCTGTATGCAAGGTTTAAAAGCGGTCGATTGGGTATTTCATTACACTGGTTTCAGGATTTTGCTTACAGAAGGAGTCAGCAATTGCCATAGATTTATACTGCTGGAGGGTTCATTTTTAGATCATAGAAACACAAATACTCATATGTCTTGTTGATTAGTTTATTACCATAAAAGGACTTTGTCATGATTATAGAAACATCGAATTGTTTACATGATCTTGATTTTGAACATCTGGCCTACTATGCACATCAGCACTATATCGAAGGTGTACAAACCATCGAGTTGATGGAAAAGGCCAATTCTGAGAAAGAAAAAGAAGAAATAGCACTAGTCGCGCTGCTGGATGTGCAGACTAATGTGAGCATCGAATTGAGCCATCACCAGCCACATGAAAATGTCGGTCATTTAACGGATTTAAAACGAGTATTGCAGCAATATATTCAGGGTGAAGGTTTGAGTGAATGGTTCGCTCGTAGTCAAAGGGCAGCGAGACTGAATCATGATGCCAGTGAAGAATAAGCCAGATCCTGTCTTTTGCAGTGGCAAGTCAAGAACGGATACTGAAAGCATTTACAATCTCCGGCCCAATAGACAAACCCCCAATCCTCTCCTGCCATCCCGAGCGCTCACACCTGCCACCTCGACCCATGCAGTCGTGCTATCGCCCCTTACCTACGTCCATGTAGGTAAAGAGTGGGTTTGATGCTAAGACTCGATAACTTTAAAATATTGAACATTGAGTCAAGGAGTCCTTTAATATCTAGAAAACGCTAGTCTGTCCCGAATGGCACTTACTTAAGACAATAAAGCAATCGAAGTCAGTCATTCTGCTATGATTTTGAGCCGGAATCCAGTCGCTTAAGTCTCTAGATTCCGGCTAACAGCCTGCGGGAATGACATAAATTTCTTACAATCTAGGCTTAAGTAAGTACCATTCTAGTCTGTACCCGCTTACAAAAAGAGGTCATTGTGTCCCTGGTCGCATCACAAAAACCATCATTGGCCATAGAAGGCATCGCCAAGCGTTATGGTGATGTCCTGGCGGTAGATGATGTCTCCATCGAAATCGAACAAGGCCAGGTGTTTGGATTACTGGGCCCTAATGCCGCGGGTAAAACCACGGTGATTCGAATGTTGTGTGGCATTATCAACAGGGACAAGGGCAATATATTCATCAATGGCAAACGCATCGCCGATGCCCGACACAACATCGGTTATGTGTCCCAGCAGTTTGGTCAGTATGAAGAACTCACGGTGTGGGAAAACCTCAAGTTCTACGCTCAAATGTACGGCGTAAGCGATCAAAAGCATCTCAATCAGTTACTGGAACGCTATGGCTTAACCCCGTTTAAACAGCGTAAAGCAGGGGCTTTATCCGGTGGCTATCAACGCCGTCTTGGTCTGGTGTGTGCCGTGGCCCATAATCCGGATGTGCTGTTTTTAGATGAACCCACCGCCGGCATTGACCCGGTCACCCGCAAGCATCTGTGGGACGAGTTTTATGACTTAAGTGCCCAGGGCAAAACCCTGTTCATCACCACCCATTACATGGAAGAAGCCCAGCGCTGTGACCGTCTGGCCTTTATCGATCATGGGCGTATTATCGCCCGCGGTACGCCCGTCACCATCAAACAATCCCTGGGGCATGTTTTGGTGTATGTCGCCCAGTTAGCGTTTCATCCCGAAGTGCAGCGAGTGTTGCAAGCCAACCCTAAGGTGTTACTGGTGAATCAATTCGGTGCCCAGATTCGCATCGTAGTGCAGGACCAGACCTCCCGCAGCGAGTTGGAACAGGCCATTACCGAGATCACCCAGGCGCCCGTTAGCTTAACGCCAGGTGAGCCCAATCTGGAAGATGTGTTTATAGCGTTAACCCAGAATGGAGTTCGGCAATCATGATCACGGCCATTATCAAAAAAGAATTATTGCAACTCAGGCGCGATCCTCGCCTGGTGGCCCTCATCGTGGTGATGCCTTTGTTATTGCTATTGTTGTTTGGGGTGGCCTTAAAGCTGGAGCCCAAAAACGTCAAAATGGCCTACCTGGATGAAGATCAAACCATCTTCAGCAATTTAATTAAAACCGGCCTGTGGAGTGACGGCTATTTTCAGTTGTATGAAGTGGCCACCCAGCAGGATGTGATCGAAGAAATCCGCGCCGGTCGAGCCAAAGCGGGCATGCACATCGCCAAAGATTTTTCTGAACAACTGATCGAAAACCAGCAACCCCATATCAATTTTTATGTCGATGGCACCATGCCGTCACTCGCCACCGCCATGAAATACAACTCATCCAGTGCCACCGATGAAGGGGTGACGAACGACATGTATTTCACCGATGAAGATGCACAAGCCGTAGTCATCGCGCAAGACCCCTTCATCATGGACACCAACATATTGTTCAACCCCGATGAAATCGAAACCTGGTATTTCCTGCCCGGCATCATCGGGGTACTGGTCATGCAAATTGCCTTAATCCTCACCGGCATCACCATTGTGCGTGAGCGAGAAAAGCACACCTTCGAACAATTGCTGGTCACCCCCATGAGCAAATCCACCTTCGTCATCGGCAAGCTACTGCCCTATGTCGTCATCGCCCTCATCGATTTTTACTTTATTCTTGGCGTGGGCTGGGCCGTATTCGACTTACCCCAGCCTTCATCGCATCTGCTGTTGCTGCTATTGGCTATCATTTATGTGGTGGCGATGATTTCACTCGGTCTGCTTATTTCTCTGGTATCACAAACCCAGCAACAGGCCATGTTTATTGCCATCTTCATTATCATTCCGTCTATTCTGTTATCCGGCCTGATATTCCCCCTGGAAGCCATCCCCGAATTTGTCCGACCCATATCCTATGCCATACCCTTTACCTATTTTGTCGAGCTCATACGCGGCCTGCTCATTAAACAAACCCTGTTTGTGGATTTAATCAACGCCTACCTGGCGTTGTTGGGTTTTGCTGTGGTGTTTGTAGTATCGAGCATTGCAAAATTCAGGAAAACGCTTTAGGCGAGAAGGGGATTATTGTCATCCCAAGCAACTCCGCAGGACGACGTCCATGGATTTATGCCCTCTGGGTATTTATGCCCTGTGGGTATTTATGCCCTATGGGTATGGACTAGTGTCTTGAGAGGGCAGGGATAGCCCGAAAAGACTCGGTTGCCGAGGGATCTAATATTTATGTGTTTAATGTCTAAAATCAGCCACTTAGTGGTTTCTGGTGATTGTTAGCCTGGGCTAAATCCTTTAGGATGTGCGGATGTTAAGGCGCAGGATTCATGCAAAGCCTGAACAGCTGCAATAGTTCCAGGATTAAGACAAATAGTGGTTAATCATTCCTGCTTTGTTTAACTCATGCTTATTTGCCTACGAACGCTTCTTATTGTCATTTTGTTAAGGAAAAGGACGCTAGATGAAAAAAATCATTCCCGCTATTGTGCTGGTTATCATTCTCGCCACTACTGTGCTGGTGTTCTACGTACTGAGCAACCTCGATGCTCTGGTCAAAGCGGCTATAGAAAAGTACGGCAGTCAGGCGACCCAGACCGCAGTGCGTGTTGAGTCGGTGAAAATCGATCTCAGCGAAGGTGCCGGGGCCATCAATGGACTGACCATCGCCAATCCCCAGGGCTTTGCTATGCCGAATGCGGTTTCACTTGGGGAAATCAGTCTCAAGCTCGACATCCAGTCCCTGAAACAGGAGCCGTATATCATCGATAAAATCATCGTGCGTGCGCCGCAGTTGTTTGTGGAGATTAATCAGGATAACAAAACCAACCTTAACCAACTGACGAAGAACCTCAGCGCCGGTATGCCAACATCCAGAACCGAGGATCAGGCCGCAGTTGATGAAACCAGCGCAGAACAACCGCGATTGATCATTCGCCAGGTGAGCTTTAGCGATGGCAACATCCAGGCCAGGGTAGTGCCGCTTAAAAATAAAGAATACCAGCTCAAATTACCGGCTCTGAACATGAGCAATCTCGGCGGTAACACCGGCGCCACCCCCAGCGAACTTGCGCGCGAAATTATCAGCCGACTCACCGATCGTGCCCGCGAGGAAATAAAGAAAAAAGGTATCGACCAGGAACTGGATAAATTCAAAGCCGAGGCCAGAGCAAGAGTCGATGAAGAAAAAGCCCAGCTCAAACAAAAAACCGACAGCCAACTGGAAGATAAAAAACAAAAGGTTAAGGATAAATTAAAAGATTTGTTCAACCGCTAAGCGCTAACATCGTTAATTAAACAGAGGCAACGGCAGGCTATGACCCACGAACAACAAGTCACTACTACAGCTGCAAATCCCGCACCCACCACACCGCCAGGGAACGGCTGGCGCACCTTTGGCATAGTGGTGATTACTATTGTCATTACCCTGGGCATAGGCTACTGGGTGGTCACTGCCTACTTGTTTCCCAGCTCATTCACCCCGGTGGAACTGAGTACAAAAGAACAGCAACGGCTGGATCAAAAACTGCAACGTCTGGGCGGCAGCCCGGATTCCAGCACACAACAGCCCCTGCAGCCCGAAGCCTACACGGAAGCCGGTGCCAGCCGGAACATCGAGTTTAGCGAAAAAGAACTCAACGCCTTACTCGCCAATAACACCGAACTTGCCAGTAAGCTGGCCATAGACCTCTCGGATAATCTCGCCAGTGCCAAATTACTGGTGCCCCTGGATCCGGAATTCCCTGTGCTGGGTGGTAAAACCCTGAAGGTCACCGCCGGCATGGAGCTGAGCCTGGGGCAGGGTAAGCCACGCGCTGTCCTTAAAGGCGTTAGCGTGTGGGGCGTACCCCTGCCCAACGCCTGGCTGGGCAATATGAAAAATATCGACCTCATTGGAGAATTCGGTGAAGCCGGAGGCTTCTGGCAAGCCATTAACGATGGGGTGGAAACGATCGAGGTGAAACAAGGCAAACTGAGCATCAAACTTAAGGAATGAGGTGTTGGGGTTAGAAGTTGGAAGTCGTAAGT
>JBLYYN010000016.1:0-13163 GCA_048550535.1 Gammaproteobacteria bacterium
CCGGCCTGTTCAGTACCTGGTGACTTATAGCTTCTTCAACCACTGCCTGCCACTTCTTTTCGTGAGTATAGTAGATATGTGTTTTATCGCCGCGTCGCCGTGAAGGTTTATTTGGTGGCACCTGACACACAGCTAAACCATATGTGCTCCATAATTCACCCGCAACTTCCATAGCAGTACCCGTCATTCCAGATAATTTCAAATAGCGTGAAAAAAACCGCTGGTAGCTGATTCTTGCTATAGTTTGATTTTGATCCGATTGTTCGCACTCTTCCTTCTCTTCAATCATTTGATGCAATCCTGCCTCCCATGAGCGATCTGGCATCGAGCGTCCTGTATTTTCATCAATAATATGTATTTTTCCCTCGTCAATAATGTAATTCACATCTTTTTCATAACAATGCAGTGCTGACAATGCTTGCTGAACTAATGTTTTACTTCTTCGACTAGCACGCCATATGCCTTGCATATTAGTAGTCAGCTCCTCCAGATATTTTTCACCCTGCTCAGTCAATGTTACCCGTTTTGATTTTATATCAGCTATATAATAGATACTGTTATCCATCTGCCTTGCAAGCCAGATAGCTTCGCGATGCAGCTCCTCCTGCTGGCTATTTTCAGCTTTACATGACAATATTAATGGGGTCCTGGCTTCATCGATAAATACACTATCTGCCTCATCCACTATGGCAAATGACAGACCCCGCAGCAGTAACTTATCTTGAACAGGTGTGTCGCTATACAGAGATGAGAGCCTGAGATCCAGATCGGTATGAAATTTCTTTAACAGTATGCGATCACGCAAATAATCAAAGGCCAACTGTTTACTTGTACAATAGGTAATATCGCAACAATAAGCTTGTTGCCGCTGCTGGTCGCTCATGCCATCGACAATAGAACCAACGGTTAAGCCTAATCTTGTATATACTGGACGCATTAACTCGGCGTCTCGTTCTACCAGATAATCATTTACCGTCACCACGTGAACAGGCATATTTGCCATAGCAGCGCAAGCAGCGGGCAAGGTTGCTGTCAATGTTTTACCCTCACCCGTCTGCATTTCAGCAATCTTGCCTTGCATCATGATCCAGCCACCCTGTAACTGGCTGTCATAATGAGACATGTTTAGTTCTCGCTTGGCTACTTCCTTAATTATTGCAAAAGCTCGACAAATCAGTTCATCTTTCAAACCCTTACTATGCAATTGAATTTTAATATCGATAATCCATTTATCCAGTTCGGTATCGCTCATAGCCTCTACAAATTTATGATTGACGTGTACACGTTTAAGCATAACCTGATGCTGTTTTTTGGATTGTTTGAAAATATCCCTGAACAGTTTGTTAAGGCGTAGTTCAGCTGTTTGCAACCAACTAGTATTTTCCTGTTTTTTTGTCGGATACTTACCATAATAAATACCCGGATGCGGTGCCAGGAATGAGTCACCTTGCTTAATGAACGGCTTAACAGATGCTAGATAGTTACCTGGCATATTACTTATACCTAACCAGTTCGTTAAGAAGCAACTCTTCAAGTGCCCGATACCATTGCATTGCAAGTGGTTCATAGCCGTGCTTAATTTTGACAAATACACGCTGGCCAATATGCGATGCTATAATGCTTCCTGGTAATGCCACTTCAAATTGAAAATATTGATCTTTTGTCTTTACACCATAAGTATCAAATGGATCGGTCTGTATTTTTCCACCACCTTGTTGGGCCAGTGCCTTGCTAGGTAATTTATGTGTCGCAGATGGAATCTCTCTTGAAATATACGTGTGATAGGCCTGGTTAACATGACCAACAAAGCGGATTTCAACGTCCTTAATATTTTGTCTAACCAGACCAATTGCATTCTGTGGCACAACCGCTCGAATACTAACATCATCATAGTTTATTACATAACCAACAGGGTCACCCTGTTTGACAAAATATCCTTCAATCTCGCTGGTGTTTGGCATAATAAATACACCATCTACCGGACTATCTATTATCAACTCAGCTATTTGCTCCTCAAGCCGTGTGATTCTACCCTGCATCAGATTCATTTCTTCCAGCGTTAGATCAGCCTGTACAATATCTTGTTTTATGAGGGCGACATACCTTACTTCAAGTTCTCGATATTGCGCTTTAAGTAATTTAAGCCTGGTTTTTACCAGCGGATCGCTGGTTTTAATTAACTGTCTGCCCTTAGTAACAAGCTTTCCCTGTTTTACCAATACCGAATCAACAAAACCGTCCGCTTTCGCTCTGACATGAGATTTTTCAGGCATCCACACCACACCCTCAGTAACCGTATTTAGTGGCACCGGAGTCATAAATACTATAGCCGTCACACTAAATATAACACTGCCAGTAATGGTTATTGCACGCTGCCGTCTTTGCATTAACGCTGGACTGGCAAACAAATACCGCATCCACTTAACCACCGGCATGACTACTTGCATGAATACCGCCCAGATAGCCAGTGCGGTACCAATAAAGAAATACTGATTGGCAACGAACAATGTTATGGCTACTATGAGGAATAATCTATAGATAAATGCAGCAGCTGCATATACAACAAACCAGGCAGATTCACCATGAGCCATCACTTGTGACTTAAGCCCTTGCACATGAAAAATGTATTTTTGTATTAAATATCCATAATATCTATTGGCACGATTACCCAAACCTGGAATTTCCACTGCATCGGCCAACACATAATATCCATCAAATTTTAATAATGGATTACCATTGAATAGTATTGTTGAAACTCCCCCTATCAGCATCACATTGAATAAAATATCACTCAACACGCCCTGCTGAATATTTAGCCATATCAGTAACGCAATTGATGCCATAAGTAATTCAGCTGCAATACCGGCTGCACCCACAATCATGCGTTTATGTTTTGAACGGAATGATGATGCAGCAGAAGCATCTACATATGGAACCGGCATAAGCACTAGCAACATTATACCAAGATCATGTACCTGCCCTCCCCATCGTTTGACCGCAAAGCCATGCCCAAGCTCGTGTACTACTTTAACAACTGGATAAACCAGCCACATCAAAAAAAGGTTATATTGTGATAAAGCGTTTTCACCGGCATGATTACTCAACAATTCCCAATTGCGAACCAACTGTATAACAGAAAATAAAATAATACATATTGCGATAATGCCTGCAGTCCGAGTAAACAAAGGTGCTACATATGGCATATACTTGTTCAGGAATGCATCTGGGTCAAGCAAGGAAAAACGTAGTGCTAATGGATTACCGAATCTAGATTTAAATAGCTGCTTGCGCTCCTTTTTTCTTCTATCAATGAGCTGATGAATATCAGAGGCCAAATTGGATTGCAAATAATCCTTAAAGTGCATGGTACCAAGCAAATTAATCACTTCATCTTGTGTTGGCGCATCATCACCCAGATCCTCGTTTAGAGAATTCCAAATATCATTTACAGTACGTTGGCCGTCTATTAAACGAATAAAGTTATATGCTGCTTGATTAAAGCGATGATGCTTTCCGGTTATTTCATCCCTCAGCACATACCAAACTGCATCACGATAACAATGCTGATGGACGCGAATATGACTGGGTAATGATAACTTTATATCAGCAATTCGATACCAGTGGGGATTAAGTAGTTGATCTGTCATAGACTACCACCATGACCATAGCTTTAGTCTTATCCAGTCTGTCATTTTATGGGTCCATATCCAAAACACCTGGCGGTCGCCTACACTGATTTTACCCACACCTTGCATCCCTGGACGTAAAAATTCAGGAGTGGAAGTCAAGGCAGCTTCAACCTGAAAATAATTAATGCCATTTTCTGAAATAGATACCGGTGTTATTTTGACAACTTCTATTTCAAATGTATCTTCAGCAGCAGCGGATAAAGTTAATTTACCACGCATGCCTACTAATATTTCAGAAACATCCGATTCATCAATTTGCAAAACAACACGATAATCATCCAATGGTGATACTTTATATAACACTTGACCACGTTCAACAGGAGAACCCAGTGATTTTGTATAATCACCACTGACAATCACGCCTGAAATAGGAGAAGTAATGACAGTACGCTTTAATTTCTGTTCCAGTATCTCCTGTTGAGCTTCGGCCTGTGATAACTGAGCACGTAAAATACCGATTTGTGATAGATCATGAGCAGCCAGTGCTTCACGGTATTCTTTAGAAACCTGCTTGTGTTTACCCGTCCATTTCAGTTTTTCTAGCTGTAAATCACGATCATCCAGTGTCGCTAGAATCACATCGGATTTTACTATATCTCCTGGCCTGGCAGATGCATCCTTGATAAAACCACTTTCTGGAGATGTTATAACCCTTTCTACTGCACCTTCCAGTGTCGCGTTAGCTGATACTTTGTAATCCCAATGTAAAAAGAACGAAAACACAAAGGCGCAGATAAGAAATGCAATAATTATCTTTTTACCATGATAGCCTGAACCAAAAATATTCAATAACAAACTTCGGTAAGATTCTTTAAGCTTTTCAGTAATCGGCCTGTCATTTAATCGACGGAAATGTAAAATTGGTGCAATTAATGCTGCTAGTTGCTCACATAGTTCTTTTGTCTTAGCATTAAATGCCGCCGCCTCACCTTGACGCTCAAACATGACAGCACCTATCACATTTTCATCTACTACAAGAGGAACAGTGCAGATATACTCACCAGAATGCTGCCTTACCAGTTGATCGTGTTCTTGTGTGCTGTAATAACTTTTCGGATCCGGTGGAAATAGTAAAGTCTCTCGTTGATCAATTGCTTCTAACATGGCAGCTTCAATGTTTTTGACAATATCCTGATGTGTTACATGATTAGTGCTGTTGGATATTGTTTGTAAATGCACTTCGTTATTTTTAACAAAACCAATACTTACACGTTCACATAGAAGTCTGTTTGCAAGTTCAGAGGCTACTGCCATAGCTGCTTCTGCAGATTGTGACTGAGATAGTGCCAATGCTGTGATCTTTAGCGCGGACTCTGCATCCGTAGAATCTGATTCAGGTAACAATTGCGACAAAAAGTTTAACCAGGCAATTGAAGATTCAACTTTTCCCAGATAGTCATTTGATTTTGTGCGATGCACGTGTTTGAATTCAAAACCTACTGCACCAACAACCTGTTTATTTATGATTAATGGCGCAGCAACAAGATAATTTTTACTGTTAATATCAGTAACAGCCGCTGTTTTGGCATTAACTACAGAAGATTTTTGTTCGGGTAATTTTTCAGCCGCAAGAATCGTTACCACTGACTTGCGACGCATAACAGCGGCCTGTATATTGTCCTGCAAATATTTTGATTGGCTGAAATCCTTAGATGTACTTTCTACAAGCGAAAATGCCCCACTAGCATGATCACTTATAAATAAACATGCATTAGCGATATCGTTCAATTGCTCACAAGTATATGAAAACCAGGTTTGAACTAGACTGTTTGACACGTTTACCCAACCTAAAAATATATTGCTTCACTCAGTAATCCACTTAAATGATTAAACAATCAATAAGCTATATGGATGAATAGATAATCAGTAAACCCATATACTACCTGGTATGTTGCAATGATTTATCCTGAGTATTTAATTCTAAATCAATAAATGTTCTTCCCATATACCAAATCAATCTTCGAATAGATGCGCTACAATCTGTCTAGTCCATTTCTGCTTCAAATTCAGTTAGCGCACGACTCTGCATCAGCCTGGTCTCGGCTCAGGTGCGAGTGCATTCAGGGCATTTTCCCTGGCTATTTCAGCCATTTGAAAATAGTTTTCTCACCTGGCCAATAACTAGGAGTAACATCTGCGAGGGATTCTGCCACCCAATACTCGTTGAACAGCAAGACGGCGCAGCAAGACTTATTCATTTGTTGAAAATTTCGGGCATCATTTGTCATGCGAATATTACCGCACAAATCTAGATGGTATTCATTATTTCAGACTTGTCAGCATAAGAATAAACCATCACTAGGCCAGCTGAGTATAGGTGCATATACTGTGATTTGCAATTTTGATTATTTGACTGTCTTACATATACCAAGAAGCAAAAATATATGCATTTATCAAAGAAGAACAGGCTGGCATGCTCTTTTTGAATTTAATTGGCATATGGCCTGGCTGGTCACTGCCGCGCTCAGAAAAACTGTTAGTGGACAAAAAGCCTGTAATTATGACCACAAGGAGGCAGGAGGTAAAGTTGCGCCTGGAGCTGTAACCGAGAACAAAGCAGGAGCGATTCTCCAGGGGGGGGCACGCGATTGATTATGCCTGGAAGGATTACTCCGGGCGGTCACTCACAACATCCTGTTTTCCGCAACACTTGTGCATACCCAAAGGGCATAAATCCATGCACTTCGTCCTGACCTCCACCCGGCAACTGCTCGGTAATTGAGTCTCTGCGGGCTATCCCTGCCCTCACGTGACACTTATTATTACTTTAACATCGTCCTGCATACTCTCGACAATAGCTCCTGCATTGTTCTACCTTCGCCCATCCTGGGACTCGCAACACCTACATAACTCACATGGATGTGAGGAATGCAGATAAATGAAGGATCAATTATCTGTCCGTGTAGGCGCCTTCGGGCCGTGCTTCGGACGTTTTGATTTGCTCCGCTATTGCGTGTGAGTGCCTACAAGGACGTAGGTAATTAGAGCAACGCAGGAGCAGTTGCCGAGGCGACACGCAAATTATCATGCTTGTAAGGCATACCTGCTAACCCAATTTTAGTCGAACCTTGGAGTTCTCACCACATATTCCAGGCTCCCCATATTAAAAAAGCCCCACACTTTCGTGTGAGGCTTTCTTTATATGGCGCGCCTGGAAGGATTCGAACCTCCGACCGCCTGGTTCGTAGCCAGGTACTCTATCCAGCTGAGCTACAGGCGCGTAATCTGTTGAGGGCGTGAATTATGGGGAATTTGGTAGCGTTCGTCAACGGTAAATCGAAGATAATTATGGATTTATGACAGGTTTTTGATGGTGCACTGATGGGGGGTTATGCATCCCAGTCGCTCATATACATCCTGTCTCCTGCCACACTTATGCATCTATGCACATCGTCCTTGGACTCACCACGGCCTCGCACTTCTCCATAAAAAAGCCACCCGGTTTAGGCTGGCCCAGCTAGACCATTGAGTTTGCTTTAACAAGGATTGATGCAGCACTTCCATGTGCTGCACCCTTCGGGCGTTGTGGAAAGCAACAACGTCAAAATCGTCTTTCCTCGGTAACTGCTCCTTGCGTTACTCTACCTCCTGCATCCATGCAGTCGTGACGATTTTCCGAACTAGGGTCCTCACCAAATCCCCGCTCTCCGCCATAAAAAAAACCACCCTGTTTAGGGTGGCTTTATTTATGGCGGAGAGCGAGGGATTCGAACCCTCGATAGAGTTACCCCTATACACCCTTAGCAGGGGTGCGCCTTCAGCCACTCGGCCAGCTCTCCGTAGTCCTTAATAAAAAGCGCCGCATTTCTGCGGCGTTTTTTAATGGTGCGTAATATACCTTCGATTAAGCTTTTGGTAAAGCCCTTTTGAAGGTTATTCTACAGGTTCTGTATTGCCAGAAACCTGCCCTTCCTGCTCACGTTTAATGCGCTCGTAAATTTCTTCGCGGTGTACAGATATTTCTTTTGGTGCGTTTATGCCAATGCGGACCTGGTTGCCTTTGACCCCCAGTACCGTTACCGTGACATCATCACCAATCATTAACGTTTCGCCTACACGGCGGGTTAGAATTAACATACTTCCTGCTCCTTAATCTCAATCACCATTGACACAGATGCATTCTTGCATATCGTGACAATTAGTAACTGATTCTAACACATCTCAGGCAAAATGCTGAAATTCTCCCATAAGTGGTATCAAGTATTTCCGAATATCCGATAATTAAACCTGATTGAGATTTCCATCATTCTCCAAACCAAATGCAGCGTGTAAAGTACGCACACCCAGTTCAAGATATTTCTCATCGATCACCACAGAGATTTTAATTTCTGAGGTAGAAATCAATTTGATATTAATACTCTCTTTTGCCAGAGCTGAAAACATGGTGCTGGCTATGCCGGCATGTGATCTCATACCAACACCGACCAGAGATAATTTAACAATCTGATTGTTACCATAGACCTTTTTAGCGGATACTTGCTCACCCGTTTGGGTGAGCAAAGCCAGTGCTTTGTCATAATCATTACGATGTACAGTGAAGGTGAAGTCGGTGGTACCATCTTCACCAATATTCTGTACGATCATATCGATTTCAATATTGGCTTCTGTAATCGGTACCAGAATATCAGCCGCCACACCCGGTTTGTCGGGAACACCTGCGATGGTCAGTTGAGCTTCATCTCGGTTAAATGCGATTCCGGAAATCAGAGCCTGTTCCATCTCAGCATCCTCTAAAGTAATTAAGGTACCCGCACTTTCCCCTTCTTCAAAGGACGATAGCACGCGTAGGGGGACATTATATTTACCGGCAAATTCCACCGATCGAATCTGCAACACCTTTGAGCCCAGGCTGGCCATTTCCAGCATTTCTTCAAAAGTGATGCGATCCAGTTTACGGGCCTTGGGTTCCACCCGGGGATCGGTGGTGTAAACGCCGTCTACATCGGTATAAATCTGACACTCGTCGGCCTTCAGAGCAGCCGCCATGGCGACAGCTGTGGTATCGGAACCGCCTCGGCCCAGAGTGGTGATGCGACCGGAGTCATCAACACCCTGGAATCCCGCCACTACAATCACCTTGCCAGCGGCCAGGTCTTTTTTCATATTCTCGCATTCGATGTCGAGTATACGCGCCTTACCATGGCTATCGTCGGTGATCATCTTGATTTGGGTGCCGGTGTAAGACACGGCAGGCATACCTTTCTTGAGTAATGCCATACTTAACAGAGCAATGGTGACCTGTTCGCCGGTGGATACCAGCACATCCAGTTCCTGGGCCGGTGGATGATCATCGATTTCGTTCGCCAGTGCGATCAGACGATTGGTTTCACCGCTCATGGCAGATACCACGACCACTACCTGTTTACCCTGTTTGCAGTGTCGGATCACTCGATCAGCCACAGCCTGGATACGTTCAACCGAGCCAACTGAAGTACCGCCATATTTTTGAACAATCAGAGCCATGAATTTGCAAATTACTCAATATATAACAAAAGAAACCCGCGTCAGGCGGGCTTCATAGGAATTGCAGGATTATGTCACAAGTGTTTTAAGAATGCGAGTATCGTACCTGGACAGGATTTACCTGTTTCGAACTAGCTTAACTGTTGTGACACCCAGTCTTTCACTGAGGCCAGCGCCTGATCCAGGTTTTCTGGCTGACTTCCACCGGCCATGGCCATGTCCGGTCGACCCCCACCTTTACCGCCGACCTGGGATGCGACCATATTCACCAGCTCTCCCGCTTTCAGTTTCTGGGTCTGGTCTTTGCTGACGCCAGCGCACAGGCTGATTTTGGCACCGTCTACCGTAGCTAGAACTATGGCGGATGAACCCAGTTTATCTTTCATCTTGTCCATGGTTTCACGCAGGGATTTGGCATCGACACCATCCAGTTTCATGGCCAGCACCTTAATGCCTGCGACGTCAACAGCATCGGCGGTAATGTCACGACCGGTTTGAGTGGCCAGCTTGCTCTTCAGTTGGGACAGTTCTTTTTCCTGTGATTTAACTTTTTCCAGCAGTTGTTGAACCTTGGTATCCAGCTCATCTCGGCTACCTTTAAGCAGGCCCGATAAGCGATTAATCTGGTGATCCTGTTGCTCGGCCCAGGCCACTGCCGCTTCACCGGTGATGGCCTCGATGCGACGTACTCCAGCAGCCACCCCGCCTTCGGAGACTATTTTGAAAAAACCGATATCGCCGGAACGATCAACATGGGTACCCCCACAAAGTTCGGTAGAGAAATCCCCCATGGCAATCACTCTGACTCGATCTCCGTATTTTTCACCAAACAGTGCCATAGCACCTTTAGCTTTGGCCTCATCAATAGCCATTTCTTCTGCTTTGGTTTGCAGATTATGACGAATCTGCTCGTTCACACTGCGTTCGATCTCAAGCAACTGCTCGGGTTTAACCGCCTCGAAATGGGAAAAGTCGAAGCGAAGGCGTTCATTGTTGACTAAAGAGCCTTTCTGTTGCACATGCTCACCCAGCACTTCGCGTAAGGCCGCGTGCATGAGATGGGTGGCCGAGTGATTGCGGATGGTGGCCTGGCGACGATCGGCATCGATCATGGCTTCCAGTTCATCCCCCACTCTAATAGAGCCTTCCGAAAGCTGGCCAATATGGATAAAGGCCTGGCCCTGTTTCTGGGTATCCAGAACTTCAAATCGGGACGATGGATTCAGCAACAGGCCGGTATCCCCGACCTGGCCACCGGATTCTGCATAGAAAGGGGTGCGGGGTAGAATGATCACTGCTTCGTCACCGGCACTGATTTCATCCACCGCCTGGCCGTCTTTGTAGATGGCGACCACATTTGATCGGTCCAGCAGGTGATCATAACCAGTGAAATCGGTGACCACATCGGTGGTGATGGCATTGTTATAATCCATACCAAACTGGCTGGCGGCGCGGGCACGTTCGCGTTGCGCCTGCATTTCTTTTTCGAAACCCTTGAGATCCAGCTTAAGATTTTGCTCACGGGCTATATCCGCAGTCAGATCGACCGGAAAACCATAGGTATCATAGAGCTTGAACACCATATCCCCTGGAAGGGTTTTACCCTTGAGTCCGGCAATGCCTTCATCCAGAATCTTCATTCCCTGGTCCAGGGTTTCGGCAAAGCGTTGCTCTTCCAGTTTCAGCACCTGTTCCACATTGGCCTGGGCTTCGCTCAATTCGGGGTAAGCCTCACCCATTTCCTGAACCAGAGTGTTCGCCAGTTTGTAGAAAAACAGATCATCCTGGCCCAGCTTGTGGCCATGGCGCAGGGCACGACGGATAATGCGGCGCAACACATAACCACGACCTTCGTTGGATGGCATCACGCCATCCACAATGAGGAAGGCGCAGGAACGGATATGATCGGCAATGACTTTTAAGGAGTTATTATTCAAATCATCGGTATGGGTCAGTTTAGCCGCCGCTGTGATCAAATGCTGGAACAGGTCAATATCGTAATTGCTGTGACCGTTCTGCAATATCGCCGCCAGTCGCTCCAGTCCCATGCCCGTATCCACCGAAGGCCTGGGCAGTGGGTGCAAAGTACCGGCCTTGTCACGGTTGTACTGCATGAACACCAGATTCCAGATTTCGATGTAGCGATCGCCGTCTTCGTCTGGGGTTCCGGGAGGCCCACCCCAGATCTGTTCGCCATGATCGTAGAAGATTTCAGTACAGGGACCACAGGGGCCGGTATCACCCATGGCCCAGAAGTTATCGCTTTCGTATTTTTTGCCGGGTTTATCTCCAATACGTGAGAATCGTTTCGGGTCGACACCGACTTCTTTCAGCCAGATATCGGCCGCTTCATCGTCGTCCTCATACACCGTAACCCAGAGTTTTTCGGCTGCCAGGCCCAGGTCCTGTGTGAGAAACTCCCAGGCATAGTTAATGGCTTCGCGTTTGAAGTAATCGCCAAAGCTGAAATTACCCAGCATTTCAAAAAAGGTATGATGACGGGCCGTATAACCGACGTTCTCCAGGTCATTGTGCTTACCCCCGGCGCGTACACAACGCTGGCTACTGACTGCGGTTTTATAGCTGCGTTTATCCTGACCCAGAAACACATCTTTAAACTGCACCATACCGGCATTGGTAAATAACAGGGTGGGATCATTCCCCGGCACCAGTGAACTGGAAGCGACCACTTCGTGGCCCTTGCTCTTGAAATAATCCAGGAATTTTTGTCGGATTTCAGCAGTTGTCATCATATTAAATTACATTAAATAAATAGTATAAGTTTATGTTTAATATGTATATTATTATTACATATCATCCAGGGATGTTAGCCTGAATACCCAATCCAGCGGAAATCCGCGGTTTTGTAAAAATTTGGCTCGTTTGGCCCGATCAGAATATTCCAGTACCGGCTCATTACCGTATTTCCTGGAATACTGCTGCTGCAAAATGGCTCGCCATTCCTGATTATTCCTGTCCAGAAACTCATCGACCAGCCCACTATCGACGCCACGTTCTCGCAGTTCCTGCTCAATTCGTAAGGGCCCATAGCCTTTGTGCTTGCGCATATTAATATAACTTTCGGTAAAACGCTCATCCGACAGACAATTATTTGCCACTAACTGCTCGATAGCCGGAGCAATGTCGTTGTCATTAAAGCCCTTGCTTCTGAGTTTGCGGCTGAGCTCAAGTCGGGTGTGTTCCCTGCGAGACAGAAGCCCAATGGCCACTTCGGTGATGGATCGACTCATAACGATTTCCTGTCTAAAAAAACAAAAGGCCGCAATGACAAATATCACTGCGGCCTGGTTTACATCAATTACTCAGTCATTTCTGCCATTTGTTCGGCGGTCATTTCGAGCACAGCATCAGCCTTGGTTTCCTTGCCTTTGATATCGCCCTCATCTTTCTTCGATACTTTTGCCGGCATGAGTTCAGCACGTATTCTGGCTTCGATGTCATCGGCGATGTCTGGATTCTCCTTAAGGAAGGTTCGCACCTTGTCCTTACCCTGGCCAATACGGTCACCGTTATAACTGTACCAGGCCCCGGATTTTTCCACGATTTTGTTGGCCACTCCCAGATCGATGAGTTCGCCCTCCCGGGATATGCCTTCGCCGTAGAGGATTTCAAAATTGACCTGCTTGAACGGTGGTGCCACCTTGTTTTTCACTACTTTGACCTTGGTTTCATTACCCAGAATCTCATCGCCTTTCTTGATGGCGCCGGTACGGCGAATATCCAGCCTGACCGAGGCATAAAACTTAAGCGCATTACCGCCGGTAGTGGTTTCCGGATTCCCGAACATCACGCCAATTTTCATACGAATCTGGTTAATGAAAATCACCAGGGTATTAGAGCGTTTGATATTGGCCGTTAACTTACGCAGCGCCTGGGACATGAGTCGTGCCTGCAGACCCATATGGGAATCGCCCATGTCTCCTTCGATTTCAGCTTTGGGTGTCAACGCTGCCACCGAGTCAATAACCACTATATCCACCGCACCGGAAC
>JBLYYN010000017.1:0-12346 GCA_048550535.1 Gammaproteobacteria bacterium
ATAAGTACGCCCTATTACAAGCACGACTGCTTTCTCTGTGCACTCTGTGCCTCTGCGGCAAATCTTTTTTGATTTTACGGCCGGTTCAGGGTGTTTGAAGCCATTCAGCCCAGACCTGTATTGTCAAATCGGATTCGAGCTACTACTGATTTATAAATAATCAGGCTGCGTCAAACACAGCCTGGTAGTCATCCAGCTGCTCGGCGGTAAGCAGGAACACCCCTTCACCCCCATGTTCGAACTCCAGCCAGTAAAACGGCACCTGGGGAAACCGATCCTGTAAGGCATAATGTGAATTACCCACTTCCACCACCAGAATACCCTGGTCTGTTAAAAAACTCCGCGCCTGTTTCAACATGGGTATCACCAGATCCAGACCATCTTGCCCCGCCACCAGGCCAAGCTCAGGTTCATGCAGATATTCATCAGGCAAGCTCGCCATATCCTCAGCATCCACATAAGGAGGATTACTAACGATGATGTCGTAATGTCTGGGCGGCAGGCCATCAAACAGATCCGATTCGACCACCGATACCCGTTCTTCCAGACCATGATCCAGCACATTGCGTTGCGCCACTTCCAGCGCAGCGGGGGATAAATCTACCGCATCTACATCGGCCCAGTCGAAGGCGTAAGCGCAGGCAATGGCAATACAGCCACTGCCGGTACAGAGATCAAGAATGCTATCCACCTGTTCCGCTTCCACCCAGGGTTCGAACTGTTGTCCAATCAGCTCAGCAATGGGTGAACGTGGCACCAGCACTCGCTCATCCACATAAAACTTCAGCCCGGCAAACCAGGCTTCATGGGTGAGATAGGCCGCCGGTTTTCGACTTTCCACACGCTGCTGGTACAGCCCTAGCACTCTCAGCTTTTCCCCATGGCTTAATCGACTGTCAAAATAATCTGGGGGGAAATCATGAGGTAAGTGAAGGGCAAACAGTGCCAGATACACCGCTTCATCCAGTGAACTGGCCATGCCGTGACCATAATACAGACCCGCCCGGTTAAACTCACTCACACCCCAACGGATGCAGTCCCTGATGGTTTCAAACTGTACGGCGACCTGATCTATTTTTTCCATCAACTTCACGCATGCCATTGAAATGGCTTTTAATGATAGTCGAGGCTGCATATAATCCCAACCATATTTTTTGGGGAGAACCATTGTGCGCCATCCAGTCACATCCATTGTTACAATCCTGCTTCTGGCATTTGCCTCAAGCATCGCCCAGGCCCACCATCTGCAGGTTAAAAATATCTGGATTCCGGAAGCACCCCCGGTAACTAAAGTCATGGCTGCATTTATGGTGTTTCAAAACCGCTCTGACAAAGATATAAACATCACTGAAATCAGCAGCCCGGAATTTGGTCGTGTAGAGATGCATCTTTCTAAGATTGTGGACGGCGTGGCCAAAATGCTGCCCCAGAAACAACTGACGGTTCCAGCCAATGGCCAACTGGTACTGAAGCCCGGCAGCTACCATCTGATGTTGTTCAATCCGAAAAAAGCCTTGAAATCCGGAGATAGCGCCACCATTGATATAACCGTGAGTGATGGTAATCGGTTTTCCGCCAGAGCCTTTGTGAAAAAATCCGCCATGAAAATGATGGATCACAGCAATCATTAATTCTGCGATTTAACCCAAAATCCACCCCTTTTTGAATGAGAGCCGCTGAATGTCGGATTTTCTGAAATCTTTGCCGTTTTATTTTTTCCCCCACCATGCCCTGTCCTGGCTGGTCTTCCATCTGTCCCGGGTCGAATGGGAACCGATCAAACGACTGAGTCTGAAAATTTACCTGTCTCTGCATCAGGTCAATATGGCGGACGCCGTAGAAGAAGATCCCTTTGCCTATAAAAACCTGAATGCCTTCTTCACTCGGGCCCTGAAAAAAGAGGCCCGGCCAATAGCCGAAGCTGATGATGTATTGGTATGTCCGGTGGACGGTACGGTCAGCCAGGCCCAGGCCATTGTCGATGGCCGGGTATTCCAGGCCAAGGGCCAGAATTACAGCCTGCTGGAACTGGTGGGCGGAGTACAGGAATTGTCCACTCCTTTCCATAATGGAAAATTTGCCACCCTGTATCTGTCACCCAAAGATTATCATCGCATTCATATGCCGATGACCGGCAAACTCACCGATATGGTATATGTGCCCGGACGCTTGTTCAGCGTGGCCCCTCACACGGTCAATACTATACCCAGACTGTTTGCCCGCAATGAACGCCTGGTATGCGCATTTGAAACCGACGCCGGTCCCATGATCATGATTCTGGTGGGTGCGGTGAATGTCTCTGCCATCGATACCGTCTGGGCTGGATCGGTCACCCCGCCCAGCAAACGAAAAATCATTCATACACGCTATAAGGACGGTGAAATAAAGCTCCAGAAGGGGCTTGAAATGGGTCGATTTAACCTGGGTTCAACGGTCATTATGCTGATGGCTGAGAATGTGGAACTGGATGAATTAATCCAGCATGGCAACAGCGTTCAACTCGGCCAGGAACTGGCTCATTTCAAATAGAAATGGGCATTCGTGCTTATAAATTAGTCACTGCCTGGGTTAAAAAGCGGTATAACTATAATATTCCTGTCATGGATATATGAACATGAGTCGATTCTGGAGCCAGCTGGTACACAAACTCACCCCCTATGTGCCCGGTGAACAACCCAGGCTAGATAAGCTGGTCAAGCTGAATACCAACGAAAACCCCTATGGCCCTTCACCCTCTGTTCTGGATGCCATTCGTGGACAACTGGATGATAAGCTGCGACTCTATCCCGACCCCAACTCCGATCAACTCAAAGCAGCCATCGCTGACTATCACGCCGTAGATAGCAGTCAGGTATTTGTTGGCAATGGTTCCGATGAAGTACTGGCCCACAGCTTTCAGGCCTTACTGAAACATGATAAACCCCTGCTGTTCCCCGACATCAGTTACAGCTTTTATCCCGTGTATTGTGGCTTGTACGACATTGATTATCGGACGGTCCCTTTGAATCAGCAATTTGAAATCGATGTTGAGGATTATCTGGCAGTAAATGGCGGTATTATTTTCCCTAATCCCAATGCCCCCACCGGTCGTCTGCTGGCATTGAAACAGATTCAACAGCTGCTTAAACAAAATACCGATTCCGTGATCATAGTGGACGAAGCCTATATCGATTTTGGTGGCGAAACGGCCATTAAACTGGTTAACCAGTATGCTAATTTACTGGTGATACAAACCTTTTCCAAATCCAGGTCACTGGCGGGTTTGCGCATCGGTTTTGCTGTGGGTCACGCCGATCTGATCGAAGCCCTGGAACGAGTAAAAAACAGCTTTAACTCTTACCCCATGGATCGACTGGCGACTCCGGCCGCCGTAGCAGCCCTTAAGGATCAGGATTATTTTGAGCAATGCCGACAAAAAATCATTAACACCCGAAGCATGCTTATTACCCATCTCGCGCAACTGGGTTTTGAAGTACTGCCTTCAGCGGCCAATTTTGTGTTTACCCGTCATCCACAATTTGCGGCTGTTGAGCTAGCCGATGGCTTAAGACAACGCTCGATTATTGTCCGTCACTTCAAGCAACCGAGAATTGACGAGTTTTTGCGTATCAGCATTGGCACAGATGAAGAAATCCAGGCTCTGTGTACAGCACTGACCGACATCATCAACACGGCCTAGACCCGATCCAGGGGGAAGCTCAGCACCTCGGATATATGACTCTTACCAGACAGCACCATAAGCAGCCTGTCCAGCCCTATGGCCACCCCGGAACACTCCGGCATACCTTGATCCAGCGCGCTTAGCAAGTTTTCATCCAGCGCCATCTCAGGCATTCCCTTAGCAAACCGATGACGGTTTTCCTGCTCAAATCGTTGACGCTGTTCATTGGCATCTGTCAGTTCATAAAAACCATTAGCCAGCTCCAGATCACCATAGAACAACTCAAATCGATGAGCCAGCCGGCTATCCTGTGTACTGATTCGGGCCAGCGCCGCCTGGGAGGCAGGATAGTCATAGATGAAGCTGAAGCGATCTTTGGCAAAGGCCGGGGCTACAGATTGACTCATCAACCAGTCCAGCCACATATCCTTATCATCCATGACCATACCTTGCGGAACTTCTATAGCTCGTTGTTGGGCCATCTGCTGCAACTGTTGCACCGTGCAGGCCAGGGGATCTATATCCAGCACTTCGACAAAGGCCTGCTGATAACTCAAACGCCTGACATCATGGACATTAATCCTGGATCCCAGTCGATCAAGCAACTGGATCAGTAACTGCTGTA
Source organism: Gammaproteobacteria bacterium (assembly GCA_048550535.1). Classification (GTDB taxonomy): domain Bacteria; phylum Pseudomonadota; class Gammaproteobacteria; order SZUA-229; family SZUA-229; genus CBDULX01. Next base: position 4,287 of record JBLYYN010000017.1, read on the forward strand.
TTTCATCCATCAATTGATGGTGGTCAAGTCCCAGCCGATACCATTCCAGCAGTGTAAATTCCGGGTTATGCCGAGAACCCAGCTCATCGTCGCGGAAAACACGGGCAATCTGATAGATATCCCCGCTGCCTGAGGCCAGCAGGCGTTTCATGAAGAACTCCGGAGAGGTTTGCAAATAAAGACGCTGCCCCAGAAATTGAGTTTGAAAACTGTGCAAATGGGGATCAGGGATTGCACTACGTGCCAGGCAGGGGGTTTCTACTTCCTGCACTTGTCGCTCAGCAAAAAAAGCCCGTATAGCTTGCAGCATACGGGCTCGAGATTTTATTGCCTCAAACGAAGCCGCAGGCTTCCAGTTACTCTTTGACCCTTGAGACATACTCACCACTACGGGTATCCACTTTCAAAATCTCACCCTGCTCAATGAACAAAGGAACTTTTACCACCGCTCCGGATTCCAGAGTCGCGGGTTTTGTACCGCCTTGAGCGGTATCCCCTTTTAAACCCGGATCGGTTTCAGTAACCGCCAGTTCTACGAAATTCGGTGGCGTGACCGCCAGGGGTGCGCCATCCCATAAAGTCACAGTACACAGCTCCTGGCCCTTCAGCCATTTCGCCGCATCGGTCATGGCTGCTTCGCCAGCCGCCAACTGTTCGAAGGTATTGGGATCCATGAAGTGCCAGAACTCTCCGTCGTTATAGGAAAACTCCATATCCACATCCACCACATCGGCAGCTTCCACCGATTCTCCAGATTTAAAGGTACGCTCGACCATGCGACCGGTTTTGAGATTGCGTAATTTCACCCGGTTAAATGCCTGACCCTTACCCGGTTTAACCAGTTCATTCTCAATGATGGACACCGGATCACCGTCCAGCAATAATTTAAGTCCACCCCGAAATTCGTTTGTACTGTATGATGCCATCTATTTTAACCCTAGCCTGAATCGCCTGTGTACTGAAAAAACTCGACATATAATACGCGGTTACCGGAAAAATGCCAAAATCTGTATTGAATAAAGTTGGTAATCTGTCAACCAGCTGGCAGCAACAGCTGGCACAGGCTATTACCGATCCTCTGCAATTACTGGATCTACTGGATATTCCTCACACGGCATTTCCCAATTGTGACCTGGCTGCAAACGGCTTCCCGCTTAAAGTGCCCCACTGTTATGTGGATAAAATGCAGCCGGGGGATCCAAATGATCCTCTACTAAAACAGATCATGTTATCCAGCCGAGAACTGGAACAGGTGGCAGGCTATTGCAAAGATCCTGTGGGAGATCAGAATGCTACTGCCATTCCCGGCCTGCTGCATAAATACCACGGCCGGGTGTTACTGATTGCGACGCAGAGCTGTGCCGTACATTGTCGTTATTGTTTTCGACGACACTTCCCCTACCCTGAAAACCAGCCATCCCGTAATCAGTGGCAATCAGCCTTAGATTATATTGCCGAACGCAAGGAAGTCAGTGAAGTTATACTCAGTGGTGGCGATCCACTCCTGTTATCCGACCAGAAACTGGCCGAACTACTGGACCGGCTGGAATCCATTTCCCATATCAAACGACTAAGAATCCACAGTCGACTCCCGGTGGTATTACCCGACCGTATCACTGATGAACTGTGCCAACGACTGGATAACTCACATCTTGACTGTTGTCTGGTGATACACGCCAACCACGCCAATGAACTCCAGAAAGCAGAATTAGACAGCTTGCACAAACTCCGCTCAAGCAACATCAGCCTGCTCAATCAGAGTGTGTTACTGGCCGGAATTAATGACAATATAGATAGCCTGGCAGATTTAAGTGAACAATTGTTCTCTGCGGGTATTCTTCCCTATTATCTGCATTGTCTCGACCCGGTCAGTGGTGCGGCTCATTTTAATGTGAACAAAGCCAAAGCAATTGAATTGATTAAAGGGCTACAATTACGTTTACCCGGATATCTGGTGCCACGGCTGGTGGAAGAAATCGCGGGTGAAGGAAGCAAATTACCCATAATTGGGCTATAAAAACTAGTATCATCATGAATTCAATTTAAAACATCGTGTAATCTTGTTGTTTTTATTGACATTCCAGGGTGAATAAGAAGAATAGATAAACTTATATTGCTGTAAATCGCGGTACCGGCGATTCAAACTACAGCGCATAAGGATGCCTGGATTTTGTGATATAAGCCTATATGAAATTAAATATTCCAGAACAGACAACTGCGGGCAAAGATGATTTCCCCAATCATCCCAGAAAAATAAAAAAATGGCTGGCAGGCTTGCCGCAGACCAATATGGGCGAATATACCCGTACGGTTTACAAAGGCATCACACAACTTAACCGCCAGTCCATGCCCCCCAAGCAACGACTGGAAAATATGGAACTGTTACGTGAACCGGTGCGACAAATCCTTAAACAGTTGCACAAACACTTTGTCAACCGTAGCCTTCCCCTGCCAGACAAAAGCCTCAAAATCATTACCTTGAACCAGGCCATACTGGGTGAAATGGCTATTGGTTATAAAATTATCGTATTCGAGGCTGCCAATGGCCTGAACAGGGTCGACAACAAATCTTTACTCTTTTCCAGTGAAAGGGCCTTGCACTATCTGGACGAACTGTTACTGCGTGCCAGCCAGGTTTACTCTTTGCTGCCCAAAGGCCTGTGGTGGGATATTCACCATATATATGCCTATGTGGAAAGCAAAAAACTGCAGCGGAAAAAAATCAAGGATCAGGAACTGGCACAAACAAAAATCACCATCGAAGACTATTACAAACAAATTTTGCTATTTTCACTGGCTCGCCCCAATGCCTTACGTCAAAGTGATGCCGAACGTGTTCACAGGGGGCTGGCAGGGTGGGCAAAACTGACTACACTCAGCGCCAAACCCAGCAAAAATAAACTCAGCCGTTATTTCTGTAGTCTGCTCGACAGCGATGCCCCTCCGAACTCCGTCTCAGAAGAAGATTTGCACAATCTAAAAAATTTCCGCAGCCTGGATCTGGATAAACTTGTGAAAAGCTTGCGAGTAAAGGTTGGCGTCAGGACTGAACCTGGCAACAAAGTATCGGTCGATGAGGAAATTTCTCAGGAAACCCTCAAAACCCTGATCAGCTCCTGGAGCATGTGGGCAAAACGTCGCTTTTCAAGAGCCGTAAAACAGACTGATATCAAAGTTGCAATAGGAATGGGGGCTATCTATACAGCACTCAAAGAACAGCAAACACGGCGAGAACCCAAGAGCCCTAAAAAGCTTTCCTCAATGTTCTCGCTGGGCGCTATATCCGATAGTAACCGAGCTGATCGTGATCATCAGGGTAAAAATAATCCGGATTTTTTTATTACCCATCCTGATATGAAAGCCAACGAAATCAGCGGATCTACCGCCTGGGATATGGTTTCCAAAGGTCGCGCGCTAACGGAGGGTTATACCAAAGAGCTTCATAGAAGCGATGCAGAAATGGGCAAGCTCAACAAAGATGCTCCGGATCTGTACTGGGCAATTACCAATGTCAGTGCCGGTGGATATTGCCTGCACTGGGATTCACCTTCTGCATCCCGTGCTCAGGTCGGTGAACTGATTGCCATCCGTGAACGACTTGACAATACATACCACTGGCGTATCGGTGTCATTCGTTGGATGCAATATGCTCGGGATAAAGGCCTGGAAATCGGCGTCCAGGTACTGGCGCCTGAAGTGATGGCATGCACTGTACGCAGACCTGAGCGCAAAGACGAAACCCCATTTGAATGTCTGTTGCTACCTGAAGTTAAACCCGTACAGCAGCCTTCTACCCTGTTAATGCCCGCCTATGCCTTCAGAAAAGGCAATATGCTCAAGATTCATGTTCAAAACCAGGACATGGAAATAAATCTCGGTACAATACGGGAACATACCGGCTCCTTCACCCAGTTCCAGTTTACTCTGGCCAATGGCCCCGGTAATTCAGGCGATGATAAGTCCCGCTCATCAAACCCTGATGATTTTGATTCAATCTGGTCATCCATTTAATCCAATTATTTTTTACGGAAGTACTCGTGGCAACAGAAAACAAAATTAACATTTTTATCATCGATGATTCATTCAACAACGAAGAAAAAGTTGTCAAAATTATGCGTGCAGCCGGCTTTGCCGCCCACACTACACGAGTAGAAGATGACGAAGACCTAATCGAAGCCCTGCAAAAAACCATCCCGGATATTCTGCTGTATGGAACAGGTATGGAACTCATCACCCTTGAACAAACCATTAGCTGTCTGAAAGAAAATACACGACAACCTATACCTGTCATTGCCATTAACCGCAAAGGCCACGAAGAAATCGATGTTGTAAAAGCCATACGCGCAGGCGCCAAAGACCTATCCAGCTACGACAATCCATCCCACCTGGAACTGGTCATCAAGCGTGAAATAGAGGCCCATGGCAGCATCAAAAAAATGACCCTGCTTGAGATCGCCAACAAGGAAACCGAACGGCGTTGTGAGGCCTTGCTAGATTCCTCCAGGGATGCGATTGCATACATCCACGAAGGCATGCATGTTTATTCGAATCAATCTTATCTGGAACTGTTTGGCTTCGCAGAATCCGAAGAACTTGAAGGCATGCCGATACTGGATATGGTGGGTATGGCTGACCGAAATACCTTTAAAGATTTTTTGAGAAAGAATTGCGCAGATGGCACCTGTTCTAATGAAAAACTGGAACTCAGCCTACGTAACCCAGACGGCACAGAATTTTCAGGTGCCATGGAATTCTCCCCTGCCAGCGTTGATGGCGAACCCTGTATCCAGCTGATTATCCGTAATCAGGTAGATAATAAAGAACTGGAAAAACAACTGGCATTGATGGGGCAGAAAGACACCACAACAGGCCTCTACAATCGCCAGTACTTTATCGATTCACTGAATCAGGTGGTGGCTGAGGCAAAACAGAAAAAACAGCACGCTGCAGTTCTCATGCTACACCTGGACAACTATACCGATATCAGACAAAGCACGGGGGTTGCAATCAGTGATCAGTATCTAAATGAAATCTCTCGGTGTTTTGAAAAAAATGTTACCAGCAAGGACATTCTTGCACATCTTGAAGGTAATACATTCTGTGTCATTGCCCTGGAACAAACCGGCACATCGATTAATGCCTATGCTGAAAAAATAAAGAAAGCGACCCAGGATTTTATCGCCAACATAAAGAATACTTCGATCAACTCCACCTGTAGTATCGGGGTCAGCATTATTGATGAAAATGCCCCCGACCCTGATGAGGTTCTATTAAGAGCAGAACGTGCCATCACCGAAGCCGAAGCAAAAGGCCCCAATAACATCGTTCTGTATCAACCCAAGGAAGGCGAGCAGACACAGAAAGAAATCGATGCACAGATTGTTGCCAACCTTAAAGATGCCATAAAAACCAACCGCTTTATTCTGTATTTCCAGCCCATCGTTAGCCTGCATGGTGATCCCGATGAACGCTATGAAGTATTCGTCAGAATGAAAGACCAGAGCGGCACTATAATTCTACCTAATGAATTCCTGCCGGCGGCTGAGCGCACAGGCATGTCTCAGGCTATTGATCGATGGATATTACTGAATACGATTAATATACTGACCAAACGCTGGAAAGCGGGTAAACGTACCCTGTTCTTCGTCAAGCTCTCGGCCACCTCCCTGAAAGATACAGGCCTGATGACCTGGCTGAAAGATCAACTGAAAAAATTTAATGTTCCAAAAAACAGCCTGATCTTCGAGGTCAAAGAGAATGTTGCAGTCACCAGTCTAAAATATACTGCCGAACTGGCCAAACAGTTGCGTAGCCTCAACTGCGGTTTTGCTCTGGATGATTTTGGTACCGGTCAGAATCCATTCGAATTGCTAAAACACATACCGGCTGACTTCCTCAAGCTTGAACGCTCTTTTATGGAAAACCTATTTGAAAGCCAGGAAAACCAGGAGGCCGTTAAGAAGATTACCGAGATGGCCATGGAGATGAATAAACTGACCATTGCCCAGCATGTGCAGGATGCCACCAGCCTTTCGGTGCTCTGGGGTATAGGTATCAACTTTATCCAGGGCAACTTCCTGCAGGAACCTGAACCCAATCTGGACTACGACTTCACGGAAATGACCGGATAAAATCAGCACAAAATAGCCTTCAAAGAGAAGGCCTTTGCTTGTCTGTTAGCGTCTGCTATCGGTATAGATAAATATTAATGTTTGATGCTTATCTCTGTAACATGACCTTCGTCATCAAGCACAGCATCCAGCAGTAATTCTAAATCTGTATTCTCTGTTGTCATTTTTTTAATCGGACATGAATAACCAGGATAGCGAAAACTGAGTAAATTGCTTAAATGAAGGTTTCGTCTTGAAATAGCATATTCCAAACCGGTGCTGTAAGCAGCTTTCAATGACTTAACCATTAACATATACCTCTTAAGTGTTTACTTAAGGTTATTTGTTTTTAGTCATTAAGTATGCGGGAAAATCCCCCAATTTCACATCACCCAAACGGGTGACCCCGACAATAGTCATTCATTAATCCAGGCATTAAATCACTCACGAATAGTGCTTAATTGTTAAATATTTTCAATCAGTTAAATAATATCAAACTCTTCGATGATCAACTGTGCATGGTTGTTCGTTAAAAATAAAAATGAAGAGAATTGTGAGTACTATAATGAATTGAGTTGAATTTTAAGAATCTCTCTGCCCTTCCAGCCAGAGCAATGCATCGTGACGGCTATCAAATATCTGGATATTCCACTCATGTGCACGGGGGAAAGCAACCAGATCACGGGTGGTCACTTCACTGATACGATTATATACCACCACAGCCATAGCACGTATTTGATCCAGGCTAGCGATCTCTTTCTGCGCATCAAAGCTGTACGCATAAGGATAAGTCTTGTTAATGAGCAACATGCAGGGATTGCTCAGGTTATTCTGGATCCATTCATGATATTCCCTGACCATAGTCATATTAATGACTATACCTTCATCCACAATAACCTCAGCCATGTCATCAGTTAACTTGACGACACGGCCCATTTTAAGGATGGTTTCATTATCCGGTGTTTGATTTATCACTCGCTCATCCACACCTGGTACCCTTCCCTGATGCAAATAATCATTGCTCAAATTATAGTACAAGCGCATTAAATATACAGTGTTATTTCCGGGTAAATACCCACTGTTCATCGGATGACTGGCTATCATTAAAGGCATAGCCCTCGCAGTCAAATGCGCGGATATCATTGGGATCGGATAAGCGATTTTCAATAATATAGCGGCTGAGCAGGCCACGGGCTTTTTTGGCATACACCCCAATCATTTTGTATTGTCCATTTTTGTAATCTTTGAAAGCCGGGGTAATCAGCTGACCCTTGACGTGTTTAGGTTTAACCGATTTGAAATACTCATTGGATGCGAGATTGATCAAATATTCAGATTTCACTGCCTTAAGCTGTTTATTCAAGGCTTCGGTAATTTGCATCCCCCAAAATTCATATAAATTTTTACCTCGTTTATTGTCCAGTCGGGTTCCCATTTCCAGACGATAGGGCATCATCAAATCCAGAGGCCGTAACAGGCCATAAAGCCCGGACAGTATGCGCAGGTGTTTCTGAGCGTACTGCAAATCCTGTATACTAAGACTGTCCGCGTCCAGTCCAGTATATACATCACCCTTAAAAGCCAGTACGGCCTGTTTTGCATTATCCTGATCAAAGGGCGTTTGCCAGGCCTCATATCGATCAAAATTAAGTTCTGCAATTTTACTGCTGACATTCATTAATTCTGAAATATCCAGAGACGATAGCAGGCGCAAACGGTCGATCAGTATCTGAGACTGATCGAGATAATCGGGTGTAGTATAGGTTTGAGTTTTAGGTGGTGTTTTATAATCCAGGGTTTTTGCAGGGGAAATTACAATCAACATCAGTTTCACTTATAATTGTTCAGATACACAAGAGCATTATAACAAAAGATAATACCCATGATTTCCATAATTTACCCGAGCAGGATATTGTCAATATCTATAGCCTCGATACACACCGATATCTG
>JBLYYN010000018.1:0-14530 GCA_048550535.1 Gammaproteobacteria bacterium
GCGTTTTCTTTTATATCCATGCTTCCACTAGAAACCAACTATAAAGAAGCATATATCAGATTGTGTTTTTTTCGGTAAATTGATCAATAAGTATTTGTCGTTTCCTCAAACCCTGTAACAAAGCCCGGAAAATAATATTGGCGGTCGAAATCACCGGGATAGCCACTACCATGCCGATAAAGCCAAATAGATTACCAAAGATGATAATACCGGCAATCACGATCACCGGGTGTAGATTCACCGCATTGGCAATCACCGAAGGTATAACCAGTACGTTATCTATAACCTGAGCAATCAGGATGACGCTGACAGCTGCCCCCACCAGCCAGAGCTCCAGTGGTGCGTGGCCCAGTGCCAGCAACACGGGCAGCACCATGGCCAGTAGTGGTCCCACATAAGGAATCAGGTTAAGGACACCGGCCACCAGGCCCAGCAATATAGGCGAATCCAGGCCAATAAGGTAAAAGCCGGTGGTGGCCATGATGCTCATGATGCCGGACTGGATCATGATACCGCGAATGTATTCCTGTAGTTGATGGGCCACTCGATGATAGATAAGCCAGCCCAGCTCGAAACTGCTGTTGGGTAGCATGTCCAGCAGGTGATTCCTCATGGCCCGGTAATCTCTGATCAGAAAAAAGGTGAATATCGGCACCAGCACCATCAGGATGGTAAAGCTAAATAGGATGTTAGAGCCTTCCACCAGTGCGGTTTTGCCCCAGTCATTGGCCTGGTCAAAAAAGGGCTGCATCATGTTATCGGTTTCAAGACTGATACCCATGGACTGAGCCATAAACTGGCTAGTTTTCTGGGCAAAGTCCAGCAGGGTTTTCCACACCAGTGGCAATTGTTGTTGCAGATCGACTAGTTGTGCAGATAGCTGGGGCATGAGTAAAGCTATCGCTGCTGTTGCTATGAGCACCAGCAATAGCAGTACGGATAGCGATGCGCTGGTACGGGAAAATCCATGTCGTTCAAACCAGCTGCTCAACGGCTCGAGTATTGCATAGAGTGCAAAGGAAATAATGATGGGTATGAGCAGGGGGGCCAGTAGTATGGCCAATAGAATCAGTACTGTCAGAATCAGGCTGAATAACAGTACAGTGCGTGTCATGGGATGCTGTAAAACGGATTGCAGCATCAGTCATCTGCCTGAAGGGAAAGTAAAATATTAGTGTGGCGTAATCTGGCAGCCAGTACTTTGGCGATATTTAACATGAAAACAGCGCCATCATGGGGTGAGCGTTGAATCCATTCTTCAAGATCGGAGCGTAAGAAGAAAATCAGCTCGGATTCATCGGTGGCAATGGCATCAGCGGTTCTGGGTTCATCGATAATAAGCGCCACTTCGCCAAAAAAGTCACCCCCCTGGAGTTCGGCCAGCAGTTTGTCACCCGCCTTAATTTCGATACCGCCATTACGTATGAGCACAACACTGGTGCCGATGTCGCCGGCGCTGAATACTTTTTCCCCTTTTTTATATTGTCTGGGATGCATATTATTCACCAGTTCACGACACTTGCGATAACTGATGTTTTCAAACAAGGGGGTTTGCAACCAGAGTTCGGTGACCTGAGTTAAACGGTCATCCTGGCGACGAAACAGATTGTGCCATAGCGGGTGATTAATTGAGCTCATGGGTGCGCAGATGTAGTTATTATATTTGCTAGGAGTGTAGCAGTTAAACCGGGCTGAGACCTTCCTCGGACAGCATCTCAATGAGCTTGATCAGGGGCAGGCCGATTAGAGCATTGGGGTCTTCGCCTTCGAAACGCTCAAACAGGGCAATTCCCAGGCCTTCAGATTTAAAACTGCCGGCGCAGTTATAGGGTTGTTCCTTCTGCAGATAATTTTTGATTTGCTCATTGCTCAGAGTTTTAAATACCACTGTGTAGGGGATGCAGGCAGATTGCATATGGCCCGTTTTAGTGTTGAGCAGGCATAAGCCGGTGTGAAAAATGATTTTCTGGCCCGAGGCGTCTTTCAGCTGCTGGAAAGCCTTGTCGAAACCACCGGATTTGGTCAAAGGCTGGCCATTGAGTACTGCACTCTGGTCTGAGCCTATAATCAGAGCATCTGGAAAATGATCGGCTACGGCTTTGGCTTTGGCTTGCGACAGACGTACCACCATGGCTTTGATGTTTTCACCGGGCAGGGGCGTTTCATCAACATCGGGTGATGCGGTTTCATATTCGAGTTCGAGTTTATCCAGCAGTTGTTTACGGAAGGGGGAAGTGGATGCCAGTATCAGTTTCATATCGAATTTTCATATTGCCAAGTGTGGACATATTACCCAGCTGGATTATGGGTTCAAGGATTAATTTTTAGTTCAGAATAGAATAGTGGAAACGATTGAAATATATAGCATTTTTATTTTGACAGGGGGGGCTAAAACGTATACTATTGCGCGGTTATTATGCAGCCGATATTGCCAGAACAACTGGACTTCGTTCAAGCCGCCCGAAAAGCGAGCAAAATCAATGGTTACTGGCCAGTCAAACGATTGGAAAGACTAGCCGGGATGACGCTTGATGATCAGGGCAACATTGAAGCAGAACTTGAGTTCGATGTGCAGGGCAGGTTGCGGATGGTAAGTGGCCATGTGACATGCCGGTTGTCAGTAACCTGTCAGCGATGTATGCAGCCTATGAGTCTGGATCTGGATACTCATTTCAAACTGGCCCTGGTCAGTGATGAATCCAGGGTCGGGCGATTACCGGAAGAATTTGAACCTCTAATGCTGGATGAGGATAATCGGGTAAATATTCCCGTTATGCTGGAAGATGAACTGTTACTGGCTATGCCGCTGGTGGCGCTTCATGAAACCGATTGTTCAGACTATCTGCAGGAGCAGAAAGACCATCAGGCGTCAGAGGATGAACAGGCGCTGAAGAAGGATAACCCTTTCTCAGCACTTAAGGATTTACTTTAAATAAAGTCCTTTAACTAGTTATAATAAGTTATTGATTACTGGAGAATATCATGGCGGTACAACAAAACCGTAAAACCCGTTCAAAACGTGGTATGCGTCGTTCACACGATGCATTAACAACTGCAGCACTGTCTGTTGAGTCAACTACAGGTGAGACTCATCTGCGTCATCACGTGAGCCCAGATGGCTACTATCGTGGTCGCAAAGTTATCGCGACTAAAAACGATAGCGAGTAAACTTAATCGATTCTTTGAAAAACGGGCGGAAATGTATCCGCCCGTTTTCTATTTAGCCATACTGAAATATGCCAGATAAACCAATAATTGCACTCGATGCCATGGGTGGGGATTTTGGACCTGAAGTGGTCGTTCCTGCCGCTGCACGTGTATTGAATGAAATTGCGAATGCACAGCTAATTCTGGTAGGACTCGAAGATGATATAAGGCAACAGCTTGAGCAGCATAGTCTGGTAGAGTCTGATCGATTACGGATTCAGCATGCTTCAGAAGTTGTGGCCATGGATGAATCACCTTCCCAGGCGCTTCGTAAGAAAAAAGATTCTTCCTTACGGGTGGCCATAAACCTGGTCCAGCAGGGTGAGGCCCAGGCTGCAGTTAGTGCGGGTAATACCGGTGCCTTGATGGCCACGGCCAAATTCGTACTGAAAACACTGCCGGGTATTGACCGGCCTGCAATCATGACGACCTTGCCTTCTATGCATGGCCATACACATATGCTGGATCTCGGTGCCAATGTGGACTGTAGCGCTGAGCATCTGTTCCAGTTTGCTGTTATGGGTGCGATTACCGCCAGTGCAGTGGACAATGTGGAAAATCCCAGAGTTGGCCTGCTGAATGTGGGCTCTGAAGCTATGAAGGGCAATGCCCAGGTGAAGGAAGCGGATAGGCTGTTGCAAAGCAGTAATCTAAACTATATTGGCTTTGTAGAAGGCGATGATATCTATGCCGGTGAAGTAGATGTGGTCGTTTGTGATGGCTTTGTGGGCAATATTTCACTGAAAACTTCGGAAGGTGTGGCTAAAATGATCACACATTTCATGAAGCAGGAATTCAAACGCAATATCTTCACCAGGATAGCGGCTGTATTTGCCTTACCTGTTCTTAATGCTTTCAAAAAGCGGGTTGATCCCCGTGTTTATAACGGTGCCAGTTTACTAGGGCTGCAGGATATCGTCATCAAGAGTCATGGCGGTGCGGATGTTTTTTCCTACACAAATGCCATTAAAATTGCCTTGCTGGAAGTAGAAAAGGGTATACCTCAGCGCATCGATAAACAACTTGAAACCTTACTTGAAAAGGACGTAGTTTGACAACTTACGCACGTATTACCGGTACTGGTAGCTATTTACCAGAAAATATCATGACCAATGCTGATATCGAGAAGATAGTCGATACTACAGATGAATGGATCAGGGATCGTACGGGTATTTCTGAAAGACACATTGCGGCTGATGATGAATTCACCGTTGATCTGGCTGAAAAAGCCGCGCGCAATGCTATCGAAGCAGCGGGCAAAACCATCGATGAAATTGATCTGATTATTGTTGCTACGACTACACCAGACCGTATTTTTCCCAGTACAGCCTGTTTGTTACAGCAACGTCTGGATATACACGGTTGTACCGCTTTTGATGTACAGGCCGTGTGCACAGGCTTTATTTATGCCCTGGGTATTGCAGATAATTTTATCAAGGCCGGTTCAGCCAGGTGTGCATTAGTGATTGGTGCTGAGACATTGTCACGAATTCTAGACTGGAAGGACCGTAGTACCTGCGTACTTTTTGGTGATGGTGCGGGTGCCGTGATAGTGGAAGCCAGTGACGAACCGGGCATATTGTCCTCACATCTGCATGCCGATGGCAGTTATGAACATCTGCTCACGGTGCCTTATGGTGTGTCCAATGGTCTGAGCAAGATGATCAACAATGAAGCGCACATTATCATGAAAGGTAATGAGGTGTTTAAAATGGCTGTGAACACACTGGGCCGGATCGTGGATGAAACTCTGGCGGCCAACCATATGGAAAAGTCAGACATTGACTGGCTGGTGCCTCACCAGGCAAATATTCGTATTATCAATGCGACGGCCAAGAAACTACGTATGAATCCCGACCACGTGGTGGTCACCGTGGATAAACACGGGAATACTTCCGCGGCTTCGGTTCCCCTGGCACTGGATACAGCAGTCCGGGATGGTCGTATCAAGAAGGGTGAAACGGTGATGCTGGAAGCCTTCGGTGGAGGCTTTACCTGGGGCTCGGCACTGGTCAAAATGTGACGTGCATGCATATGCTCTATGGGTATTTATGCCCTTGGGTATGAGCTTGTCCACTGGCAAATGAATACCTCTATGCTGATATTATCTCGTTTTATCCCTAAACACCCCGAAACGGGGTGTTTTTGTTTCTTTTTCCCTGAACATTTCAAATGCAGATAAAAGCACTGGTTCCGGTTCTGGACTGCCTTTATCTGGAAAAAACACTGGCATTTTATCAGCAGGCATTCAGCTGCATTATTGTCAGTCAGCGTGAAGGTGAAGCGGGTCTGGAGTGGGTGCACCTGAAAACCGACGGCATCTTTCTGATGCTGGTCAGGCAGATGGAAAAGACCTCACAGAGCCCGATCGGCGATAATAACCTGTTCTACTACTATACAGATGATGTTGAAGGCTATTATCGTTTTATCAAGGCCAGAGGCTTTAAGCCCACAGAAATACAGATCACCGAGTATGGTATGAAAGAATTTTTTCTACTTGATCCAGAAGGCAACCGACTGGCGATCGGGCAGTCTGTGAAATAGACCATAGCCGGTAAATATTAGCAATCAGGCTGCGGACATAGTTAATTTAGCAACTATCCCACTATAATAATATAACAGCCTGATTTCCATGTGCTTTTATCCTGAGTTCACAAATTCGTGAAGATTTTACTGTTAAGGTCCGATAAATAAGTATATAAAGACAGTGCTGCCTGTTTTTAAATACTGTATGGTATACCTGCATTCCAGGCAAAAAGGGATTTGAAAGGAGGCCAGGTTTCAATGTGTGGCTAATCGAGTCGTGACCATGAATGCTGAGATAAAACCGATGCCGGTGTTATCGAATGTAAATGATGATAGGAAGAACACCTCTAAATCACCATCTGCCATATATGGGCTGTTACTCGCCCTGACAGTAATCATTACTGTCAGTGAATACCCGTTGTTTCTCTCATTTGATTTTGGTGCGCAACAATTCCTTTATCTTGGGGCTATAGCCATGCCACTGGTAATCGAAGCGATCAATAAACATTTTCAGATACCCATCGTTCAAAAACTATTGCCGCATATCGCATTTCTGGGTGTTTTTACTCTATTCTCGCTACAGCTGTTCCTGGATATCAATGCCTATAATCTGATTCCGGTAGTTGGTCTGGTTTTGTTAATTGTCTGGTATCGTCCACTGTCCAGCAATAGTCACTGGGTCGCATTGGCCTCGGTTTTATCACTCGCTCTGGCCCTGATTATCTACGGTATACCCATTAAATCGGCGATTACTGATAGCGTGCTGGTGATGGCGCCTGTGTTCTATTATGGTTTGCAGGAATTTCTACAAGGCCGAGCATCGCCACCGGCTGATACATCGACACTGGATTTTCTGCCTCAAGCACAGAATATGGCTGCGATGGCTGTGGATGATGGCCTGGGTCAGATTAGCTCGAGCCTCGATCAGGACTGGCCACGTGTGTTACGAGAATTACACAGTGAATTGAAAAACATCACGGATGTTGATCGACTGTTTAAATCCATGCTGTTGTTCATGTCCGGTGCAGTCGAAGTCGATGCTGCTGCTGTGGGCATGATCCAGGAACGCAACATTAAGAAAATTGCTCGCATTGGAGATGATGATTTACTCGGGGCTTCGGATTTAGGATGGACCGGTGATCGTATGAAGCGATTAACGAGCTCTGGTGGTGAAATTGTGGAAAATTCCCAGTCCGGTGAAATCAGTCGGATTGATATTCCCCTGTATTCCAGTCATAAGGTTCAGGGCCTGGTTAGCCTGTTTCGCCACAAGGCGTTCAGTGTGGCGGAATCCAGACTGGTATCCGCCATTGTTAGCCAGGGCATGCTGATGCTGAGGTTGGCAAGATTGCAGGATGAAGTAGGTAAATCTGGAACTGGCAGTATTGCTAATAAAACGCTGTTATCCAGAGAACAATTTATTGAAAAATCCAGAGGCTATATAGAAAAACTGAAAAGCCCTCGTGAATTTTCATTATTGATTGTTGAAATTGATAAATTTGAAGATCAGATGGAAGAACACGGCCATGCTGTTAAGACAGCGGTGTATAAAAAAATCAGTTCGCTGGTGATGTCGGAATTAAAACCGGCGGACCTGATGGGGCGTTATGGCCACGATGGATTTATGGTTTTGCTCAATGAAATGGATTTGATGGATGCCAGGAAAATTGCAGAAACCATCAAGGATAAAGTGGCTATGGCCAAGCATACAACGACGGATGGTGTTATCTCGCTCACCGTCAGTATCGGCCTGACTACGACCTCAGAAGAGCTGGATGATATGCCCGCCTTAATCCGCAAAGCCGATATGGGCTTATTTGTCGCCAAGGAATCCGGTTACAATTCTGTCAAAGTCAGTTTGTAGCTTTTGTTGGTCGTATTCCTTGTTCGGGTTTATAAAAAAGCAATTGTCCGCAAATGCACGCAAATAAACGCTAATCTTTTATAGATATAACTACAGCCTATAAATTCATAGACGCATTTTTATATATTTGCGTGAATTCGCGTTGCCTGCATGGACGCAGGTAAGGGGCGTGAGCAGGATGCGGAAGCTTTCATTTGCGGACCCATGCTTTTGCTTTACTGGCTCTGGCTTAACTGGCCTGGGCTTTTTTTAGCATCTCTTCTGCATGGGCGCGGGTCTGCTCGGTGATTTCAACACCACCCAGCATGCGGGAGATTTCATCGATGCGCTGGGGTTCGGCCAGGGGAATAATCTGGGTCATGGTCTCGTTGGCCTGGGTTTGCTTAGATACCTGCATATGATAATGGGCCTGTGAGGCGACCTGGGGCAGGTGAGTGACGCAAAATACCTGTCGTGATTCGCCCAGTGTACGCAAATGACGCCCCAC
Organism: Gammaproteobacteria bacterium; assembly: GCA_048550535.1. Classification (GTDB taxonomy): domain Bacteria; phylum Pseudomonadota; class Gammaproteobacteria; order SZUA-229; family SZUA-229; genus CBDULX01. The sequence continues at coordinate 8,085 of JBLYYN010000018.1, forward strand.
AATTTCGGCAATGCCACCCCCTACACCGCTGTCCACCTCGTCAAATATGAGGGTAGGGATGCGCCCCTGCTGCGCCGTGATCATCTGAATGGCCAGACTGATACGCGCCAGTTCACCGCCGGAGGCTACTTTGGCCAGGGCTTTCGGCGGCTGTCCCGGATTGGCGCTGACTCGGTATTCGATTGTGTCTATGCCCTGGGCACTGAAGCTCTGGTTTTCATCGCTACTGACGGTGATTTCAAATTGGCCACCGCTCATGCCCAGGGTTTGCATGGCCTCGGTAATGGCTTTGTTCAGTATATCGGCCGTTTTGTGTCGGGAATCGGACAGGGTCCGGGCCTTGCCTAGATAGTCCTGTTCCAGTTTTTGGGAACGGTCTTCCAGCAGAGACAGGTTCTCATCGGCATGGTCCAGGTTGTTCAATTCCTGAGCCAGCTTCTGGTGGATGTCGATCAGTTGTTCCGGCTCCACTCGGTGCTTACGCGCCAGGTCGTGGATCAGGCTAAACCGAGTTTCGATTTCCTCTAAACGCTGGGGATCGCTTTCCAGCTGATCCAGATAGTCACGCAGGGCCGAGGCCGCTTCTTCGACCTGGATAATGGCATCATTGAGCAGGTTATTTACCGGTGATAACTGGTTGTCGGTTTCACTGATGGACTCTATTTGTGAGGCCTGCTGGGACAGCTGACTGTGAATACTGGCCGGTTCTGACTCATACAGTACCTGTAGCGCGGTCTGGCTCACCGCCATCAGTCGATCGGCATTGGCCAGGCGCTGGTGTTCTTCTGATATGTGTTTGTATTCGTTTTCTTCAAGGGCCAGGTTATCCAGTTCCTGCACCTGGTAGCGCAATAAATCGATGCGGTCATTACGATCGTCGGAGGCGTTTTTCAGCTGCTGGTATTCGGTTTCCGTGGTTTGCCATTGTTTATAAACGGCTTTCAGGTCATCCAGGGCTTGCTTGTGTCCTGCGAAATCGTCCAGCAGCTGACGTTGCATGGCCGGTTTCATCAACGACTGATGTTCGTGCTGGCCGTGGATGTCCACCAGCATTTCGCCCAGTTCGCGCATGTCCTGTAAAGGTACCGGGCTGCCGTTGATAAAGGCCCGTGAACGGCCGTCACTGGACAGGCGTCGACGCAATAAGCAGTCTGTTTCCGCATCCAGCTCCTTGTTGACCAGCCACTGCTGAACATGAGCTAAATCACTGAGGTCAAATTCGGCACTGATCTCGGCCTTGCTGGAACCGGCGCGTACACTATCACTGTCGGCCCGGTCACCCAGTAACAAACCCAGCGCACCCAGTAGAATGGATTTTCCGGCGCCAGTTTCACCGGTCAGGCTGGTCATACCCAGGGTAAAATCGAGATCCAGGTGATCGATGATGGCAAAATTGCGAATTCGAATATGATTTAGCATATGGGCTTATGGGGGTCCCTGTTAGAGTTGTTCGCTCCAGCGAAGTTTGGCTCGGAGAATTTCATAATAATCATAACTGGCCGGATGGATCAGATGTACCTTTTGTGGTTTTTGTTTAATCAAAATACGGTCATCCGGTATGACATCAAAGGCCATCTGGCCATCGAAGGTCACCTGGGAGGTCATTTGCCGACTCTCACCGATGACGATTTCGATATTACTGTCGGCATTCACCACCAGCGGTCGATTGGTCAGGGTATGTGGGCAGATGGGTACCAGTACCATGGCATTCAGGGTGGCATGGAGCAGGGGACCACCGCTGGACAGGGCATAGGCGGTGGAACCGGTGGGTGTAGACACCACCAGCCCGTCGGAGCGCTGGAAGTTGACAAACTGACCATTAATGAAGGTATCGAATTCGATCATGCGCGCCACATCGCGGATATGTACCACCACATCATTAAAGGCATCGGCCTCGCGAATCACGACGCCATTGCGTACCACCTGAGAGCTGAGCAGGAATCGGCATTCTTCCACATACTCGTTATTCAGGATTTGATCCAGTTTTTCCAGCATCTCATTAGGAGAGATATCCACCAGAAAGCCCAGTCGTCCCAGGTTGATACCCATCACTGGGGTCTCATAATCAACCAGGGAACGCACGGCACTGAGGAAGGTGCCATCGCCGCCGACCACAATGGCCAGATCGCTGTTCTTCGCCAGGGTTTCACGGTCCACCAGTGTGTCCGCCGGGTAGTCGCTGATCAGGGCTTCGGCACTTTTATCCAGCAGTACCCGGTAGGATTTTTCACTCAGGTAATCATACAGCGTGTTGATGGTTCCGGTGACGTTTTCACCCAGGCTTTTGGCAATGATTCCGATGTTTTTTATTTTCATGGCGAGACCATATCATTGCTCTTATAAATAGCCAAGCTGGAAGCTTCTGCTCTAGCAGATGCCCCCCTAGCTTCTGGCCTGTTGTTGCAACACATAGAGCAAATTCAGGGCATCCCTGGGTGTCAGTGTATCCAGATCGCTCTGTTGCAGTTGCTCAACCACCGGATGTGGGTTGTGGTCAAACAGGCCTAACTGTCCGGTGGTTTCCTCAATATACTTTTCATGTTTATCGGCGGACTGCTGTTCCAGTTTCAGCAGTTTTTCTCTGGCATTAGCAATCACTTCCCCTGGCACCCCTGCCAGTTTGGCTACCTGTAGACCATAACTCTGATTGGCGGGGCCGGACTTGACTGAGTGCATAAACACAATATTTTCACCATGTTCCACTGCATCCAGATGAACATTGCTCACGGTTTTGATGTCATCGACCATGGATGTGAGTTCAAAATAATGAGTAGCGAACAGACAGAAAGCACGATTGTTCCTGGCCAGGTGTTCAGCGCAGGCCCAGGCCAGTGACAGGCCGTCGAAAGTGCTGGTGCCGCGGCCAATTTCATCCATCAGTACCAGGCTGTTCTCTGTCGCATTATTGAGAATGTTTGCGGCTTCGGTCATTTCAACCATGAAGGTGGAACGACCACTGGCCAGATCGTCGGAAGCGCCGATGCGAGTGAATATTCGGTCTACTGGACCCAATAGTGCCCGTTTTGCCGGCACAAAGCTGCCGATATGGGCCAGTAGAACGATCAGTGCGGTCTGACGCATATAGGTGGATTTACCCCCCATATTGGGACCGGTAATAATCAACATACGTTGCTGGTCGTTCAGTTTACAGTCGTTGGCTACGAATGGGCTATCGAACACTCTCTCCACTACCGGGTGGCGACCTTCTTCGATGATAATACCCGGTTGATCCTGAAATTCGGGCTGGCTGTATTTCAGGCGGTCAGCACGTTCAGCCAGGCAGCACAGGCAGTCCAGCTGGGACAGGCCGCTAGCACAGGCCTGTAGCGGAGCGAGTTGCTGCAGTAAACGCTCCAGCAATTCATCGTACAGGGCTTTTTCTCTGGCCAGTGCTCGTTCCCGGGCACTGAGCACCTTGTCCTCGAATTCCTTTAGTTCCGGAGTGATGTAGCGCTCGGCGGACTTCAGCGTCTGGCGGCGAATATAATCGGCCGGTATGTCTTTCGATTGGGCACGACTGATTTCGATGTAGTAGCCATGTACCCGGTTGTAGCTGACTTTCAGGGTGCTTATGCCGGTGCGTTGTTTTTCCCGTTGCTCCAGATCGGTGAGGAACTGGTCGGCATGACGGCTCAGGTTGCGTAACTCATCAAGTTCCGGGTCATAAGCTTCAGCAATCACGCCGCCATCTCGAATTAATACCGGAGGGTTCTCGATAATGGCGCGATGTAGCAGATCCACGGTTTCGGGATGTTCAGAGACCTGCTGCGATAGTTCAGATAGTAACTCTGATGACAGAGGGTTCAGCAAGCCCTGTAGTCTCGGCAGAGCGGCCAGGGACTGCCCCAGGGTCGACAGGTCACGGGGACGGGCGGATTTTAATGCAACACGAGTCAGTATGCGCTCAATATCGCCCACCTGTTTCAGTTCCATCTGCAGATCTTCAAATTGTTGCTGATCCAGCAGCGTGGCTATGGCCTGGTGACGTTGGCTGAGGATGGACTGATCACGCAATGGCTGATTCAGCCAGCGGCGTAAACAACGGCTGCCCATGGCGGTGGAAGTTCGATCAATCACCGATGCCAGGGTATTATCCGTACCACCGGACAGATTGAACTCCAGTTCCAGATTTTTCCGGCTGGCGGCGTCCAGCATGACACTGTCTTCGCTGCGTTCTACCCGCAAGCCGGTTATATGAGGCAGGCTGGTACGATGTGTGTCTTTCACATACTGCAACAGGCAGCCGGCGGCCATGATCGCCAGATCCATAGTCTGGCAGCCAAACCCGGACAGATCCCGGGTGGCGAACTGATCGGTCAAAAGTCGCTGGGCGGTGTCTGATTCGAAATACCAGGGCGGTTGACGACGCAGGCTGGTTCGTTCCGATAATGACGTATACAGGGTGTCATCCTCCGAAACCAGGATCTCTGCCGGTTTCAGCCGTTCCAGCTCGGTCAGCAATTGCTCCAGGCTGTTGAGTTCCTGCACACTAAAACGTCCGGAACTCACATCCATCACCGACAGGCCGATGCTGTTGCCACTTGAGCAAATGGCCATGAGCAAATTGTCTTTACGATCATCCAGTAGATTGTCTTCGGTGATAGTGCCCGGGGTAATAATGCGCACTACTTTGCGTTCCACTGGGCCCTTACTGGTGGCGGGATCACCAATTTGTTCACAGATGGCAACTGACTGCCCCTGTTTGATTAGTCGTGACAGGTAGTTATCTGCCGCATGATAAGGGATACCTGCCATGGGAATGGGCTCGCCATCGGATTTACCGCGGGCGGTGAGGGTGATATCCAGTAAATCGGCGGCTTTTCGAGCATCATCAAAAAACAGTTCGTAGAAATCGCCCATGCGATAAAACAGCAATATATCGGGGTGTTCGGCTTTGATGCGCAGGAATTGCTGCATCATGGGTGTGTGGTTGGCGGCTATGGTCATGGCGGGAAAGTGTAATGCTTAGGTACGGGCATGAAAAGTGAATTCTTTCATCCCGCTATGCTTCAAATAGTGGTTTCCCAGGCGGGTGCAGTTAGCTAAGCTCTGATTAAGTCTGCTTGTAGCAGGCTGCGATAAAAGTGTGTAGATATTTCACCAAGTGAGGCGGTAGTTATTCTATTGCAAGGAAATCGGAGGACATGTGGACGCTTTTAGCCAGCATAAAACCATCACGACTTGATCAGAGGCCCCCTGGTGTCTTAAGCAGGTCTCAGCATCCTGTAGTAACATAGGATTTTCAGCAAGCTGTGATCGATCCATGACTAAAAATAACACTGAGCCGTTACTGCCATTGCTAGAAGATGTGGCGCAGAAAATGATTTCAGCCAGACTTAAACTGGCCACCGCCGAATCCTGTACCGGGGGCTGGGTGGCGAAAGCCATCACCGATCTCGCCGGCAGTTCCCGCTGGTTTGAATGTGGTCTGGTGACGTATAGTAATCAGTCTAAGCAGGATTTTCTGGGCGTCGATTCACAACTGCTTGAGCAACAGGGTGCGGTGAGTCAGGCCGTGGTCAAGGCCATGGTGCTGGGCTTGCTGGATCGTTGCAATGCCGATATGGGTATTTCCATCAGTGGCATTGCAGGACCTGAAGGTGGCAGCGAGCAAAAGCCTGTGGGCACCGTGTGGATCGCCTGGGCCAAACCGGGACAGCTAATGGAAGTCATCAGGTACCATTTCCAGGGTGATCGTAGCCAGGTGCGGCAGCAGGCAGTGATTGAGGCCTTATCGGGTGTGTTGCGTCTGATAGAACATGACTCAATCTGATTCTCGTCGATTATTCTTTGCCCTGTGGCCCTCCGATGAGGTGCGTGAACGGATTGCGCAAGCGTTTAAGCGAGCACCTCAGTCTTCCATGAACGGGCGTAAGGTGGCCCCCTCGAATTACCACATTACCCTGCATTTTATTGGCAATGTCGGACCTGAGCAGCAGCAATGCCTGCATCTGGCGGCACAATCCGTGGTGGCGGATGGTTTCCAGTTAACACTGGATCGTTTCGGTCATTTCTATAAACCCCGGGTATTCTGGTTCGGTTGTCAGCATGTTCCACAGGCACTTGAGCAGTTTCAGAAACAGCTGGGAGAAGCCTTATCCAGATGTGACTATCAGCCTGATGCCAGGGTCTACGCGCCCCATGTGACTGTGATGCGAAAATTAATTCGACCGGGTGAATTAAGTACGGCGGCTGAGATTCAGTGGGATGTGAGTGAGTTTGTCCTGGTGGAGTCGAAGTCCACTGCTGAAGGTGTTCAGTATGAGGCTATTGAGCATTATCCATTGAAGTGAAGTTGTTTATAAAAGAAAACGCAAATGAAAGCTTCCGCATCCTGCTCACGCCCCTTACCTGCGTACCCAAAGGGCATAAATCCATGCAGGCAACGCAGATAGATGCAAATAAAAATATTCTTATGCATAAATCGTTGTATCCGCACTTATGAA
>JBLYYN010000019.1:0-37512 GCA_048550535.1 Gammaproteobacteria bacterium
ACTACTGCCAATACCACAACACTTACAATGGCAGGATATATCATTATTTTTTTGGTGTGTGACATCATTTCATCCTGCCATTTTATATTATCTGCTAAATCACCCATAACCTCTGAAATGCGTCCACTTTCCTCTCCAACACGTATTAATGTTATATACACTTCATCAAATATACTCGGGAACTCAGCTAATGCTTTAGAAAAAGTTTTACCGCCTTCTATTTCATCTACCAAACCTGTTAATACCTCTCTTAATCGTCCTTCAGCTACTGTCTCACTCATATCTTGTAAGCCATCGAGTATGGTTACTCCTGACTTGGTTAATTGCTGCATCTGGAACGAAAAATATATTAATTCCTTACGAGATATATTCTTTGACTTAAATGAAAATAAACTTCCTCTAATTTCTTTAAAAGTGATCAACTCGAGGCCCATGCCACCAAGCCGTTGTTCAAGATCTAGCAGATTATCGGCCTCAATACGATCATTGCGCATTTTTCCATCTACCGTTATGGCTTTGTATTTGTACATAATGCTCATGATTCAAGACGATCTGTCAAATTAATTACTCGACTGACTTCGTCAAGTGTGGTTATTCCCTCTAGTACACGCCGTACTGCATCATCAGCCATTGTGATAAAACCTTCCTGTTTCAACCGTTGCTTTATTTTTCCTATGGTTAATTGCTCTGCTACCATCTCGTCGATCGCTTCACTGAATCTAAGAACTTCTATAATTGAAATACGACCCCGGTATCCCAGTCCGTCGCAATGATCACAGCCAACAGGTTCGTAAATCACCTGAACATCATCTTTTGTCAGCCCCAATAGCTCCCTTTCGATCTCATGCGCCTGTTTTGATTTCTTGCAATGTGGGCAAAGTTTTCTCACCAGCCTTTGACCGACTACTCCTATAATATTCCCTGTCATAATCTCAGACTTGACTCCAATATCCAGTAATCTTGGTATCGCACCTATTGCTGAATTCGTATGCAGAGTTGAAAATACCTGATGCCCCGTCATAGCAGCTCGCAATGCCATTTCAGCAGTATCTTCATCACGGATCTCACCCACTAAAATAATATCTGGATCCTGGCGCATGATAGATCGTATACCATTTGCAAAGTCCATCCTGGTTACTTCATTGATAGAAGTCTGCCGAATCAAATCCATTGGATACTCAACGGGGTCTTCCAGCGTCATAATATTAACTTGTTCGGACTTAACATAATTGAGCATGGAATATAGGGTTGTAGTTTTGCCGCTCCCAGTTGGCCCAGTTACCAGAATGATACCTTCTGGTCTTGCCATCATAAGTTTTAATGCCTTTAAACTATCTTCATGTAAATCGAGCTTTTCTAATGGTACAATTCCCTTTGCTCTATCAAGTACACGTAAAACAAAATTTTCCCCATGGGTTGTTGGTTGAGCTGAAACACGAAAATCGATATTGTGACCACCGATGACCAGGCTAATACGTCCATCCTGTGGCGCCCTCGTCTCGGCTATATTCATATTCGACACAACTTTTAAACGAACGACTATTGCTGACCAGTAATCAATATGAATACTGCGAATTTGACGTAAAACGCCATCTATTCTGTATCTTAATCTTAAAAAACTTTCTTCTGGTTCAAAATGGATATCCGATGACCCACGTTTCACAGCATCGGCCAGTATGGCATCCACTAACCTGACCAATGGTTGACTATATTCATTACCTTCCAGGTTAAGGCTTGCATAATCAATTTCTCCAGTTTCTATTTCGTGTAAAATTCCATCTACAGACAGTTCATAGCCATAGAACTGATCAATAGCATCGGAGATTTCACTTTCACCAGCCAAAAGTGGGACTATTTCTGTACGACTACCTATCATTGCCCTAATACGATCCAGTACACCTAAATCGTAAATGTCGGCGGTAGCTACGGTAAGACGGTTTTCTTCAAGGTCATAATTAAGTGGTATAACATTGAATCTTAGAGCAACTTCCTTAGGCAAAAGCTCAATCGCTTTTTCATCGGGTATCGCATTTACAAGATCAACACTTTCTTTACCCAGCATTTCACCCAGGGCATCTCGTAAAATTGCTTCCGTAACAAAGCCCAGGGATATCAATGCCGCACCTAATGGCTTACCTGATTTTTTCTGTTCGATGAGTGCAATATTTACCTGGTCTTCAGTAACCAGGCCTTTGGCTATCAGTTCTTCCCCGAGTCGTTTTTTCTTGGCTCTTAAGGCAGAACCAATATCCTGAATTGGTTCAACCACTGCTCTTGCCCTTGATTAAATTAATTCTCTGTTGAATCTTATCTATAGATACATTGCCACCTGTTTTTTCAAATAATTTAATTGACAGTTGATAAAAATCTGCCGCATTTTCAGCTTTACCCAGATGATCAAGACTTACTGCAAGATTAAAAGCATAGTCTGTATTTGATCTATCAGTCGACCAGGCACTGAAAAACGCCGTTTGTGCTTCAGCATATCTTTTTTGAATAAGCAAAACATTGCCTAAAGCGAAATATAGATGCCCAGCATCTGGTTGCTCTCTCAACATAATTTTCAACTGGCTCTCATTCAGCAGCGCAATATTCTGACTTATCAACGCACTCAAACCCGCTTTTGCGTAACTATCCTTTGGATCAAGCGTAAGTAACTTACTATAAATACCCTTAGCAACATCATTGCGATTCTGCTTTTGCGCTATCGCCGCCAAACCCAGAAGTGCATCATGATTATTTTTATTGCGGATGATTACTTTGTTGTACAATCTTTCTGATGCCTGGTAGTCCGACTTGTTAAATGCCGCGTAGGCCTGGGCCAGTAACACGCCAATAGGATCTTCAGAGGTTTTTTTTCTAATACGTATTGGTTTTTTTGCAACATACCTCTTAGCATAGGGTTTAGCTATAGCAGTTTGATTATTAGTAACCGGGTGGTCAATTTCAGACGCACTCGCCACTGGCCTTTCAGGTTTATCAATAACTTTCCTGGCTGCTTCGTCTAAAGCTTGTGGCTTCTGGTCACTAATTGAAATCTTATTCTCTGTAATTTCAAGATCTAAATGATGACTATCTACTTTCTCAAGCATTATATAGGCGTATAAACTGGCACCCATTAATAGAATAAAAATAACCGAAATAATAGACAAACTAATAACTCGACGACTTCTAATTCTGACAGCCTTATTTTTGTTAATCAGTGCAGACAAAGCTTCCATATCCTGATTAAGCTTACGCTCTGATTCAGCCACATTTTCTCGCTGCAAGCTGTCTGTCGTTCCGCTATCAGTTAATGTTTGTTTTATTTTATGAGCTGACTTCTGAAGATTTGTAAATTCTCGACCATCTCCTGTTGCTTGAACTGTCTCTGCATTGTGTGTTTTGCCTACTGTAACTGTATCGTCCTCGTCCGTGACAACAGCCTGCTGCATAACGTCTACTTTATCTTCAAATAATTCAACGTCAGCAAGCTGATCAGAAGCAGAAACATTTTCGAGACCAGCATTCTCAATACTTACGCCGCTGTCTTTAGCAATCTCTGTGTTTTCTTCATCTTGCTTGATTATTTTTTCATTTACTTGCGGGAACACAGTCTCTTGTTGAGAAAATTCCAGTTCAAGATCTAGGTTTACATCTTGATTTTGGCCTGAGCTGACCTCATCCAGCTTATCATTCTCGCGCCTGGGTGAATCTTTCTTCTTTTCGTCCGCAGCTTTTTTAAGAGCATCAAGAAGTAAGCTCATCGATTACTCCTCGTCATCCCTTTTATTTATTTTCCCAATCCTGGGCAAATATTTTTCATAATCACTTAATTCTGTGGCAACACTGGCATGTTTAATTACAACAGGCTTTATAAATATTACCAGTTCAGATTTTTTTCTAGAATCATCTGTGTATGAAAAAAGACCACCGATGATGGGTAAACTACTTAAAAATGGAACACCACTTCTGTTATCATTTACCGTATCCTGCATCAATCCTCCAATAATTGCCGTATCACCTGTGTTTACCTGAAGAATAGATTCTATTTCACGTACCTGTATAACCGGCACAGCACTCACTACTCCAGCTTCTTCAAATGCCGGGTTAGGGTCATTGACACTATTTATTACTCGTGAAATTGTTGGCCGGATATTTAAAGTGACTACTTCATCAGCACTGATGTAGGGTGTTACTGACATGATAAAACCTACTGGCACTGTTTTAATCGTGGTTTCAACATTGGTTACTGTTACATTGTCATTAGATGTGGTCTCTACATCGGTCTCAAAATAAACAAGATTATCCACTACTTTCAAAACGGCGGGCTGATTATTGATGGCCATCACTTTTGGGCTGGATAATACCTGTACATCACCAAACTTCTCTAATGCCGATAAAGTCACACTCAAGGGATCACCACTGACAATATCACTGATAGTTAAAGTCGAAACCGGGCTGGAACTGAGGTTACCATCACGAAAATTCGAGCTAAAGCTGATTCCATCGTTTGGGTTGCTGGCGATTAATGACCAGTCAACCCCCGCTTGATAGCGATCACTAAGCTCAATTTCTGCTATGGTCGCTTCAATTAATACCTGGCGCTTGGCATTCCCCAGTACCTCATCGACAAATGACTGAATGATGGCGTGTTCTTTCTGAGTAGCACGAACAATAATGATGCCAGTCTCTTTATTAACAATGACGTTTTCTACTTCTGCTGATAACTTAGACTTATCTTTACTAATAACCTGTTTAATGTTCAGTTCCAGTGTTTCCCAGAAAGCGTTGACAGATTTATTTTTTACCTCTGTCAATGAACTGTTATCACCTTGACCGCTACTTCCTGAACTACCCCCACTACTCGATGTACTGCTAATATCGGATTTACCTGTAGACTCCAGGGTTGAAGCCACCCTGATCTCACCCACTGTTTCCCTCACCATATTTACATATTCGATGGTATAGCTACGCAGGAATGGCGTATCTAGACGAACCCTCAGGTTAGCATCTTCAATTTCATAGCGAATATCCACTTGCCTGCTGATTCGTTCCAAAATTTGTGGCAGCGTCTGATCTATGGCATTTAAGGTCACATAACCTGTAATATCGTTGTGAATATCCAGATTGATTTTTGCATCCCGAGCAATGGAAAACAGCAGTTCTTTTGCAGGAACCTCACTGACTATCACAGTATATGTTTCTAGCTTTGGTCTATACTCGGGCTCGGGTAAGATAGTGGTTTGAGTGACTGGCAACGGAATATTATCAGCAGAAACGATATCAGACTCATTGATATGGCCTTGCGACTGTTCTGGAGGCCGGGTCGGACCACAACCCGATAGCCACAGGCCTGTGAACATAATCATGATTGCCATTGTCCAAAAACGAAACATATTCAATTTGCTAACCCAGTGAGAGATGTTTTTATTATTTAATCTCATAGCGAATGGCCTTCACTGTTCTGAGATAAGGCCCGCTATCCTTTAATTCGGGACTCAAAGACTGGACTTCCCTTACAGCCAGATGCCATGACTCATATTCATTGTATAGCACACTGTACACTGGCTTATTTCTGATATTTGCCCTGAATAAAAACAAATGCTTCATATTCAAACTTGTACTGGCTAAGCTAAGAAATTCAATCACCTTATCCTCAGCGTCTATATCCAGCAGGGCCATCTGGATAGTAAAATTTTTATCGTCTGCAATTTTTAACCACTGTTCAGTTCTAAATAGCTGTTTTTCTATTAGATTCTTCGGTTTTCTGCTAACGCTGTTAATTTGCTCACTAGTGCTCTCTTCATTAACTATATTCAGGTTTTTACTTAAATTCCGCATCTTGTCTACCGGGATTACAGAAGCCTGAGACTCATATCCAAATAACCTGGGCATCTGGCTGCCGGTGAAGATGACTAATGCAAGAAGCGTTATTGCCAGACTAATTTTAGCCATGGGAATTTCTGATCCTACACGACCAAACTCACTGTCTTTTGCGGCTATCTGGATATGCTTTCTCGCTACCCCATGACCACCCTCCGAATACACAGCCAGCAGCGCTTTGTCAGCCAGGATATTGATTCGTCTAGTCAGTCCTCTGGATTGTCGCTCTATTTTGCTAGCAATTTTCTGAGTGAAAATATCCGGCCCACGGTAACCCACCGCACGCATCCGAAAGTTCAAATATTCAAAAATATCCCTGGGTTGAAAAGGGTCGAGGTAAATACTGTGGGTGATACGCTCTTTTAACTGTCGAATACTGAGGTCCCTAAGCTTTTCATCCAGTTCCGGCTGCCCGAACAACACCATTTGTAATAGTTTGTGATCACTGGTTTCCAGATTGCTCAACAATCTGATTTCTTCCAGTGTTTCCACCGGCATGCTTTGGGCTTCTTCGACAAATACCACCACCTGTCGACCTTCTGCATGACGTTTCAGCAGGTAATCATGCAAAGCCTGCATCACTTCCAGTTTGCTGGATTCATTACTAATAGGGAGCTTTAACTCAAATGCCACTACATGCAGGATATTCTCCGGCGACAGGCTGGGATTGGCAATGTAAACGACTTCAATATGTTCCGGTAAAACAATTTCCAGCATGCGACATAACATGGTTTTCCCACTGCCCACTTCGCCCACGACCTTGATGATACCTTCCCCGGAACTGATGGCGTACTTAACGGCCTCCAGCGCAGCACCGCGTTGACTACCTTTATAAAACAGGCTGGTATCGGGGGTGATCTTAAATGGGGCTCGTTGTAACCCAAAATGCTCGAAATACATGGTTAATTACCCCTTGTCCGCATATTTATTCATGCAGCTAAATAATGCGCTTCGGTTAAACTTTAAGGCTTTGGCAGGCTGGCTAAATTTACCCTGGTAAAGGTCCAATGCCATCTGGGCAGGTAGTGCTACGGACGACAAAATTTCATGTGCCTGGAGACGGGGCCCGACCAGATACTCCTGAAATTCTTTTTTCAACAGGCTGCCCAGGCTTTCATTGATCAATAATAATGTAATTTTTTCTCTGGCAAGATCGGCTCTATGCCTGAGTTGATTATTCATTTTTTATACCCTGTTTAAGATAGACCTCCACATCAACCATAAAAAACTCGTCATAGCCATGTAAGGACATCTCCTATTTCATCGCATATCTCTCCCCGATAACTTCTAAGCATAGTTGATTTTTAGCGCATTTCCTCAACGGGTCATGCTAAGCAGCTGAAATTATGAAATAATCAACATCTATGCTCCATATCGTCCTGTATCAGCCTGAAATTCCACCCAATACCGGTAATATCATGCGCCTTTGTGCCAATACCGGGTTCCAACTGCATTTGATACACCCCCTGGGTTTTGAACTGGACGATAAAAAATTGCGTAGAGCGGGACTGGACTACAAGGAATTTGCCCAAGTGCAAAATTATAAGAATTTACAGGTATTTACCGAACAGTCACCGATACAGCGTCTATTCGCCTGCAGCACCAAGGGACAACGTTTTTATAGTGATGCCGAGTTCAGGGAGGGTGATGGTTTTATCTTTGGGCCAGAAACACGAGGCCTGCCGATGGACTATTTGAGTGAGATGCCGGAGCAGCAGGTACTACGTATCCCGATGCTGGCAAACAGTCGGAGCATGAATCTTTCCAACTCGGTTTCGGTGATTGTATATGAAGCCTGGCGACAACTGGGTTTTACACAGGCGGTCTAACATTTATTCAGGCTTGGCATCTCGAGACAGTAAATCCTCGACGGCTGCTTTGGGAGATTTGGCCTCATAAAGAACCTGATAGGTTTGCTCGATGATGGGTAACTCAACCGTGTACTGCTGACCCAGTTGCCAGGCTTCTCTAGCCGTTTTTATACCTTCTACAGCCTGACCAATTTCTTCCCGTGCCTGCTCCACCGATCGTCCTTCCGCCAGTTTCAGTCCCATTCTACGATTACGCGACTGGTTGTCGGTGCAGGTTAAAACCAGATCGCCCAAACCGGCCAGGCCCATGAAGGTCTCATGCTGAGCACCCATGGCCTGTCCCAGACGCATAATCTCTGTCAGTCCACGGGTAATCAGTGCAGCCCGGGTATTGGCACCAAATCCCAGACCATCGGCAATGCCTGCAGCTATGGCCAGTACATTTTTTAACGAACCGCCCAGCTCTACCCCCACCACGTCTTCGCAGGTGTAGGCGCGGAAATTACCATGGTGAAGAAAGTCCACCACCTGCTGAGCAATTTCATGGGAACTGGAGGCTACAGTCACTGCAGTCGGCAGGTTCTTTGCCACTTCCAGAGCAAAGGTAGGGCCGGACACCACCGCTGTGGCCGTCACATCCCCCAATTCCTCAGCAATAATCTGGTGCATCAATTTGCCACTGCCTTCTTCCAGACCCTTGGTGGCCCAAACCACCAGATGATCTGAACGAATATGGGGCCTGGCCGATTGAATAAAACTGCGCATGGCATGGCTGGGCACCACCACTAATAGGATATCGGCATCGGCCAATGTTGCGCCCAGATCCGGGTTCAGGCGTAGAGAATCAGGGAATGAAATATCCGGCAAGTAAAAAGGATTACAGCGTTGTTCAGCCATCACAGACAGCTGCTCTGTGTCTATGCCCCAGAGACAGACGGGGTTTTGGCCCCGGGCCACCTGCATAGCCAGGGCGGTGCCCCAGGAACCCGCACCCAGTACGGCTACATTCCTGGTGCGTTCAGTCATTAGTGGGCCGTTTCAGCAGCTTCCTGCTGCTGTTGTTGCAGGTGCTGCATATACAGGGCATTGAAATTCACTGGATTCAGTAACAACTGTGGAAAACCACCTTTGCTCACCAGATCCGAAATCGCTTCACGCACAAAAGGGAACAGGATTTCAGGGCAATACGCACCTAGCATGGCACCCATCTGTTCATTGGGAATGTTGGCCATTTGAAATACACCGGCCTGTTTCACCTCTACCAGAAATGCGGTCTTGTCTCCATGTTTCGCCGTTACTTCAACGGTTAAAATCACTTCGTGCACACCTTCGGCCAGGGTTTTAGTTTCAGTATTTAGCTGAACACTCACTTCCGGTTTCCACTCACCATCTTGAAACACTTCGGGTGCATTAGGTGACTCGAAGGACATATCTTTCAGATAAATTTTCTGTATATTAAACTGTTGTTGCTCGTTTTCTTGATCAGACATTTTAAAACCTAAATATGATTGTTAATCCAGGACAACAGATTACTCAAATCCAGAGCCCCGGACATGCGGGCCACTTCCTGGCCAGCGGAGAATACCATTAATGTTGGGATGCTGCGAATCGCGTAACGGGCAGACAATCCCTGTTCCTGCTCAGTATTGACCTTCAGTAAACGTGCACGCGGTTCAATCTCTGCTGCAGCCTGCTGAAAGGCTGGCGCCATCATCTTACAGGGGCCACACCAGTCCGCCCAGAAATCCACCACCAGAGCTATGTCGCTCTTGTGCAAATGCCTCTCAAACTGGGCCTGAGTCACATTCAGTGCTTGCTGGGTGAATAATAAGCTGGCACATTTACCACACTTGGCAGCCTGTGCAGGTTTGTGTTCAGCTACGCGATTGATGGCTGCGCACTGGGGACATACCAGCTGCATGACTAGGCTGACTCCCCTGCCAAAAGTGGGTCCAGAGCGCCTTGACGATCCAGCTCTGATAAATCATCAAAACCTCCGACATGGACATCACCGATAAAAATCTGCGGCACCGATTGACGGCCACTGAGGTCTTCCATTTGCTGGCGTAACACATCGTCATCGCCCACGTTGACCATGGTGTACTCCGCACCCTTGCCATCCAGTAGCTGCTGAGCCCAGGAGCAATAGGGACAAAACGGCATGTAATAAATAGTGATCTCGGGCATGCTTATTTTTTAGTCAAGGGCAAATTGGCACTGGACCAGTTCATAACCCCACCAGACAGGTTATAGACATGTTCAAAGCCTTCTTTTTTCAGTACCTTGCAGGCATAGTTAGAACGACTGCCAGAACGGCAATAGGCCAGCACCGGCCTGGATTTAAATTTCTCCAGCTCCGTGACACGTTTCTTTAGAACAGACATAGGAATGTGTTTAGCACTATTGATATGACCGCCACCAAATTCATTGGCTTCACGCACATCCACTACCACCACATTATCATCGTTCATAAGGCGTACAGCATCGGAAGGATTGAGCTGGCTGATACTACTGAAACGACTTTCCAGCTCCATTTTTATTATTAAAGCAGAAACAACCACCAAAGCACCAAATAGCATCACGTGGTTGCCAGCAAATTCAATCATTTGAGACATTTGAACTGAACCTGTGTTCAAAAAAATACAAAACAAACGACCAGCACTGGTTAGTGCTGATCATGGATCGGGATAATTCCTAGTCTTCTACGCCAGGCTGGGCACAGAAAACTTCCTGCATCATGCCGATTAGACGCAGTGTGCGGGCATCACCTACCCGGTAAAATACCCGATTGGCATCCTTGCGTGAGGCCAGTATGCCTTTATCACGTAAAATAGCCAGATGCTGGGATATATTACTCTGCGAGGTTCCAACACTGTCAACAATGTCCTGAACACTCACTTCCTGATCCCTTAAAGTACACAGGATCTTTAAACGCAGAGGGTGAGACATTGCTTTCAGGGATCTTGATGCACGATCGATATCTTCTTCCCGGGTCATCAATTGTGTTTCTTCAATACTTGCACTCATGAGCAGGCCTTTAAAATACTAATACTCTGAATTTAATATTAGTAAAATTGCATAAAATAATACATAGTTTTATACACCTTTTTTACAACTTTTTCACAAATATCTGATAAAAACATTGCATCAAATATAAAGCTCGACTCAACCGGATTCGATATACTCTTGTCAATTATGTACAGATTTCGTCACACATTACTCATATTCAGCCTTCTGTCTATGCCCCTGCAAGCCCTGCCTGACAAGGAACAGCCAGCTATCGAGTATCAGTTAAAACTGGATATGATACGCTCCAAAATCGATGATGTGCTAAATACCCTCAATGAAACCGAAACCAAACGAGATACCGTACGTGAAGAATTACACAAACTTGAGCTAAAAATCGCGAAAATCTCCAAATCTTTGCGTAATATACTTCGAAAGCACCGTAATTCAACCAAAAAACTTAATCAACTCAAAGCAGAACTCAAGCAACTCAAAAAACAGCTATCAACCCAACGCAGCGTTCTCTCATCTCAGATAAGGTCAGCCTTTAGCATGGGGCAACAGGCCCAGATCAAGATGATACTCAACCAGAAACAACCCGCTGAATTAGGTCGCTCTATGGTGTATTTTGACTATCTGAATCAGGCCAGAACCAAGCAGATTAAGACCTTTTTAGGCAACATTGAGCGTAAACAACTGGTTGAATCCACTATTATCACCACACAGCAAGAGCTAGAGGGACTGATTGCCCAGCGTAAGCAGCAAAAGACTGAACTGTCATCCAACCGTAAACAGCGTAAACAGTTACTTGCAACGCTCAATAAGGATATAGATAACCAGCAACTCACCCTGGACGATCTTAAAAGCAGCCGCAGCCGAATTGAACAATTATTACTGTCTCTGGGAGAAATTCTCGCCGATATTCCTGCCATACCCATGCAGCAAGTGCCATTTAGCAAGCTCAAAGGCAAACTACCCTGGCCGGTCAAGGGTCGTTTTGCTGCCGAGTTTGGAACCTCTCGCAACCAGGGTGATCTCACCTGGGACGGGGTAGTCATACAATCCGCCTACGGTACTCCCGTACGAGCAGTCAGTAACGGTAGGGTTGTTTTTGCCAACTGGCTACAGGGCTTTGGGTTTATCACTATAATCGATCATAATGATGGCTATATGACACTCTACGGCCATAATCAGGACCTGTACAAACAGACCGGTGAGTGGGTAGAAGCTGGCGAAGCCATTGCATCTGTCGGGGACAGCGGGGGCCAGGAGCACAGTGGGTTATATTTTGAAATACGCTCAAAGGGTCAGCCGATAAACCCAAAACAATGGTGTTCGAATAAGAATAAACACCTGGCACTAATTGATTAAGTCTAAATATGAACTGGAGTAAACAATGAATCTGGCCCGTCGTTACGGATATTCTCTTATATTTGGGCTCATAATGGGGCTAGTACTTATCTCCAATGCAACAGCTAAAAATGAATCTGAAAACAATCAACTACCTCTAGA
The DNA here is from genome assembly GCA_048550535.1 of Gammaproteobacteria bacterium. Classification (GTDB taxonomy): domain Bacteria; phylum Pseudomonadota; class Gammaproteobacteria; order SZUA-229; family SZUA-229; genus CBDULX01. The sequence goes on from JBLYYN010000019.1 coordinate 12,195, forward strand.
CCAATTAAGAAATTTCTCCGATATCTTTTCTCGCATTAAAAGCGATTATGTTGAAGAGGTAGAGGATACAGAGCTCCTGAAACACGCCATCAAGGGTATGCTCTCTGGTCTTGACCCGCATTCGTCATATCTTGATCCTGACGAATATGAAGAACTGCAGATCGGCACAACAGGTGAATTTGGTGGCCTGGGGATACAGGTGGGCATGGAAGATGGCTTTGTTAAAGTCATTTCCCCGATTGATGATACACCGGCCTATCATGCTGGGATCAAATCGGGTGACCTGATTATTCGAATTGATCAGAAACCTGTAAAAGGCATGACCTTAAACAATGCAGTCGACATAATGCGAGGCAAGCCTGGGACAAAAATAAGCCTGCTAATATTACGAGAAGGTAAAAATGAACCGCTCACATTCGTGCTGGAACGCGCGATTATCAAAGTTAAGAGTGTGAAGAGTCATATTCTGCAACAAAATTTTGGCTATGTTCGCATCTCCACTTTCCAGTCCCGTACCGCACATCACCTCATCGAAGCCATCGACACAATGGTAGAAGATAATGAACAGTCTTTAAAAGGCCTGGTACTGGATCTACGTAACAATCCCGGTGGAGTACTTAATGCCGCAGCGGAAGTGTCCGACCTGTTTCTGAACAAGGGCCTGATTGTTTTTACCAAAGGACGCATAAAAAATTCTTACTTTGAGTATCGCGCGAAACCGGGGGATACTCTTGATGGTGCCCCCATAGTTGTTCTTATTAACGGTGGCTCAGCCTCAGCATCAGAAATTGTTGCAGGCGCTTTGCAGGACCACAAGCGAGCAATCCTCATGGGCAGCAAAACCTTTGGTAAAGGTTCAGTGCAAACCATACAGGAATTACGCAATGGTGGCGCCGTTAAAATGACCACCGCCCGTTATTACACCCCTGCTGGTAGATCCATACAGGCACAGGGTATAGTACCGGATATCGCGCTGGAAGAGCTGCAACTAACCGCAATAGACCATAATGGCATTCAACAAATCAAGGAATCCGATTTATCCGGCCACCTGGAAAATCCGAACGGTAAACCGGCAACTAATAAATCCCTGGCTACCAAGGCCATCACCGATGATTACGCCATTCGTGAAGCCTTGAATCTTTTAAAGGGCCTGCAAATTTATCAGAAAAGCAACTGACAGGAGAGAAATCATGAGTCGTGTACTTGTTCCACTCGCCCAGGGTTGTGAAGAACTGGAAGCCATTACCATTACCGACCTGCTCACACGTGCAGGTATGGAAGTGATTACTGCCGGACTCGATAATACACCCGTAAAAGCCTCACGGGGTATTACCCTGATACCTGATACGACTATCGATAAAATCGTCAATGATACTTTTGAACTGGTGGTCCTGCCCGGCGGATTGCCTGGCGCCAATCATTTACGCGATAATGCCTATGTGCAAAGTATATTACAAAAGCAGGCTACCGCTAACAGGCCTGTAGCTGCAATTTGTGCAGCCCCTAAAGCTTTAGCTGGTGCAGGCTTGCTTGATGGTAAAACGGTCACCTGTTACCCAGGCTCGTTAAATGATTCAGGTTTGAGCAATACCGATATTAAATCATCAGCTATCGAAATTGATGGTAATGTTATCACTTCCCGTGGCCCGGGAACGGCCATGGATTTTGCTTTAACTTTAATTGAATTATTGAAAGGAAAACAAAAACGAGATGAAGTCGAACAGCAACTGGTTCGTTAGCACGGACGCATAATAAGAACTGCATAACAATATAACATCTATAAATATTGCCTGCGCCATTCATAAAGCACAATGGCTAACGCGTGGCTTGCATTCATCGAGCCATTCAACCCATACATCGGAACATGAACCGCCTGGTTACACATATTTAACACATCTTCAGCTACCCCATATTTTTCATTACCTATAACCAGCACGCAGTTCCTGGGAAGTTGAGTATGCAGAATACTGGTTGATTTCGATGTAATCTCAATCGCAATCATGGGTGGCCATTTTCTATACCATATTTTTAATTGTTCCAGGTTTAATCTAGTTGTTTGAATTGATTCAAGTGTATTACGTGATACTTTTTTAATAATTTTCGTATCCAGGCTTTTGTCATTCTCTTCAAGTAAATAAATCGTATTACAACCAGCCGCATCTGCCAGTCGATAAACAGCACCAATATTCTCACTTTTAGTTAAACCGGCGATCAGTATAGCCGGCGCCGTTTTAATAAGACCTTGTGCTATTTTCTGTTTTTGATGTTCATACAGCTGCTGACTGTCCAGTTGTTTTCCTGTATTGCTCATCTGTCACAAAACCTTAACTCAATAGACATCTTTTATTCAGCTTCTATCTCTACTCTAGACATACTAATTAATGGGGAAAATAGAATGAAATTTTATGTTAAAACCTGGGATAAAAATAAAGTTACCCTAATGACGGAACTGGGCCATGTGCTTGGCTACTATAACTCCATAACCGAAGCCCTAACTACATGTAACGAATGGTATATGTACAATTCCCGAGAACCCAGACACCAGGTAAATATTCAGTCCTCTGAATTTGAACTGGTTTGTGACACTAGTTTAGCGATTTAAACTATTTTTTGCTTGGTCTAAGCCAGTTCTTAATGGATTTTTGTGCACTGCGACTAATCGCTAGTGCACCATCCTCAACATCTTTGGTAATGGTGGCGCCAGCGGCTATGGTGGCATTCTCACCTAGGATTACCGGGGCCACCAACTGGGAATTCGAGCCAACAAATACTTTGTCCTTAATCGTCGTTTTGTGCTTGTTAGCACCATCATAGTTACAGGTGATGGTTCCGGCACCGATGTTAACATCCTCACCCATATCGGTATCTCCAATGTAACTCAGGTGATTCACCTTACTGCCTTTTCCAATAGTTGATTTTTTTATCTCGACAAAATTACCTACTCGACTGTTTTCACTTAATACTGTGTCTGGACGCAATCTGGCAAAAGGCCCTACTTCAACATGATCATCTAGCATTGAACTTTCAATGACACAGTTGGCTTTTATTATCACATTCTCACCGATGATTGAATCCACAATAATACAGTTGGCTCCAATGCTGCTGCCTTTACCAATTTTCACTTTGCCCTGCAATATCACATTGATATCGATCATTACGTCGTTATCAATCTCAAGCTCACCACGAACATCAATTCGTGCAGGATCGCAAATCGTCACACCATTTTCCATTAATTTACTGGCAATATTATTTTGATGAATACGCTCTAAGACGGCTAACTGCTGCCGGGTATTGATACCTTCCACTTCGTATGTGTTGGCAGGATGTGATGTTACTATCTCAATACCCTGCTGCGAAGCTAAAGCAAAAATATCTGTCAGGTAATATTCTTGCTGGCTATTGTTATTATCAATTTTTGACAGTAAGTCATTCAACACAGATGCATTGGCCGCTAAGATTCCCGTGTTAACTTCACAGATATTTTTTTCATCATCCGTGGCATCTTTCTGTTCAACTATCGCTACAACTTTGTCGTGCTGATTACGGATAATACGACCATAACCCGTTGGATTGTCCAGAATCACCGTCATCAGGGAAATTTTATTGTCAAAGTCCTCGATTAACAGCTTTAGACTGATATCTGTAGCGAGGGGCACATCTCCGTATAAAACCAGTACGTCATTGCGTGGATTCACTGCCTCCATGGCATGTTGCACGGCATGTCCCGTACCTAATTGCTGTTTCTGTTCTACCCATACGGCATCAAATGATGCACAGGCCGTTTTTACCTGTTCTCCTCCATGCCCATAAATAATAACAACTTCTTCTGCACCAAGCTTTTTGGCTGTGTCATAGACATGTCCAAGCAAGGGCTTACCGGCCAGTTCATGCAAAACCTTTGGCTTATCGGATTTCATTCGGGTGCCTTTACCGGCGGCGAGGATTACCACACTCAGGGACATCGGTTTTCCTTGTACTTCAGTAATTTTTTTATTCTATGATATAAATTAGAAAACCCACATTAGGATATCAGGCCTTCCGATTGCGTATTTTTTTGATGGTTTCAATCAAAGCGGATAATTCAGACAATTCTGCTTTAGCACGTGCAAAATCCATTTCAGATTTACGCTCTGCCATAACGTCTTCTGCTCGTCGTTTCGCTTCAATGGCCGCAGCCTCATCCAGATCACCGGCTCTAATAGCAGTATCGGCCAGAATGGTCACCACATGAGGCTGAATTTCAAGTATACCACCAGATATAAAAAATGAATGCTCACTCTCATCCACTCCAACTATACGGACTTCACCGGCTTTTAAACGAGACAATAATGGCGAGTGTCTGGGTAAGATGCCTAATTCTCCCATCTCACCTGGTGCAAAGACCATTCTGGCATAGCCGGACCAGATTTCCTGCTCTGCACTGACTATATCCACCTGAATATCCATCTCGTGATCACATGTAACTTGATAAAGCTTATTCTAACCGAAAAAAAAGCCGAACTGTGTCCGGCTTTTTCTTAATACTGGCTATGCTGCCAGAACTGATTTCACATCAGGCTTACTTACGGTCTCGTACCTTTCTGATGGTCTCGATCATAGCGGCAGCCTCTGCCAGTTCAGCACGGGCATTTGCCAGATCCATTTCGGATTTTTTATCCGCCATGTGCTCTTCTGCGCGCTGTTTGGCCTGAATCGCCGCCGCTTCATCTAGATCATCCGCTCGCACAGCAGTATCTGCAAGCACGGTCACCACATGAGGCTGAATTTCCAGAATTCCGCCGGATATAAAGAATGATTCTTCTTTATCGTGGTCGTCTTTAACTCGAACTTCACCCGCTTTCAGCCGGGTAAGCAAAGGAGTATGGCGGGGCGCAATACCCAGCTCACCCATTTCACCTGGTGCAAATACCATGGTGGCAGGGCCTGACCATATTTCCTGTTCAGCACTGACGATGTCTAAGTGAATTGTCATTGCCATAATGACTTACCTACTATTTGATGTTTTTAGCTTTTTCAGCAACTTCGTCGATGCCACCAACCATGTAGAACGCCTGCTCAGGCACATGGTCGTATTCACCTTCAAGAATTGCTTTGAAGCTAGACAGTGTTTCTTTCAGAGACACATATTTACCTGGCGAACCAGTGAAAACCTCGGCTACGAAGAACGGCTGTGACAGGAAGCGCTGCATCTTACGAGCACGGGCTACGGCCTGTTTGTCCTCGTCCGATAACTCATCCATACCCAGGATGGCGATGATGTCTTTCAGTTCTTTATAACGCTGCAAGGTACCCTGTACACCACGAGCGATGTCGTAATGTTCCTGGCCAACAACCTGTGGGTCCAACTGACGAGAAGTAGAGTCAAGGGGATCCACCGCAGGGTAAATACCCAGCTCGGCGATCTGACGAGACAATACCAGCGTCGCATCAAGATGAGCAAAAGTTGTTGCTGGAGATGGGTCAGTCAAGTCATCCGCAGGTACATATACCGCCTGGAATGAAGTGATCGAACCGGTTTTGGTAGAGGTAATACGTTCCTGTAGTACACCCATTTCTTCCGCCAGAGTTGGCTGGTAACCTACCGCAGATGGCATACGACCCAACAGGGCTGATACTTCAGTACCCGCCAGAGTGTAACGGTAGATGTTATCAATGAACATCAGTACGTCACGGCCTTCGTCACGGAAATTTTCCGCAATAGTTAGACCTGTCAGTGCTACACGCAATCTGTTTCCTGGAGGCTCGTTCATCTGACCGTAAACCAGGGCAACCTTATCCAGAACGCCACCTTCTTCCATCTCGTAGTAGAAGTCGTTACCTTCACGAGTACGCTCACCGACACCGGCGAATACAGAGAAGCCGCTGTGCTCGATAGCGATGTTACGAATCAGCTCCATCAGGGTTACAGTTTTACCTACACCCGCACCACCGAACAGACCAATTTTACCACCCTTGGAGATCGGCATAACCAGGTCGATAACCTTGATGCCGGTTTCCAGGATAGCTACTTCTGAAGACAGCTCTTCATATTTAGGTGCTTCACGATGAATAGGCAGTGACATTTCAGCGCCGATTTCACCCGCTTCATCAATCGGCTCACCTAATACGTTCATCACTCGGCCGAGGGTTTTCTGACCTACGGGTACCATGATGGGCGAACCAGTGTTGGAAACGGATAATCCACGTTTCAAACCATCTGTGGGTCCCATGGCGATGGTACGAACAATGCCATCACCTAACTGCTGCTGAACTTCCAGCGTCAGGCCTGCATCGTCAATCTTTAACGCATCGTATACCTTGGGAATGCTGTCCCTAGGGAACTCAACGTCGACCACCGCACCGATGACTTCGACAACTTTTCCAGCACTCATAAGACTGATCCTCTATATTACTTAAATTCTGTTTGTCCACTGCACTCGGCGAATGGAGCGTATATCGTTATACTGCAGCTGCACCGGCCACGATTTCAGAAATTTCCTGGGTAATCGCTGCCTGACGAGCTTTGTTGTACACAGTTTCAAGCTCTTTAATAATGTCTCCCGCATTATCGGTTGCGCTCTTCATCGCAACCATTCGAGCCGACATTTCACAGGCAATGTTTTCAACCACACCCTGATAGACCTGAGACTCAATAAAGCGCATTAACAATGCATCCAGAATATCTTTTGAATCTGGCTCATAGATGTAGTCCCAGTGATGTTTCAACTGAGCATCTTTGGCTCCAGAAACCGGAAGCATCTGCTGTACTTCTGGTTGCTGCGTCATGGTATTCACAAACTGGTTGTTTACCAGATACAGCGCATCGATCTTACCGTCGGTGTATGCATCCAGCATTACTTTAACCGTGCCAATCAGGTCATTGATATGGGGTGAATCACCCAACTGACTGATTTCAGCCAGCAAATTTCCGCTCTGGCGTTTGAAATATTCAACACCTTTACGGCCAACGGCAACCACATCTATTTCGACACCTTTGTCATGATGGGCAATCATGTCGTTGATGGTCTTCTTGAACAGGTTTACGTTCAAGCCACCACAGAGACCGCGGTCGGACGTAACAACAATGTAACCCACACGTTTTACTTCGCGTTCGATCATAAACGGATGTTTGTACTCAGGATGCGAATGTGCCAGATGACACACTACATTTCGCATCTTTTCCGCATAGGGTCGAGTGGCATTCATACGTTCCTGCGCTTTGCGCATTTTACTGGCCGCCACCATTTCCATGGCTTTGGTGATCTTCTGAGTGTTTTTAATACTCTTGATCTTGGTCCGGATTTCTTTTGCACCCGCCATGATTTACTCTCCGATTACCAGACGCCGTTAGCTTTGAAAGCTTCAATCGCGGCTTTCATTAGATTCGCAATTTCGTCATTGAAGTCAGCCGTTTCATTGATACTGTTGACCAGATCGACGTTGGCGCTCTTCAGGTGAGACTGCATAGCCGCTTCAAATGCTACGATCTTGTTTACCTCAACATCGTCCATGTATCCTTCATTCACCGCAAACAGTGAAAAGGCCATTTCTGCTGTACTCATGGGCGAATACTGAGCCTGTTTCATCAGTTCAGTTACCCGCTCACCACGTTCCAGCTGCTCACGAGTTGCATCATCAAGGTCTGATGCGAACTGTGCAAATGCCGCCAGCTCACGAAACTGAGCCAGAGCCAGACGAATACCACCACCCAGCTTCTTGATGATCTTGGTCTGCGCGGCACCACCTACACGAGATACGGACAGACCCGCATTAATCGCAGGACGAATACCTGAGTTAAACAGATCCGATTCCAGGAAGATCTGACCATCCGTAATAGAAATTACGTTGGTGGGTACGAAAGCAGATACGTCACCGGCCTGGGTTTCGATGATGGGCAATGCCGTCAATGAACCGGTTTTGTCTTTAACTTCACCGTTGGTGTGTCTTTCAACGTATTTTGCATTAACTCGCGCTGCACGCTCTAATAGACGAGAATGCAAATAGAAAACGTCACCTGGATAAGCTTCACGACCCGGTGGACGACGCAACAACAGAGATACCTGGCGGTAAGCCCATGCCTGTTTGGTTAAATCATCATATACGATCAGGGCATCTTCACCCTTATCACGATAGAACTCACCCATTGAACAACCTGAATATGGCGCGATGTACTGCATGGCCGCAGAATCGGAAGCCGCCGCTGCAACTACAATGGTATGCTCCATGGCTCCGTGTTCTTCCAGTTTGCGCACAACGTTGGCAATAGTTGATGCTTTCTGGCCAACCGCCACATAGACACATTTAACACCGGTGCCTTTCTGATTGATGATGGCATCGATCGCTACCGCTGTTTTACCTGTCTGGCGGTCACCGATAATCAGCTCACGCTGACCACGTCCGATGGGCACCATGGAGTCGATCGATTTCAGGCCTGTCTGTACAGGCTGGTCTACCGATTTACGCTCAATAACACCTGGGGCAATCTTTTCGATAGGCGCTGAAGTGGTAGTTTCAATTGGGCCTTTACCATCGATTGGGGTACCCAGTGAATCAACCACACGGCCTAAAAGAGCATCACCTGTCGGCACTTCTAGAATTCGGCCGGTACATTTGGCGATATCACCTTCGGTCAGGTGGCCGTAAGAACCCAGAACAACGGCACCAACCGAGTCGCGCTCAAGGTTCAATGCCAGGGCATATGTATCACCAGGCAGCTCGATCATCTCACCCTGCATGGCTTCGGCCAGACCGTGGATACGGATAATTCCGTCGGTCAGACTTACAATTGTACCTTCGGTACGAGCTTCAGCTGTTGACTCGAAGCCCTCAATTCGTTTTTTAATCAGTTCACTGATTTCTGATGGATTCAGTTGCATTCTTCAATCCTCTATATCAATGGGTCAGCGTATGGGCTAAAGCAGCCAGTTTTGCTTGCGCTGAGCCATCAATGACTAAATCGCCAGCCCGAATAACGACACCGCCGATTAATGTTTCATCGATTTCTGTCACCAGTGTGACATCACATCCGAGTTTCTTTTTAAGTGCTTTGGTCATGGCCTGCAGCTGTGCATCTGACAAAGGATAGGCAGATGTAACAATCGCATCAATCTTACTTTCAGCCTCGGCACGGAACACTTCATATAATTCCGTAATTTCCGGCATCAGTTTCAGACGACCATTTTCAGCAAGCAATTTTATAAAGTTGCGATTGGCTTCAGAAATATCGCCACCACACACTTCAATCAACAGCTCACCTTTTTCCTTAGCACCAATGTGGGGTGAATCCAGTGCGTTGCTCATATCTTCATTGCTTATCACTGAAGACATAAAGCTTAACAACTCAGACCATTTGACCTGAGAAGAATCACCCTGAGCCGCTTCAAACACGGCGCGGGCATAGGGACGGGCGGCAGTAGTGTTATCCGACATAAGTGCGCACCTATATCTGCGCGATCAACTCATCGACAATATTGCCGTGAGCTTTCTCGTCGATTTCGCGCTTCAGAATTTTCTCGGCACCGGCAATCGTAATACTTGCAACTTGTTGTCTCAGATGTTCTTTGGCCCGATTCACTTCCTGATCAATTTCAGCGCTAGCCGCTGCTTTGATACGACCGGCTTCTTCTTTTGCGCCGTCTTTGGCTTCTTCAACAATTTCTGAAGCACGCTTCTGTGCCTGAGTCACAATTTCAGATGCCTGACCTTTGGCTTCTTTAATGTGTTTCTCAGCGACTTTTTCTGCCAGTTCCTGCTCATGCTTACCACGTTCGGCAGCAGCTAAACCATCGGCAATCGTTTTCTTACGTTCATCCAGCGCAGCAATCAGCGGTGGCCAAATGTATTTCATCACGAACCAAACGAATAGAAAGAAAGCTATCGATTGGCCGATGAGGGTTGCATTAATGTTCATGCTAGTTCCTCTTAAGTGTTAAACCAAAAACCCGGCTGTGAGCCATGGCGATGATTAACCACCAACAACAGCGAACAGAACGTAAAGTGCAATACCTACGGCGATCATCGGAACCGCGTCAACAAGACCCATTACGATGAAGAACTGAGTACGCAGCATTGGGATCAGTTCAGGCTGACGAGCAGCACCTTCCAGGAAACGACCACCAAGGATACCAATACCCACGGCCGCACCCAGGGCACCTAGACCCATCATCAAACCACCAGCGATGTACAACAGTGCAGTTGCGATTTCCATCATTATCTCCTGTGAGAAAAGTTAAATTTAAAAATTAAAATCTTTCGAAAAGTTTTCCGGCTTAGTGTTCTGAATGCGCCATATCCAGATATACGATAGTCAGCGTCATAAATATGAATGCCTGTAAGGTAATAATCAGAATATGGAAGATTGCCCAACCCAGCTGCAGCAGACCACCGAAGATGCCCATGCCTATGCTGGCGCCAAACATCAGCGCAATCAGAATGAAAATGGTTTCACCTGCATACATATTTCCGAACAAACGTAAGGCCAGTGATACAGGTTTAGATATTAGAGATACACCTTCCAGTATTAGATTAAAAGGCGCACCGATTTTACCGAATGGCTGAAAAGCCAGTTCACCAAAGAAGCCTCCGAAGCCTTTGACTTTGACGCTGTAATACAGCATCAGCCAGAACACACCCAGCGCCATGCCGAAAGTGACATTAGGGTCTGTGCTTGGAACAACCTTGAAGAAAACGTGATGCGGATCCATGCCGAAGACGTTAGCACCCACCCAGCCAGCCAGCAACGGTAGCCAGTCAACGGGGATCAGATCCATAGCATTCATCAGGAACACCCAGGCAAAGATGGTCAACGCTAGAGGAGCAACAATAGGATTTTTGCCATTAAAGGAACCGCGAACACTGCTATCAATAAATTCGACTATCATTTCCGCAAAATTCTGGAAACCCTGAGGAACTCCAGTGGTAGCGGTTTTAGCAACCTTACGGAATGAAAAGAAGAAAATAAGACCCAGGACCAGAGACCAGCCCAGTGAATCAACATGAAAAGCCCAGAAACCCATTTCTTTAGCTTGTTCTGCTGTTTCAGCCAAACCCCAGCTGCCATTTGGATGTTGTCCAAAGGTCATGTTCTGAAGATGATGTTTTATATATTCACCGGAAGTGATGCTATCACCTGCCATTCTTATATCTCCGAATTAAATCGTCGTCATTAATATAAAATGACGCCAACCATGGAATCATATGGTTAAACATATACACACCCATAAGTGTGATAATGCTCAGTGGTTTGATTAAAACAATCGCACCGATAAACATCATTACGGTCAAAATAATTTTGCCGACCTCAGCCGCGTAGTAGCTGGCGAGGATTTGCTCTGGTTTCGATTCCTGCTGTTTAGCAAAAACCTTCCATGCAAAATATGCGTTAGCCAGAGTAGCGATCAGTCCACCGGTCAATGCCGACCAAGAATAGACTGGATCTATCATCAACAGTCCCGCAGACAAGGCAAATGCTGTGCCAAGCTGAATCAGAATAATCTGACGAATCTGTCTGGTACTCGTTTTTTCCATTTTTTTAGACCTAACACACATTCGGAAAGGCCTCTAAATCGGCCGAGATTATAAGTAGTGGCTTGATAAGGGTCAAGGACTTAATGACTCAATAAAGCTGATTTATTTTAGAAAATAAGCATAAGTTTATATACATCAATAAAGTGAAGTTTTTTTTCAGCATAAGTTAAAAACAACTAGTTATAGTTGAAACATGGTGATAGCCAGTAAAAAAACCGATAAACGGTGAAGTCTTATTCGGTTAATTGCTCACTTGTTTCAATCTCAAATTCATAGCTATGGACTGTATATAAGAATAGAGAGTTATAAAGTTGTAAGTCAAAGATTTTTGCTTAACCTTATACAACTCTGTGCCACCGTGGCAAAGCCTTTAACTTTTTAGTCTTAATGGATTTTGGACAGGATGCCGTCGAGCTCGTCCAGGCTGGTGTAACTGATGACCAGTTTACCCTTGCCTCCGGACTTGTTCTGAATATCCACACTGGCGCCCAAACGTTCACTTAATTCATCGGACAAACGTTTGATATCTGGATCGATCCTGGATGAGGAAGCATTCGGTTGAGGAGATGGGTTCAGGAAGTGTTTAACCAGACGTTCGGTTTCCCTTACCGACAGACCTTTTTTGGCCACTTTGTGTGCCAGCTGGCTCTGATCAGTACCGCTAATGGCCAGTAGGGCACGGGCATGGCCCATTTCTATCTGACGTTCATCCAGCAGGCGTTTAACATCTTCGTTAAGATCTTTCAGACGTAACAGGTTGGTGACCATGGTACGGGAACGACTCACGGTTTCCGCGACTTCCTGATGAGTCAGGGAGAATTCATCGATCAGTCGCTGCAGAGCTCGGGATTCTTCCAGCGGGTTAAGATTTTCACGCTGAATATTTTCGATCAGGGAAACAGCCGCCGCGCTCTGGTCATCCAGATCCTTGATCACCGCCGGTATATCAGAAAGGCCTGCCAATTGGGATGCCCTCCAGCGACGCTCACCGGCAATCAATTCATAGCGGCCAGCTGGCAGTGGTCGTACCACGATGGGCTGAACCACGCCCTGGGCACGGATAGAATCGGCCAGTTCCTGCAGGGATTCCGGCTCGAAGTGAACTCGAGGCTGATATGTGCCGCGTTGAATTAAATCCACCCCGATATGCTGCAAACCTGACTGCTGACGGTCTGAGGTTGAAGCTGGTGCGGGGTTAGTCAGATCATTTACGTTGGCGGCACTACCCAGTAGGGCATCCAGACCACGACCGAGTCCTCGTTTCTTGGCAGACATCTAAAAACCTCTTAAGCCACTGCTGCGCCGGCAGGGACAGAACCCGCTTTAACATGATTTTGAATAATTTCACCGGCCAGAGAAAAATAGGCAAGGGCTCCGCGGGACGTTTTATCATAGGTTAATACCGGCAAACCATGACTGGGGGCTTCCGCCAGACGCACATTCCTTGGCACGATTGTGCGATAAACCTGGTCACCAAAATGCTCGATCAGCTGATCGGACACATCATTGGCCAGTTTATTTCTAGGGTCGAACATGGTGCGGAGCAGGCCTTCAATACGTAAACTGGGATTGACGGTGCCACGAACCTGCTCGATGGTTTCCACCAGAGCCGATAAACCTTCTAAGGCATAGTATTCACACTGCATGGGGATCAATACACCATCGGCGGCGACCAGAGCATTCAAGGTCAACATATTTAAAGAGGGCGGGCAATCTACGATGACATAGTCATACTCAGCCTTCACCTGATCAAGTACATCACGTAAACGACGTTCGCGGTTAGTGGAATTCATCAATTCCACTTCTGCCGCGGTCAGGTCGCTATTAGATGGCAAAACCGAGAAACCAGAACTCTCTATATAATGAATACAGTCTCTGATTTGGGCATCACCCAGTAGCACATCACAGACAGACTGTTCCAGGCTGCTCTTGTCCACACCACTGCCCATGGTGGCGTTACCCTGAGGATCCATATCAACCAGCAACACTTTACGTTTCACCGCAGACAGCGAGGCAGCCAAATTGACCGATGTGGTGGTTTTACCCACACCTCCTTTTTGATTGGTTACTGCAATTACTTGAGTCATGTTGTTCTGATTTCTATAAGTTGGCGTTCTTCATTCAGCCACGCAACCTGCAACGGGTGACTGTCCACTTGCTTGAATCCTGCTTCCAGCACTGGCAATTCCTGCTTTCCTTTCATTGCCAGTATCCGAGTCTCTGATGTTAACAGATGTTGGGTGCGTTCCAATATAGTATTTATCTCAGCAAATGCCCGACATGTGACAATGCTAAAGGTTTTGCTCGGACGGTAGTCCTCTATCCTACTGTGAATAATGTCTATGTTATCAATGTCTAACTCTATTTTTACCTGGGTCAGGAAGCGGGTTTTTTTGCCATTGCTATCGAGCAGAACAAATTCGTATTCCGGTCTGGCCAGGGCCAGGGGAATACCTGGCAGTCCAGCACCCGTTCCAACATCCAGTATAGGAGTGTCGTCGATAAAAGGCAGTATGCTCAGGCTGTCCAGTAAATGCCGAACCACCATCTGATCCAGATCAGTTATGGCCGTGAGATTATATACCTTGTTCCATTTTTGAATTAACTCCAGATACTGGACCTGCGTCTTACAGGTCTCAGCATCCAGTGAAATGCCCATTTTTTCCAGCCCATGGGTCAGGCGACGGCTGGCATCCATCTATTGCTTCTGTACCACCTGATTAGTAAAAGCATTTAATGCATTAGTCATTTTTTGAATAATATCCACCCGTTTAAGATTGTGGCGTTTTTGTAGCGCGAGGGGATCGAGATAGCTCAGCCAGACCTGACCTGATGCATCGCTCCAGGCCAGCGCTTTCATGGGTAAATCCAGACCCATCAGGGGTGCTTCAGCCATCAAAGGGCTGCCCATTTTTGGATTACCGAAAATCAGCAACTGGCTGTCATTGAGTGGCACACCCACTCGCTTTGCACCCGCACCATGATCCACTTTTTTAAATATCTCAATTCCCTTGTTTTTCAACAGATTTTGCAGACGATCGATGGTTTTAGCAACAGAATAAGGGCTTTTCTTGCTGATATACTCCCCCTCGGCCTGGCTCACTCCAGGCAAAATCAATACCAGTGACAACAACAGAATGCTCATTGATTTAAACATTTAAATCCCCTTTATGGTGTTAATAACAGAATAGCCAGAATTCCTGGCAGCGATTAAGTATTGAGATGACAGTAATATAAATTTATTCCATTCCTGACTAATAGGGAGCTAGTGCCCAGATGTCCAGGACTATGATTCCATAACTCTGATAGCGTGTTCAAACTCCGTTGCCGAGGTGACATGCTATCCAGTCTTCATATTAATGCTTTTCTTAATGTGTACCGTTCTTGCGTGTGAATGCTTACATGGAAGTAAGCAGTAGAGCAAAGCTATCGCATCCTGCTCACGCTCCTTACCTACATCCGTGTAGGCAACGCAGGACGATGTTCATGGATGAACAAGTGTCTCGCGAGGGCAAGGATAGCCCAAAGAAACTCAGTTGCCGAGACGACACGTTATCCAGCCTTCATATTAATGCTTTTTTTAATATGAACCGTTCTTGCGAGTGAAGACGACTCGCTATCCTACCTTCATATTAATGCTTTTCTTAATATGAACCGTTCCTGCGAGTGAATGCTTACATGGAAGTAAGCAGTAGAGCAACGCAGGAGCAGTTGCCGGGAAGACACGTTATCCTACCTTCATATTAATGCTTTTCTTAATATGAACCATAAGCAGTGAAATCGCCGCAGGCGTTATCCCCGATATCCGTCCCGCCTGGCCAATGGTCTCAGGCTTATGGTCCATTAACTTCTGTCGCACTTCATTGGACAAGCCTCGCACCTCAGCATAATTCATATTTTCGGGAATAAGACTGGTTTCATATCGGCGGGACTTGTCGATTTCATCCTGCTGGCGATTCAGGTAGCCCTGGTACTTTGCCTGGATTTCCACCTGTTCGGCCACAACCGGATCAGCCACCCCGGGACCCAGAATGTCATTATCCATTAATCGCTGATAATTCATCTCTGGACGACGAAGCAGGTCCAGGGCTCGGTTCTCTTTTGATAAGGACTTATCCAGTGACGTATTCAGCTGATTGGCCAGCTCAGATCCCGGCGATACCCAGAAATCCTGCAAGCGCTGCTGTTCACGCTCAATGGCTTGCCGTTTTTCCGCAAACACTCGCCATTGTGTGTCACTTAACAATCCCATGTTGTGGGCCTGCTCACTGAGTCGCAAATCAGCATTGTCTTCCCGAAGAATTAATCGGTATTCTGCACGGCTGGTGAACATGCGGTAGGGCTCACGAGTACCACTGGTAATCAAATCATCAACCAGAACACCGATGTAGGCCTGATCACGGGAAGGACACCAGGAATCTTTTTGCTGTACCTGACGAGATGCATTGATCGCCGCCAACATGCCCTGGGCAGCAGCTTCTTCATAACCGGTAGTCCCATTGATCTGGCCGGCAAAAAACAGACCCTGAATAAATTTGGTTTCCAGGGAAGATTTCAGATCACGAGGATCGAAAAAGTCATATTCGATGGCGTAACCCGGCCGAGTAATATGAGCATTTTCAAAACCCTTGATCGACCTCACCAGATTAAACTGCACATCGAAGGGCAGGCTGGTAGATATACCATTGGGGTAGATTTCATTGCTGGATAAACCTTCCGGCTCAATAAATATCTGATGGCTATCCTTATCGGCAAAGCGTACGATCTTGTCTTCAATGGACGGGCAATAGCGAGGCCCCACACCTTCTATAACTCCGGAATACATGGGTGATCGATCCAGTCCACCGCGAATAATGTCATGGGTAGCCGTATTGGTGTAAGTGATATGACAACTCAGCTGCTGTGGATGATCCTCATGGCTGCCGGTGAATGAAAACACCGGGGTAGGTTCATCACCAGGTTGTTCCTGCAACTCGGAATAATCGATGGAGCGACTGTCGATCCTCGGTGGAGTACCGGTTTTTAGTCGATCTACGCGAAATGGCAGTTCTCGCAGGCGATGGGCCAGCGAAATGGACGGTGGATCACCGGCCCGTCCGCCAGAGTGGTGACTTTCTCCAATATGAATCAAGCCGCCGAGAAAGGTGCCTACCGTCAGCACTACCGTCTGGCTTCTGAACTTCAATCCCATCTGGGTGATAACGCCGACAACTCGATCATTTTCGACGATCAGGTCATCCACCGCCTGCTGGAAAATACTTAAATTAGGCTGGTTTTCCAGAGTCTGGCGGATGGCCATACGATACAGCTGGCGATCGGCCTGGGCACGGGTCGCCCTTACTGCCGGACCTTTGCGGCGATTCAGGATACGAAATTGAATACCGCCCCGGTCGGCGGCTTTCGCCATTACCCCACCCATGGCATCGATCTCTTTCACCAGATGGCCTTTGCCGATACCGCCGATGGCCGGGTTACAGCTCATCTGTCCCAGAGTTTCGATATTATGGGTCAATAACAGAGTTTTTGAACCCATACGCGCAGCCGCCAGGGCCGCTTCGGTCCCGGCATGGCCACCGCCAATAACTATGACATCGTATGAATCCTGATAAAACATAATATCTACTTCTATCTAAGCAGTTAAATTATCAATATATTATAGAAATGGGCGCGACGTATGGCCCAATTGGTCAGCAATTATACAACATAAACACTAATGTCAGTTTGTCTGTTCTGCCCCGAAACTATCTAAATCAGGACTTATTACGGCACTTGAACAACCATTTTCAACATAAACTGACAATTGCTTATATCTGCTATTAGCCAAAAGCGAACTGATCAAAAATTTAAAACTTTGCCACAGAGGCGCAGAGTTTTAAAAGTACGCCCTATTACAAGCACGTCAACTTTCTCTGTGCCCTCTGTGCCCTCTGTGCCTTGCGGCAAATCTTTTTTGATTTTACGGCCGGTTCAGGGTGATTGGAGTCATTCAACCCAGATCTGAATTGTCAGATTAAGTCTAAAGTAATTTACAATGTGTTAGATCGAGTTTGAGCACTACACTACACTTAAGTCGATCTTTTAATATTACTCAATCTAAATCCTTGACCAGGGCCGCACTTATATTTTCTGCCACCTCTACACTGTGCTGATACTCAGGATGGTCTATTCCCATGGAAATATTCTCACCTGATTTGGCTTTTTCCACCATTTCCGGGGTTAACTCAAAGCGCACAAAGTGGACGGAGGAGGTCTTCTCCTCAGTCTCACGCTCCAGGTCTTCGTTGGCTATGGGGTGCACCGGCTCACATCCATCGACTTTCACCCAGAGAGCTTTTTCGATACCGATGAGTTTTGCCAGAGCCACTTTTCGCTCTTCCTCATCTTCATACTCAATCATGAAAGTCGCTTTCCAGTTACTACCATCGGGAATCAATGAGTTATAAACATCGAGCTCTTCCTGGATGCCTTTGGCTTCGAAAATTTTCTCGATGCGTAACATTTCCTGCACCTGATATTGCATGGTCATGGCATCTTCAAAATAAAGAGCGGCATGATCACCAATGGCTACCCGGCGATCTTTTTTGTGCTCCATCACTTTTGCACGGAACTCATTACGGGCTTCAGAATATTTTTCCAGACTGAACAGATCTTCTCGTGTCAATTGATTAGCCATATCTGTCTCCAGTTTTAAATTCCGTAGGCTTTTCTAAGTAAACTGATGGGATGTTCCGGCAATTGTCCCGATTTGAGCCCATTTTCGATATGATGACCGGCCATGGCACAGTCGCTGCCATAATGCTCTGCTTCGGAATTTTTTACCCGGTTCACCACAGGGCGACCTATTTTCATAGAAGCGTCATGAAATTCTTTTTTCACCGCATAGGTGCCATCATGGCCAGAACAGCGCTCAATCACCTCAACTTCGGTGTCTGGAATCAGACTTAGCATATCTTTGGTTTTGGGCCCGATATTCTGTAC
This sequence comes from Gammaproteobacteria bacterium, assembly GCA_048550535.1. Lineage (GTDB taxonomy): Bacteria > Pseudomonadota > Gammaproteobacteria > SZUA-229 > SZUA-229 > CBDULX01. The sequence goes on from JBLYYN010000019.1 coordinate 30,678, forward strand.
CCGTTGATGGCAGGCTGCATGATAGGCCACTTTACCCAGACCATCTTTAAAATCGGTGTTAAGTTTGCCCGCCTTATGGCGCAGCATGAGATATTCGAAGGGATCGTAAAAAGCCTGTTGTACCTTTTTCACATCCTCATCATCCGGGTACATCAGTGGCAGTTCCTGCTTAAACATCAATACACAGGAAGGAATTAGAGCGGTGAGGTCATAACCTTCATCCACCAGTCTGGCCAGCTCCGGGATATTAACCTGTTTGGCTTTTTCCACAGCTTCCAGATCCCCAAGTTCAAGCTTGGGCATACCGCAGCAACGCTCAACATCGGGTGTGGTCACTTCAATAGCGTTGTGCTGGAACACGGCTACAAAATCCTCACCTATATCCGGTTCATTACGATTCATATAACAGGTGGTGAACAGGGCGACTTTCCCTGTGGTTGTTCCCGCTGCATCGCCTTTTACTTCATTTTCACGATTTTTCAGTCGTTTTCTAAGACTATAACTGTGATATTTAGGTAATTTTGCATCCGCATGCACTCCCAGAACCGATTCCATTATTTTGCGCGTCGGCTTCCAGTTATTGACTGCATTAACCACCGATGACACCACAGGAATACCGGCCAGATTGCTGACGGTATCTGTGCTGGTTAATATTCGATCACGGGTTTTCACTTCACCCCGTTTGAATTTTACCGCTTTGGCTCGAAGCATCAGATGAGGGAAATCGAGATTCCACTCATGGGGGGGAACATAAGGGCATTTGGTCATGTAGCAAAGATCACACAGATAACAGTGATCAATTACTTTCCAGTAATCCTGTTTCGCTACACCATCGACTTCATAGGTTTCCGATTCATCCACCAGATCGAACAGGGTGGGGAATGACTGACAGAGACTGATACAACGTCGACAACCATGACAGATGTCAAACACACGCTCCATTTCCTCAAACAGTGTGTCTTCGTTATAAAAATCTTCGGATTTCCAGTCCAGAGGATGTCGCGTAGGCGCTTCAAGGTTACCTTCACGATTCGAGGTTGACATGTTTCATGCTCCCATTTTGATTGAACACAGCATTAAACACGGTCATCGATCGATGACCGTGTTCTAAATACCGTTATTCCATCTCACTCAGGGCTTTCTGGTAACGATTGGCGTGAGAACGCTCTGCTTTAGCGAGGGTTTCAAACCAGTCGGCCACTTCATCAAAACCTTCATCACGTGCGGTTTTCGCCATGCCAGGATACATATCTGTATACTCATGGGTTTCACCAGCAACCGCCGATTTCAGATTGTCTGAAGTTGAACCAAATGGCATGCCTGTGGCTGGATCACCACATTGCTCCAGGTACTCCAGGTGACCATGGGCATGGCCAGTTTCACCTTCAGCAGTCGAACGAAATAATGCAGAAATATCGGCATAGCCTTCCACATCGGCTTTGTTGGCAAAATAGAGATAACGGCGGTTGGCCTGAGACTCACCGGAAAATGCGTCTTTCAAGTTTTGCTCGGTATTACTACCTTTGAGATCCATGATATTCCTCCCGTTAATGTTATGTATTTACTCAGAGACTACATGGGGATCTTATTCCGACGATTTAAAATATCTAATTAATAATTTCTAAGGAGGTAATAGAAATATTAAATAAAGAATTACAATAAATTTTAATATTATTAATAACTTAAATTAAATACATGTTAAGTCACTATCACTTTCCAATGCAGAAGCTGGAGAATATACGACCCAAAAGATCTTCCGAGGTGAATTCACCGGTAATCTGATTCAATTCCGACTGTGCCAGTCTCAGATCTTCCCCTAGCAGTTCACCGGCCTGGTATTTGAGCAGGTTGTTCTGGGCCGTAAGCAGGTACTCCCTGGCCGCCTCCAGTGCATCGAGATGGCGACGCCTGGCCATGAACCGACCTTCTCCCGGCTGCTCATAGCCCATGCATTGCTTCAGGTGGGATTTTAAAATATCCAGGCCCTCCCCAGATTTCGCACTAAGGGCAACTTCCACCTCGTTGTTCACATTTGTGATACCCGCTCTGCGGCCGGTAAGATCAATTTTATTAAATACTCGAGTGCGGCCAATTTGCTTAGGCAGCTGATCTTCAATACTCAGGTGGTCATTTTCATGATGCTGGTCATCCAGCAACAGCAGTACTCGATCCGCCTGGTCGATCTCCTTCCAGGCCCGACGCACACCTTCCTGCTCAACTGGGTCCTCAGAATCCCTCAAGCCTGCGGTATCGATCACATGTAAGGGCAATCCATCAATCTGGATATGTTCACGCAGAACATCCCGGGTGGTACCTGGAATATCGGTCACTATGGCAGACTCACGCCCAGCCAACTGGTTTAACAGGCTGGATTTCCCGGCATTGGGGCGCCCGGCAATCACCAGGGTCATGCCCTCCCTTAACAAACAGCCTTGACGAGCCGATTCGAATACTTCATCCAGTGCTTGAATAATGATGTTGAGTTTAGTCTCCACTACACCATCGGATAGAAAATCAATTTCTTCTTCCGGGAAATCCAGCGCAGCTTCCACATATAAACGAAGTGAAATGATTTTTTCTACCAGTTCATGAACTGTTCTGGAAAATTCGCCCTGCAATGATCGCACTGCGGCTTTTGCTGCCTGCTCCGAATCCGCTTCAATCAAATCCGCCACAGCCTCAGCCTGAGCTAAGTCCATTTTATCGTTAAGAAACGCCTGCTCGGTGAATTCCCCTGCACGAGCCATCCGTGCTCCAGCTTGCAGAACTCTTTTCAACAACAGGTCCAGCACCACTGGACCTCCATGGGCCTGGAGTTCTAATACATCTTCACCGGTAAAGGAATAGGGTTTTTTGAAATACAGGGCGATACCTGTATCGATGATTTCAGCGCTGGCATCTTTGAAAGGTAAATACTCGGCTCGTCTTACTTCAGGACACAAACCCAGGACATTATTTGCAATATCGACACAATTCGGGCCAGATACCCGCACAATCCCCACACCACCTCGACCGGGGGCAGTGGCAATAGCGGCTATGGTTTCATTGTTGGACATATTAATTTGCCACAGAGACACGGAGTTCACAGAGATAACGTATCATTTTAATACACTCAGTGTTCTCCGTGCCTCTGTGGCATACGAATTTAACTGGCTTCAATCCGTTTGGTAATCACATACTGTTGCGCAATGGACAAGGTGTTATTCACCACCCAGTAGAGTACCAGTCCCGATGGGAAAAACAGGAAGAAAATAGTAAATACGATGGGCAAAAACTGGAAGATTTTCTGTTGCATCGGATCCATCGGCGCTGGATTCAATTTTTGTTGAATGAACATGGAGGCACCCATCAGCAACGGCAGGATGAAATAGGGGTCCTGTTCAGACAAGTTGGTAATCCATAGAGCAAAAGGCGCATTGCGCATTTCCACCGATTCCAGCAGCACCCAGTACAGAGCAATGAACACAGGAATCTGTACGACTATGGGCAAACAACCGCCCAGAGGATTGATCTTCTCTTCCTTGTACATCTGCATCATGGCCTGGGACATACGTTGGCGGTCTTCGCCATAACGTTCTTTCAAAGCCTGTAAACGTGGCGCCACTTTACGCATCTTGGCCATAGAACGATAACTGGTTTCCGATAGCTTATAAAACAGTAACTTAACGGTAATGGTGAGGAAGATAATGGCCCAGCCCCAGTTATTAAAAATGCTATGAAATTTTTCAAGCAGCCAGTACAGCGGCTTCGCCAGAATAGTGAGTATGCCGTAGTCAACTGTCAGTTCTAGACCCGGTGCAATGGTTTCCAGGCGATTTGGCAGTTTTGGCCCAACTACCAGCTGGCTGTGGAAACGAGCTTGTTCGCCCGCTGCAATATTCACTGCGGGTGATCGCATGCCTAAAATATAACGATTAGGGTTAGGATTACGAGAATAAGTAAAATTACTTTCAAGCTGATCCGGAATCCAGGCTGACAGGAAATAATGCTGGATCATGGCCACCCAACCACCTTTCATATCCATTTTCAGGTCATTGTCCATGATGTCTGACAAATCTATTTTCTCGTACTTGATTTCATCGTTATAGATGACACCACCGGTATAGGTATATATAAAGCTGGATTCATTCCGAGTATCCGGTTCTCCGCGAGTGAGCTGGCGATACTGGCTCCCGGTCCAGCTGGAATTGGTTGATGTCACATAATGCTCAACATCGATGACATACGAATCCCGTTTAAAGGTAAGCACTTTTTTTGCCTGAACACCGTCTTCTTCCCAGAAAAGATTTACTGTTAATTCGTCACTGCCGTCCTTTAACTCATATTCATCCTGTTCAACCCGGTAAATAGCATGATGGTTGGGCGCAGCGGAATCTGAGGACAGTAAGCCGGACTGAACAATATGGTAGCGGCTTTCTTTACTGGACAGGAGTTCGAATTCCTCATCTTTGGCATCAGAACTCTCAGGGTATTTACGCAATTTCAACTGGCGTATATCGCCACCTTTTGAATCGATCTGCAGCGTGTATACATCCGTCACTACTTTTACAAATCGACGATCTGCTTTCGCCTGTACATTATCAGACACCATAGAAGCCATCGAAGGCGTATCCAGGGCTTGTTCTTCAACCAGGGCAGGCTCAGGTAATCCAGAAGAAATGGAATCCGACGTACTAGTCACCGGTTGTGGCGCAACAGGTTTTGGAGCGTAATCCTGCTGCCAGGCCTGCCAGATCAAAAACAGGATAAAAAAGAAAGAGAGATAAAGCAGGGTACGTTGATTGTCCATCGGATTCTATCGTTTAGGGTTATCGTTATGTTCAGGAACCGGGTCATACCCGCCTTCGTGCCAGGGATGGCAGCGACCAATTCGTTTCATGGCCATCCAGCCACCGCGAAATATACCAAATCGTGAGATTGCTTCAACCGAATAGCTGGAACACGTAGGAGTGTATCGGCAATGTGGGGGAAAAAATGGGCTAATCGCCATCTGGTAAAACCGAATTAGTCCGATGAAGATTCTTCGCATTGCTTAATCAGCCTGTTCCAGTGGTTATCCAGGGAATCAAATAGTGCTTGGTTTGTAAGCGTTCTGGTTACCGGCCTGGCCATAACTACGAAATCTGCTGCAGGTAACCGGGACAGATTATGTCTGAAGCTTTCCCGAATAATCCGCTTTATTCGATTTCTATCTACTGCGAGCCTGGCGTTTTTCTTTGAAATCGCCAGCCCCAGTCGGGGGGATGATAGTTTGTCGTTCAGGCGGACCAGTATAATAAACAGACGGTCACTCGATCGTAGAGCCTGGTCAAATACTCGACTGAATTCTGCAGGCTTCAAAAGCCTGGCGCGCTTTGAAAAACGCGCCTGGTTCGCATTCATATGCGGTTCTAACTCCCGTAAGAGAATTGGAACTTATGCAGACAAACGTGCTCTGCCCTTGGCGCGACGGGATTTCAGCACTTTACGACCACCTACTGTACCACTACGAGCACGAAAACCATGGGTGCGTGCACGCTTCAGGTTACTGGGTTGAAATGTTCTTTTCATTGCTCAGGACCTTGAATCATCATCATGAAAATTTGGGCCGTGAATTCTACTCCCTGGGCCTTTCAGAGTCAAAATAAAACAACAAAAACAAATTAATAAATTTTAGTGACCGGTTATCTAAATAGTGTTTCGCCATATAACTAATGCAGTATAAAATGCTGGGTTCAATTCAATTTGATTAGGGGATCCCTAGTGGGAAATGCTCTGTGGGGCAAATGCTTGCAATTGCTGGAAGAAGAACTTTCTGACCAGCAATTGAATACCTGGATTCGTCCATTACAAGTGGTCGAAGAGCCGGATGCCTTGAGGTTGCTCGCGCCCAATAGTTTCGTACTGGACTGGGTTAAGCAGCATTTCCTGGAACAGATAACCCGAATTACCGAACAGATAAGTGGCGATGAAAGCATAAAATTATCCCTGGAAATCGGATCCCAGAACAAACCCCAGAAACAGGCTGAGCTAAAACCCGCCAAACCCAAACCCATGTTCAGCAGTAATCACGAACAAACCCGGGCACCGGAAATCATCGTACACAATCTGAATATGGGCTATACCTTCGATAATTTTGTTGAAGGTAAATCCAATCAACTGGCACGGGCGGCCTCTTATCAGGTCGCTGAGAACCCAGGCGCCAATAATCCGCTGTTCCTGTATGGAGGTGTCGGGCTGGGTAAAACCCATCTTATGCATGCGGTGGGTAATCGTATGCGGCAAAACAAACCCGATGCCCGAATCGTATATTTGCATTCTGAACGCTTTGTCAGCCACATGATTAAAGCCTTACAAAACAACATGATCGATGAATTTAAGAGCTTTTATCGTTCATTAGATGCACTTCTCATAGATGATATTCAGTTTTTTGCCGGTAAAGAACGTTCCCAGGAGGAATTCTTCCATACATTCAATGCTCTGCTGGAAGGTGGCAGGCAAATCATCATGACCTGTGATCGCTATCCAAAAGAAATAGAGGGCCTGGAAGATCGGTTGAAATCACGTTTCGGCTGGGGTTTACCTGTGTGTATCGAACCCCCCGAGCTGGAAACTCGAGTCGCTATTCTGAACAAAAAAGCAGAGGAATTTGGTATTGGCCTGCCTAATGAGGTCGCTTTTTTCATTGCCAAGCGTATTCGATCCAATATCCGAGAACTGGAAGGCTCTCTGCGCAGGGTGATGGCCACGGCCAATTTTACCGGTAAACCGGTTACCCTGGAGTTTGCTAAAGAAACCTTACGTGATTTAATCGCTTGTCACGATAAACTGGTCACAATTGAAAATATACAGAAAA
>JBLYYN010000020.1:0-19068 GCA_048550535.1 Gammaproteobacteria bacterium
AGAAGCAGAATTACGAATCTACCCTTGCCATGATAAGTAGATGTATAATTATTAATCTACCACTGGTCTAGCTTAGAGGCATTGCCATAGTAAGTAGAAGCTGAAATATGAATTTACCACTATTCCTACTTAGTGGCTTCGATCCTCAAACATAAACTTAAATAAAACCATTTACTCTAAGGAGCTTTAGTTTCCAAACAAAAAGCATTGCCAAGTTAAGTAGAAGAGTGAGTATTAATCTACCACTGTCTTACTTAGAGGCTCCAAGCCTCAAACAAAAAAGTCCATTCAAAGCATTCCTGCCTAGGCTCCATGCCATTACCCACTACTGTCCGGGAAAAATGTTCCGGTCATTCCTGCATGTTTCTAGCAGGAATCCAGCATTGTAAAATTATTGGATCCCGGCTTAAAAGCATACCGGGATGACGAAAAGCACTGGTTTAAGTTTTTTGAGTCTACCTTTGCTTGTAAATATTTTCACCTTTTAAAGCCAATACCTTATGGTAAATTATGAAAGTTTTCCCGGACACTAGTGAGTGACGTTACCATAGTAAGTAGAAGCTGAAATATAAATTTGCCACTATACCCACTTAGACGCTCCAGTCCCCAAACAAAAAGCATTGCCATGGTAAGTAGAAGAGTGAGTATTAATCTACCCCTGTTTTACTTAGAATCACCAGTCCTCAAACAAAAAGCCAAATAGAGCATTTTCACCCAGGCTCCAGTCCTAAAATAAAGCTCCATATTTCAAATACCCACCCAACTACCAGATAAATATAAAGCTCGCAAAATAAAAATTTTAGTATTTCAGTATGCTAATTTAAATCTGTGTGGTCTAGAAAAAACTTTAGCTATGTTGAGATTTTGACAGAGTGTGGATGTGTTATTTACAGCAATTCGATGAGGGATGTTAAGGATCTGTTATTATCTAGAATCTTTAAGATCTTTCGACAATTGCCCCTAGCATTGTTGCCTTAGGTTTATAGAATCAATCATTCGTTAAAAACTATCATTGTAAACCGGCCAGCAGCGAATGGAATTTTGATAATTGATTGGTGATCATTGGCTTATTCTGAGTCCCTCGTGTGTCTAGCCATAGCCGTTTATGAGTGGCAATAGCTTGTCCATCTACAAAGATTTGTAACAGAGGTGTTTAACTATAAAGTTAGCTTATCAGTTATGCGCTGCAGACTTACCCTACTAATATGCTCAGTTAAATTTGATTCAGTTCAAGCAAAGTTAATTTAAATGAAATCGGGAATAATGGTAGCTGTTTTATCGGTTGATGCTTGTTATGCTGCGTCTCGGATTCGGTGCTGGATGTTAATAGATGCAATTAGTTGAGCTTTATCAATAGTTGCTAATATACCTATAGATACACTTGTATTTAGCTAAACGTGGTTTACTATAGAGCCATCAATAAACCGGACTTATCCAACGATCAGATATTCGTTGCTGACAGTTGAAGGTTTTTTGACTAAAGTCATATTGCGTGATAATGATAATAAGAGCTTAGCTTGTCGTTCGACGACCAGAGAGATAAAAACAAATGCTCGAAAATTACTTGCCTGTACTTCTTTTTATGATCATTGGTCTGGTGACTGGTCTGGTGATGATTGCCCTGGGTGGCATCGTTCTGGCGCCACGCAAACCCGGCGCTGAAAAGGGCTCTCCCTATGAATGTGGCTTCGAGGCATTTGAAGATGCGCGCCTCAAGTTTGATGTCCGTTACTATCTCGTCGCAATTCTGTTTATTATTTTCGATCTTGAAATTGCTTTCCTGTTTCCCTGGGCCATAGTGCTGGATGAAATTGGGCTGTTTGGTATTGTAGCTATGGGAATATTTCTGGCTATTCTGGTGATCGGTTTCATCTATGAGTGGAAGAAAGGAGCACTGGAATGGGAATAGAAGGCGTATTTAATAAAGGTTATGTTACCACCGGTCTGGACGTGGTGATTAACTGGGCGCGAACCGGTTCCATGTGGCCCATGACCTTTGGCCTGGCCTGTTGTGCCGTGGAAATGATGCAGGCGGGTGCTTCCCGTTATGATCTCGACCGTTTTGGTGTGGTCTTCCGCCCCAGTCCGCGACAATCGGATGTGATGATCGTGGCCGGTACACTGACCAATAAGATGGGCCCGGCTCTGCGTAAGGTGTACGACCAGATGCCAGAACCCAAGTGGGTGATTTCCATGGGTTCCTGTGCCAATGGCGGAGGTTATTATCACTATTCCTATTCTGTGGTTAGAGGCGTTGACCGCATTGTGCCAGTCGATATCTATATACCCGGTTGTCCTCCGACAGCAGAAGCATTGATGTACGGCATTATTCAATTACAGAATAAAATCAAACGAACCAATACCATTGCCCGATAGTGGCCTGAGTTGAGTGAATGACAACTAAAGCGCAGCAATTATCTGAAAAACTGGATCAAATCCTGGCCGGTAAATTGCAATCCAACAGCATCCAGTTTCATGGTGAGGTAACTATAGAAGTTGCCCCTGAGTATTTGCACGATGTATGTCTGGTGTTGCGGGATGACAAATCACTGGCGTTCGAACAGCTGATTGATCTTTGTGGGGTTGATTATTCGGCCTATGGTGAAACCGAGTGGGTCACCGAAGAAGCGACCGGTTCCGGTTATAGTCGTGGTGTGGAAGAGGTCAGCAGCGGTCGCTTGCGTTTTGGTGATGAAGAGCCTGCAAAGAATACCGATCGCCTGAGGTTTGCCGCGGTAATACATTTGTTGTCCGTGAGTCAGAATGTTCGTCTGAGAGTTAGATGTTTTGCTGCCGATGAGGCCATGCCCATGGTGCCGTCGGTGATGGACATCTGGGCCGTGGCCAACTGGTTTGAGCGCGAGGCTTTTGATTTGTATGGCATTCATTTTGAAGGTCATCCCGATTTGCGTCGAATACTGACCGATTATGGTTTCGTCGGTCATCCCTTCCGTAAGGATTTCCCACTGATTGGCAATGTAGAAATGCGCTATGACCCGGAGCAGGAACGGGTGATTTATCAGCCCGTTACCATTGAGCCTCGGGTGCTGGTACCACGAGTGATTCGCGGTGATAACCGTTATGTTGAACCGGAGACTTCCGACGAGGGTGCAAACTGATGCCAGAAATTCGTAACTACACCCTTAACTTCGGTCCACAGCATCCTGCCGCCCACGGCGTGTTGCGTATGATTCTGGAGCTGGATGGCGAGGTTATTCAGCGTGTGGATCCACACATTGGATTGTTGCACCGGGCCACGGAAAAGCTGGCAGAATCCAAGCCCTATAACCAGAGCATTGGTTATATGGATCGTCTCGATTATGTGTCCATGATGTGCAACGAACATGGCTACCTGCTAGCGGTGGAAAAACTGCTGGACATAGAAGTGCCGCAGCGTGGCCAGTATATCCGGGTGATGTTCGATGAAATTACTCGCCTGCTTAATCACCTGTTATGGATTGGTGCTCATGGCCTGGACGTGGGTGCCATGACCATGTTCCTCTATGCCTTCCGCGAACGGGAAGATTTGATGGATATGTATGAGGCCGTTTCCGGTGCTCGTTTGCATGCTACCTATTACCGGCCCGGCGGCGTAGCTCGTGACTTGCCCGATACCATGGCCCAGTATGATCCCTCTAAATTCCGTAGCAAGAAAGACCTTAAATTTTTAAACGACAATCGTTCCGGTTCCCTGCTTGATTTTATCGAGGACTTCACCAACCGTTTTCCAACATATGTGGATGAGTATGAAACCCTGCTCACCGATAACCGTATCTGGAAACAGCGCCTGGTGGATATAGGTATAGTGTCTCCTGAACGAGCTTTGCAGCTGGGATTTACCGGTCCCATGCTGCGCGGCTCGGGCATTGAATGGGATTTGCGCAAGAAGCAGCCCTACGAAGTCTATGACAAGATGGATTTTGATATTCCTGTGGGCACCAATGGTGATTCTTATGATCGCTATCTGATACGCATGGAAGAAATGCGCCAGTCCAATCGCATCATTAAACAATGTGTCGACTGGTTACGGGTCAATCCCGGCCCAGTGATGACCGAAGATTACAAAATCTGTCCGCCAAAACGCGAAGAAATGAAAGCGGACATGGAATCCCTGATTCACCATTTCAAACTGTTCACCGAAGGTTTCTGTTTGCCTGAGGGCGAGGCCTATGGTGCGATTGAGCATCCAAAAGGTGAGTTCGGGGTTTATTTGATTTCCGATGGGGCCAACAAACCTTATCGGTTGAAAATACGTGCGCCGGGCTTTGCGCACTTATCGTCCATGGATGAAATGACTCGTGGCCATATGTTATCTGATGTCGTAGCCGTGATTGGTACGCAGGATATCGTATTTGGTGAGATCGACAGGTAACCATAGATAAAAACATGACTAACGAAAGCATCTTATCTGCCCATACCATCGAAGAAATCGATGACTGGATTAAACGCTATCCAGAAGAGCACAAAAAATCAGCCTTGTTAGCCGCTTTGCGGGCGGTTCAGCATCAGAACAAGGGGTACCTTACTGAAGAGCTGATGAATGCCGTGGCTGATTATCTTGAACTGTCGAAAATCGAAGTTTATGAAGTCGCCAGTTTCTATTCCATGTATGAATTAAAGCCGGTGGCCAGGCACAGTATTTCAGTGTGTACCAATGTGTCTTGCATGCTGATGGGGTCAGATACCATAGTCAGTTACCTGGAACGCAAACTGGGAATCAAGCCGGGCGAAAGCACTGCGGATGGCCGGATTTATCTGAAACAAGAAGAAGAATGCCTGGCGGCCTGTGCCGGAGGCCCGATGATGCAGGTTAATCATAAATATTACACAGATCTCACCGTGGAAAAACTGGATGAGATTGTGGATAGTCTGGAGTAATCATGGCCAACGAAGTCTGTTTTGCCACATTGCAGTTTGAAGACCAGCCATGGTCTTACGAAAACTATCTGAAGGTTGGAGGATACCAGGCTTTACGCAAAATACTGGATGAAAAAATTTCACCGGAAGATGTGATCGAAATGGTCAAGGTTTCCGGCTTACGTGGCCGTGGAGGTGCCGGTTTTCCCACCGGCCTGAAATGGAGCTTCATGCCCAGAACTGCACCGGTACAGAAATACATTGTGTGCAATTCGGATGAGTCGGAACCGGGCACCTGTAAAGATCGTGACATATTGCGCTTCAATCCCCATGCGCTGGTGGAAGGTATGGCTATCGCCGGTTACTGCATTGGTGCCGATGTGGGTTATAACTACATGCGCGGCGAATTTTTAGATGAGCCTTATCTGCGATTCGAGCAGGCGGTGAAAGAGGCGTATGAGCAGGGTTATCTGGGTAAGAATATTCTGGGTTCCGGTTTTGATTTTGAGCTGTATCCGACACTGGGCGCCGGTGCCTATATCTGCGGTGAAGAAACTGCTTTACTGGAATCCCTGGAGGGCAAGAAAGGCCAGCCCAGATTCAAGCCACCATTCCCGGCCAATGTCGGCCTTTATGGTAAACCCACCACGGTTAATAACACTGAGTCATTAGCTTCGGTCCCTAGTATTGTGCTTAATGGTGGAGAATGGTTTGCCAAACTTGGGGTGGAAAACTCCGGTGGCGTGAAATGTTTCTCCATGTCCGGGCATCTGAATAATCCGGGCAATTTTGAAATCAATATGGGCACACCCTTTTCAGAATTGCTGGCATTGGCCGGTGGCGTCAAAGACGGTCGACAATTGAAAGCGGTAATCCCCGGTGGTTCTTCGGTGCCGGTATTACCCGCTGACCTGATGATGGAATGCACTATGGATTACGACTCCATCACCAAGGCAGGTTCCATGCTGGGCTCCGGGGCCGTGATCGTGATGGATGAAACCACCGACATGGTGAAAGTGTTGCAAAGAATTTCTCGATTCTATTTTTCAGAATCCTGTGGCCAATGTACGCCCTGTCGTGAAGGTACCGGCTGGTTGTATCGTATGCTGACTCGCATCGTGGAAGGCAAGGGGCAGCCAGAGGATCTGGATAAACTGGATAATGTGGCGAGCAATATCGAAGGTCGTACCATTTGTGCGCTGGGTGACGCAGCAGCCATGCCGGTAAGAAGTTTCATAAAACACTATCGTCACGAGTTTGAATATTATATCGAGCACAAGCGCAGCATGATCGGCGCCTGATGGCTTTTTAACGGGCATAACCGCAGATAATAAACAGAATAATGCTCATGATGATGACTACATATAATCTTGACTATCGTAATCACGGCTTGCTGCTTGCAGTAACCGATTTTGCGGCGAAGGTATGAGATGGCAGACGAACTGGTAACAATTACGGTTGATGGGCGGCAAATTCAGGCACCTAAAGGCGCTGCGCTGATAAAAGTAACAGATGACAACGGTATTCGCATACCGCGTTTCTGTTATCACAATAAATTGTCGGTTGCTGCAAATTGCCGCATGTGTCTGGTTGAGGTGGAAAAAGCGCCCAAGCCGATGCCTGCCTGTGCAACTCCAGTAATGGAAGGCATGGTGGTGCATACCAAATCACCCAAGGCCATTGCAGCACAAAAATCGGTGATGGAATTCCTGTTAATCAATCACCCACTGGATTGCCCTATCTGTGATCAGGGTGGTGAGTGCGAATTGCAGGATGTGTCCATGGGCTATGGCGGCGATGTTTCTCAGTACTCCGATGTCAAACGTGTGGTCTTCGATAAAGATATCGGTCCTCTGATTGCCACTGAATTAACGCGCTGTATTCAATGTACACGTTGCATACGCTTCGGCGAAGAAATTGCCGGAATGCGAGAGTTGGGTGCTACCGGTCGTGGCGACCGCTTGGAGATTGGTACCTATATCGAGAAAAGTCTCGACTCTGAAATGTCGGGTAATGTTATTGATATCTGCCCGGTAGGGGCATTAACTGCCAAACCCTCACGCTATTCAGGACGTGCCTGGGAAATGACCCAGCACTCTGCCATTGCTCCCCATGATTCGGTAGGTTCCAATATTTTTGTGCACACCCTGCGTGGTGAGGTGATACGTGTGGTGCCCAGGGACAATGAAGCGGTGAATGAGGTGTGGATTTCTGACCGTGATCGCTTTAGCTATCGTGGAATTTATGCCGATGATCGCGCCACAGTACCTATGGTCAAAAAAGAAGGGCAATGGGTTGAAACGGACTGGGATGAGGCCCTGCAAGCAGCGGTCAGCGGTATACAGTCAGTAACCAATGCTAGCGGAGCCGAGCAGCTCGCAGCCTGGTCATCTGCCACTTCGACTCTGGAAGAACTGTATTTACTACAGAAAATCCTGCGCGGACTGGGCAGTGGTAATCTGGAGCACCGACTGCGTCAGGCTGATTTTTCTGATCAGGCTGTGGCCCCAATCATGCCCTGGCTGGGACAGGCTATTCCGCAATTACAAACACTACAGGCCGCGCTGCTGATCGGTTCCAACGTGCGCAAGGAGCAGCCATTATTTGCGCATCGTCTGCGCAAGGCAGTCGTGCGACGTGGGGCACGGGTCAGCGTAGTTAATCCACGCGCACTGGACTGGCACTTCCCGTTAGCCCAGGAATGCACAGGTTCAGCCAGCGGTATGCTGGAGCATCTGGCCGGCATCGCCCGTGCCGCTTATGAGCAATCCGCTCAGTCGGTGCCATCACATCTGTCGGCTGTGGTGGGCAAAGCCGATGTCAGTGAACAACATAAACAGATAGCCAGTGATTTGAAAGACTCCGAACAGGCGACGGTATTGCTGGGTAATATGGCCCTGCAGCATCCCCAGCTCTCGGTGCTTCGCGCACTGGCTGCAGCCATTGCAGAACAAACGGCTAGTACTCTGGGTTATCTGCCAGAAGCGGCTAACAGTGCCGGTGCCTGGCTGGCGGGTGTCGTGCCTCACCGTGGTCCCGCTGGAAATACCGAAGTGGTGCAGGGTAAGACCCTGTCTGAACAAATGGCTGAGCCCTGCAAGGCCTTGATTAGCTTTAACATCGAACCGGAATTTGACAACATAAATGGTGCTAAATCCCTGGAGGCGGTTAAGCGTGCCGATTTTGTGGTGGCCATCAGCAGTTATGTCACCGACAGTATGCGTGATTATGCCGATGTGATTCTGCCACTGGCGGTGTTCACTGAAACATCGGGCACTTATGTCAATGCCGAAGGTTTCTGGCAGAGTTTCAAAGGCGCTATCCAGCCCATGGCCGAGGCTCGTCCCGGCTGGAAAATCTTAAGGGTCATGGGTAACCTGTTTAATCTTGATGGTTTCGATTACGTGTCATCGGAAGAAGTAAAAGACGAACTGAAACAGCTATGCCAGTCTATTGAGTTGAATAACAAACTGAATAGTTCCGAAAAGATCAGTATCGCCCCGGTCAACGGTAGTTTGCAGCGATTGGGAGAAGTCCCCCTGTACGCAATGGATGCCCTGGTGCGTCGATCCGATGCATTGCACAAAACTAAAGACGCGGCTCACGAATGCGTACGAATTAATTCACGCCAGGCAGAACAGTCTGGAGTCATGGGCGCAGAGAAAGTCAGGGTGAATCAGGACGGAGCTCATGTCTATTTGCCACTGGTGATCGATGATGGCATCCCCGATGGCTGTGTCTGGATTGCTGCCTCCATGCCGAGCACATCCGTTTTGGGCGAAACCTTTGGCCCGATTGAATTGGAGAAGGTGTAACCATGATTGATACGGCCATTGATTTTATTCTGTCAATCTGGAACTGGTTCCCGCAGTGGGGGCAAACCGTGATCACGGATGTGGTGCTAATTGTCATCATCATGGTGCCGCTGATGTTATCGGTGGCGTATGTGACCTACGCCGAGCGCAAGATTATCGGTTATATGCAGGTGCGATTGGGACCTAACCGTGTGGGCCCTAAAGGCTGGTTACAGCCGATAGCCGATGCGGTGAAGTTGATGTTCAAGGAAATCATCATTCCCACCAATTCCAATCGTTTTCTGTTCCTGTTTGCACCCATGTTGGCCATGGGGCCTGCACTGGCGGCCTGGGCGGTGATTCCCTTTGCCGATGGCTGGGTGTTGGCGGATGTCAATGCGGGTTTGTTGTATATACTGGCCATGACCTCGATGGGTGTCTACGGAATCATACTTGCCGGCTGGTCGTCTAATTCCAAATACGCCATGATGGGTGCCTTACGATCTGCGGCCCAGGTGGTGGCTTATGAAATTGCCATGGGTTTTGCTCTGGTCGGTGTGTTGATGGCCGGTGGCAGTTTGAATCTGGGTGATATCATCGCCAAGCAGTCCGGTGGCTTTTTCAGCTGGTTCTGGCTGCCTTTATTTCCATTGCTGATTGTGTATTTCATTTCCGGTGTGGCTGAAACCAACCGGGCGCCCTTCGACGTCTCGGAAGGGGAGTCCGAAATCGTGGCGGGCTTCCATGTGGATTATTCCGGCATGGCCTTTGCGGTATTCTTCCTGGCAGAATACGCCAACATCATTATGATTTCGGCACTGACTTCATTAATGTTCTTCGGTGGCTGGCTATCACCCTTTGGTGCATATGCTGATATACCTTTATTGGGTGATGGTTTTCAGTGGTTCTTAGTGAAAACCATGGCCGTGATTTATATGTTCCTGTGGATACGTGCTACTTACCCCCGTTACCGTTATGACCAGATTATGCGTCTGGGCTGGAAAGTGTTTATTCCGGTCACCCTGGTATGGATCACCGTCGAGGCCGTGATGTCTCTAATGAAAATTGGGCCCTGGGCGGTATAGGAGAATAAGATGAGGCTGATCAAACACTACATCAAAAGTTTCCTGTTACTTGAGTTATTAAAAGGGCTTATGGTGACCGGTCGCTATCTGTTTTCCAGGAAGCTGACCATACAGTATCCGGAAGAGAAAACACCGCTATCCCCCAGATTTCGTGGCCTGCATGCCCTGCGCCGTTATGCCAATGGTGAAGAACGTTGCATCGCCTGTAAATTATGCGAAGCGGTATGTCCAGCACTGGCGATCACCATCGATTCTGAGCAGCGAGCTGATGGTACTCGCAGAACCACTCGCTACGACATCGATTTATTCAAATGTATTTACTGCGGCTTTTGTGAAGAAGCTTGCCCGGTGGATTCCATCGTGGAGACAGATATTTTCGAATATCATTTCGAAAAACGCGGTGAGCAGATTATGACCAAAGACAAGTTACTGGCGATTGGCGATAAATATGAAACACAGATTGCCGCCAATAGAGCAGCCGATGCACCTTATCGTTAAGGCAGGAATAGAATGATTTTTACTGAACTGGTTTTTTATGGTTTCTCGCTGATCATGATCGTCGCAGCGTTGGGTGTGATTACCGCGCATAACCCGGTGCATTCGGTTCTGTTCCTGGTGTTGACCTTCTTTTCCACGGCAGCCATCTGGATATTACTGGAAGCCGAGTTCCTGGCCATCACCCTGGTGCTGGTTTACGTCGGTGCAGTCATGGTGCTGTTCCTGTTTGTGGTGATGATGCTGGACATCAATCTTACCGTGCTGCGCGAAGGCTTTGCCCGATATCTGCCTTTTGGGGTGATCATTGCGTTGATCCTGATTGCTCAGATGGTTCTGGTGGTGGGTCCTGAAAACTTTGGCCTGGATCAGTACGCCGAGCCAGCCAGGCATGCCGCAGATTACAGTAATACCAAAGCCCTGGGCAGGGTGCTGTATACCGATTATGTATTCCCGTTTGAAGTGGCTTCGGTGATATTGCTGGTGGCCATAGTGGCCGCCATAGCCCTGACCATGCGCCGTCGTCCACAAACCAAGTACCAGACGCCGGGCAAACAGGTCATGGTGCAAAAACAAGACAGACTGCGTATTGTGAAAATGCAATCGGATGAGAAACAATAATGATACCACTCTCCAGTTATTTGATATTAGCGGCCATTTTATTCTCCATTAGCGTGGCGGGAATCTTCCTTAATCGAAAGAATGTCATCATCCTGCTCATGTGTATTGAGCTGATGCTGCTGGCGGTGAACATTAATTTTATTGCCTTCTCCTATTTCCTTGGCGATACAGCCGGTCAGGTGTTCGTGTTCTTTATCCTGACGGTAGCTGCCGCTGAAGCGGCCATTGGTCTGGCCATTCTGGTGGTGCTGTTCCGTAATCGCGGCACGATTAATGTTTCCGAACTCGATAGTTTGAAGGGGTAGGCCATGGAAAATGTATATTTAGCCATTCCTCTGGCCTCCCTGATTGGTGCCATCCTGGCCGGTTTCTTCGGTAAGGTGATCGGTCGCACAGGCGCCCACACGGTAACCATCGCCGGCGTCACGGTTTCCTTCATCCTGTCAGTGGTGGCACTGGTACATATCGTATTTCAGGGTGGCGAAGTGTATAACGAGACTGTCTACACCTGGATGGTGAGTGACGGCCTGACATTCGAAGTGGGTTTCCTGATCGACAACCTGACTGTGATGATGATGACGGTGGTTACTGCCGTGTCACTGGCAGTACATGTCTACACTATCGGCTATATGCATGATGACCCAGGTTATCAGCGCTTCTTCAGCTATATTTCTCTGTTTACCTTTTCCATGCTGATGCTGGTGATGTCCAATAACTTCATGCAGCTGTTTTTTGGCTGGGAAGCTGTGGGGGTCGTATCCTATTTGTTGATTGGTTTCTGGTACAAGAAAGAGACCGCTATCTATGCCAATTTAAAGGCCTTCCTGGTGAACCGAGTCGGTGATTTTGGTTTTATCCTGGGTATCGCTGCCATTGTGATGTATGCCGGTAGTCTGGATTATGTAGAAGTGTTCCAGCAGGCAAATCAGATTGCCAACCAGAAGATCAGTGTGCTGGGTGATGCCGAATGGTCGGTAATGACCCTGATCTGTATCCTGTTGTTCATCGGCGCTATGGGTAAATCGGCCCAGGTGCCCCTGCATGTTTGGCTGCCTGATTCCATGGAAGGCCCAACACCGATTTCGGCCTTGATTCATGCTGCAACCATGGTTACCGCAGGTATTTTCATGGTGGCTCGGATGTCACCCCTGTTCGAGTTTTCGGAAACTGCCCTCAGCTTTGTACTAGTGATCGGAGCCATCACCGCCTTCTTTATGGGCCTGATTGGTATAGTGCAGAACGACATCAAACGTGTGATTGCTTATTCCACCCTGTCACAGCTGGGATATATGACGGTGGCTCTCGGAGCCTCGGCTTATTCAGCCGCCGTGTTCCATCTGATGACCCATGCTTTTTTCAAGGCCCTGCTGTTCCTGGCTGCGGGTTCCGTCATCATAGCCATGCATCATGAACAGGACATCCGAAAAATGGGTGGCCTGAAAAAATACATGCCGATTACCTACTGGACCTCTTTGGTTGGCTCTCTGGCACTGATCGGTTTCCCAGGCTTCTCCGGGTTTTTCTCCAAAGATGCCATTATCGAAGCGGTGCATCATTCGCAGCTTCCTGGTTCAGGTTTTGCTTACGTGATGGTGGTGGCCGGTGTCTTTGTCACGGCTTTCTACTCCTTCCGTTTGTTCTTCCTGGTGTTCCATGGTCAGGAGCGAATGGATGCGCACACCCGAGAGCATTTGCATGAGTCTCCGAAAGTGGTGACCTATCCATTGATCGCGCTGGCCATTCCTTCCGTGATTATTGGGGGTATGACCATAGGCAGTATGCTGTTTGGTGACTACTTTGATGGTGCCATATACGTCAAAGAGGCCCATAACGTGCTGGGTCAGATTGACTATCACGGTGCTCTTGCCTTTGTACAGCATGGTTTCGGAGGTCTTGCGGTTTACCTGGCAGCGGCTGGCGTGTTTTTTGCCTGGCTGTTCTACCTGAAAAAACCACAGCTGTCAGATATGATGGCGAAAAAATTCAGCTTCCTGCATAAAATACTGGATCGCAAATACTGGGTGGATGAAGTGTATTTTGCCCTGTTCGCTAATGGTGGGCGCGGTCTGGGCAAGGGCTTATGGAAAGGTGGGGATGCTGCCGTGATCGATGGCTGGATCATTAATGGTTCGGCACGACTGGTGGGCTGGGTGGCTGGCGTAGTACGCCAGGTACAGACAGGTATTCTGTATCACTATGCCTTCGCCATGATCATTGGTCTGGTGGCCTTGCTGGTATTGTTTACCAACAAATAATCGGTTGGCTGCTGTTTAGTGGCTAACTATGAAGATAACAAAAAAGTAGATAGGTAATTCGAATGTTTACAGATTGGCCCCTATTAAGCCTGGTCGTCTGGCTACCGATAGTTGGCGGTATACTGGTTCTTCTATCTGGTGATAGAGGAAACGCATATATTGCCCGCCGAGTGGCGCTTTTATTTTCGATCCTTACCTTTGCCTTGAGCCTGGGGCTTTATACCGGTTTTGATACCGGTACCGCCCAGATGCAGTTCGTCGAGCGCTACGAATGGATCAGTTCCTATAATATTTTTTATCACTTCGGCATCGATGGTATCTCCTTACCGCTGATTATTCTCACCACCTTTACGACTGTGCTGGTGGTGCTGGCTGGCTGGGAAGTGATTAAAACCAGGGTTTCACAGTACATGGCGGCTTTCCTGATTATGGAAGGTTTGATGAATGGGGTGTTCTCGGCACTGGATTCGATATTCTTCTACGTGTTCTGGGAAGGCATGCTGATTCCCATGTTCCTTATTATTGGGATCTGGGGTGGTCCACGCCGAGTTTATGCCACCATCAAGTTCTTTATTTATACCTTCTTCGGCTCCGTGTTCATGCTGGTGGCACTGATCTATATGTATTACCAGTCCAACAGTTTTGCCATTCTGGATATGCATGTACTCAAACTGGGCATTACCGAACAGATCCTGATTTTCGTCGCTTTCCTCATGGCCTTTGCGGTAAAAGTGCCGATGTGGCCAGTGCATACCTGGTTACCCGACGCCCACGTTGAGGCACCTACCGGTGGTTCGGTGATACTGGCGGCCATCATGCTGAAAATTGGTGGCTATGGCTTCCTGCGTTTCAGCCTGCCGATTACACCGGATGCCAGCCATACCCTGGACTGGCTGATTATACTCATGTCGTTGATAGCCGTGGTGTATATTGGTTTTGTGGCACTGGTGCAAACGGATATGAAAAAACTGGTGGCCTATTCATCTATTGCACATATGGGTTTTGTTACCCTGGGTATCTTTGTGGTGTTCGGTATCTGGGAGAATCCTGCCAATATCGATATTTCCGGGGCCGCACTGGCCATTGAAGGGGCCATGGTGCAGATGATTTCCCACGGCTTTATCTCCGGCGCACTGTTCCTCATGATCGGGGTGCTTTACGATCGTATGCACAGTCGTGAAATCAAGGATTATGGTGGTGTGGTGAATACCATGCCGGTATTTGCTGCCTTTGCTGTATTTTTTGCCCTGGCCAACGCAGGCCTGCCCGGCACTTCAGGCTTTGTCGGTGAATTCATGGTGATTATCGCCAGTTTTAAAGCTAATTTCTGGTATGCCTTCCTGGCCGCCACCACTCTGATCCTGGGTGCGGCTTATACCCTGTGGATGGTGAAGCGGGTATTTTATGGTGAAATACAGAACGACAATGTAAAAGCGCTGACCGATATCAATCGTCGTGAACTGATCATTATGTCAACCCTGGCTATCGCCGTACTGGTGCTGGGTCTGTATCCGGCGCCACTGGTTGATGTTATGCATGCTTCCGTTAATAACCTGTTACAGCATGTAGCTGTTTCCAAGCTCTGAGTGGACTGAATATATGACTCTTGAGATGCTGAATTACAACCTGGCCTGGCCAGAAATATTTCTGCTCAGTATGACCTGTCTGGTATTGGTGGTTGATGTCTTTCTTAAGCAGGAGCAGCGTAATCTTACCTTTCTATTATCGGAGTTGACGATTATAGGCACTCTGGTGGTCATTGCTATGACCATGGTGAACGACAAAGTAATCGCCTTCAATGGTGTGTTTATCAATGATCCCCTGTCTATTGTGTTGAAGTTTTTTGTGGTGTCACTGGTAGGTTTCGTCTTTATCTATTCACGGGATTATTTGAAAGACCGTAATATATTCAAAGGCGAGTTCTATGTATTAGGTCTGTTTGGTTTACTGGGCATGATGTTGATGATTTCATCCCATCATTTCCTTACCCTTTATCTGGGTCTTGAGTTACTGTCTCTTTCTTTATATGCCATGGTTGCCTTTGACCGGGATAACCCCAAAGCTTCAGAAGCAGCTATGAAGTATTTCGTACTGGGTGCTATAGCATCCGGTATGTTGCTCTACGGAATGTCGATGATTTATGGTGCTACTGGCACCCTGAATATTTCAGAAATGGCAGCGGTTATTGGGCAGAAAGATTCGCTGGATATAGTGCTGGTATTCGGACTGGTGTTCATGGTTATCGGGCTTGCCTTTAAGCTGGGTGCTGTACCATTTCATATGTGGATTCCCGATGTGTATCATGGCTCGCCAACACCGGTGACGACTTATATTGCTACTGCACCCAAGATTGCCGGTTTTGCCATAGTTGTGCGCTTGTTGATCGAAGCTATGGGGAGTTTGCACACCGACTGGCAACTGATGCTGGTGATCCTGTCAATACTTTCTATGGCTCTGGGTAATGTTATTGCCATTGCGCAGACCAATTTGAAACGTATGCTGGCCTATTCAACCATTTCTCATGTGGGCTTTATTCTGCTGGGCATACTGGCCGGTAACAAAGACGGTTATTCTGCGGCTATGTTTTACACCCTGACCTACTCGCTGATGTCATTGGGTGGCTTTGGCATGATTATCCTGCTCACTCGCTCCGGCTTTGAAGCTGAAAATCTGGAAGATTTCAAAGGCCTGAACCAGCGCAGTCCCTGGTATGCCTTTATGATGTTGATTTTGATGTTCTCCATGGCCGGTGTTCCGCCTACGGTTGGTTTCTGGGCCAAGTTGACAGTGCTTAAAGCCGTGGTTGATATAGACATGGTCTGGTTGGCTCTGGTCGCTGTGTTTTTCTCCATCATCGGCGTTTATTATTATCTGCGCATGATCAAGATTATGTACTTCGATGATGCAGTGGATACCGCTCCGATTAACAAGAGTCATGATATGCAGCTGGCATTGAGTATCAATGGTATGCTGATACTGTTGCTGGGTATTTACCCATCCTCTCTGATGTCTATTTGCATCATGGTGTTTAATTAAAACCGATAGTCCGCAAATACACGCGAATAAACGCAAATAAAAACAAAAGTATTTATGTATTATTGAGCGCTGCAGGCGCTCAAATAAAACATTAGCGTTGCCTACATGGAAGCAGATAAGGGGCGAGAGCACGACTGCATGGATTTATGCCCTTTGGGTATGCAGGAGGTAGGACAATGCCTGGAGGAATTGTCGAGGATGCGGAAGCTTTTATTTGCGTGCATTTGCGGACCCATGCCATGCTTTAACAGGCGCTTAATTTACTGGCAGCATTCAATTCATTTTCTTTACCGTTTGTCCTTGCAAAGTACTGATGAAATCTGTACTATTTGCCACCTGTCGATGCGGGGTGGAGCAGTCTGGCAGCTCGTCGGGCTCATAACCCGAAGGTCGTAGGTTCAAATCCTGCCCCCGCTACCAAATTTCACGTGTTTGTAATTCGAAGAGTTAAATAATATCTTCGGGCAATGAACTCGACGGGATAATCGGCCTCAGGCTCGATCATTCCGGGCGAAGGTCACAGGTTAAACTCTGGCCTCGCTACCAAATTAAAAAACCCGGCAAAATCCGGGTTTTTTTATGTCGAAATGACAAGCGGTATACCTTAATAGGATGCTTGTGCTTCAGCGTATGCTGAATTGAACGGTTGCTCGAAATAAGTCCTTTGCTGAAGAATGAAGGGGCTTGCAGCGCTAAATCAATAAGTTATATAATACGTCCCAAGCATTTTACAGTATTGCGGTACTAATGCTGTTTAGGTATGAATTATTAAAAGGCCCCGTTTTAACGGGGCCTTTTTGTTACGCTCACATATGCAGTAAAGCAGGCTTAATCAAAATATTATGCAAGCCAGGTCGAAAGAGATATGGTCATTGATCGAACCCGTGGTTAGCGGACTGGGCTATGAGCTGGTGGATATTGTGTTTCGTCCACACCCCAGCAACGGCTTATTACGGGTTTATATTGATCAGGAAAAAGGTATCCAGCTGGAAGACTGCGAAGCAGTCAGTCGCCAGTTGAGCGCCATGCTGGATGTGGAAGATCCCATACCCGGGCATTTCAATCTTGAAGTGTCATCACCAGGGCTGGATCGTCCCTTGCGCAAGGCAGAGGATTTTGAACGATTTGTCGGTGAAATGGTGAAAATTAAGATGGCTATGCCAAATCTTGAAGGCCAGCATAACTTCACAGGTAAATTGCTAGGCCTTGAAGAGGGCGAAGTATTACTGGAGGCCGATGGTGAAACCCATTATCTGCCTCTGGGCGGAATAGATTCAGCGCGGTTGGTGCCGCAATATTAATTTTTGGAGCCGGTCATGAACAAAGAAATCCTGTACGTGGTTGATGCAGTTTCGAATGAGAAAGGTGTGGATCAGGAAATTATCTTCGCCGCGATTGAAGCTGCACTTGCAACTGCAACACGCAAGAAACAGGGTAAAGATATTGAAGTGCGGGTACATATCGACCGTGATAGCGGCGATTATGATACTTACCGTCGTTGGTTGGTAACCGAAGAGTTAGAAGACGGTGGCCTGGAAAATCCGTTGCGCGAAATCACCCTGGAAGCGGCTCAGGTAGAAAGTCCAGAGATCGAACTGGGAGGTTATATCGAAGATCAGATTGAATCAGTGGAATTCGGTCGCATCGCCGCGCAGACCGCGAAACAGGTTATTGTGCAAAAAGTACGTGAAGCTGAGCGGGCTCATGTGGTTGATACTTATCAGGATAAAGTCGGTGAGCTGGTCATGGGTACCGTAAAGCGAGTGGAGCGCGGTAATGTATACCTGGATCTGGGTGACAATGTGGAAGCGATTATTCCCCGCGATGAAGTGATTCCCCGTGAAGCTATTCGCAATGGTGATCGATTGCGTGGCTATCTGAAAGAAGTTCGGGCAGAGAGTCGTGGCCCCCAGTTGTTCGTGAGTCGTACCGCGCCCGAGTTTCTGGTTGAACTATTCCGGCTGGAAGTACCGGAAGTTGGTCAGGATCTGATTGAAATTATCAGTGGTGCTCGTGATCCTGGATCCCGCGCCAAAATTGCAGTGAAATCCAGCGATCCTCGTCTTGACCCGGTCGGTGCCTGTGTGGGTATGCGTGGCTCCAGGGTGCAGTCGGTGTCCAATGAACTGGCTGGTGAACGGGTGGATATCATTCTGTGGGATGATAATGCTGCTCAGTTCGTCATCAATTCCATGTCTCCGGCAGAAGTGGTTTCAATCGTAGTGGATGAAGATTCTCACACTATGGACATCGCAGTGGAAGACGAAAAACTGTCCCAGGCCATAGGTCGTGGTGGACAGAATATTCGCATGGCCAGCCAGCTTACTGGCTGGACCTTGAATGTTATGGGTACTTCGGATATGGATTCCAAATCAGAGACAGAAAACAAAGCTCTGGTGGAAATGTTCATGGAGTTCCTCGACGTGGATGAAGAAGTAGCGGTCATCCTGGTTGCGGAAGGTTTTTCCAGTATAGAAGAGGTGGCTTATGTGCCTGAATCTGAGCTGGTTGAGATTGACGAATTCGATGAAGGTATTGTCGGTGAATTACGCGGTCGTGCTCGAGATGCATTGCTGACCAGAGCCATATCCCAGGAAGAAAAGCTGGAAAGTAACGAACCCAAGGAAGATTTGTTGAGTATGGAGGGTATGGAGCGTGAGCTGGCCTACCAGATGGCGGAGCGTGGTGTATGTAGCATGGAAGATCTGGCGGAACAATCGATTGATGAATTGCTGGAAATACAGGGTATGACAGAAGAGCGGGCCGGGAAGTTAATCATGACTGCTCGTGCACCCTGGTTTGAAAATGATACTAACCAAGAGGCGAACCAGTAATAATCGCTGGGGGGAGGTCGCAGATGTCCAATGTTACAGTCAAACAACTTGCTGAAGTTGTCGGAGCTCCGGTAGATCGCTTGCTGGAGCA
>JBLYYN010000021.1:0-15645 GCA_048550535.1 Gammaproteobacteria bacterium
CCCCCCTGGGGTTCGACAGGATACCAGCAGTCCCTGCTCTTCATAAAAACGCAGGGTCCTGGGGGTGGTGTTGAGTAATTCAGCAAGCTCGCCTATTTTCAGATAGCGCCGCTCATTCATACCCTACTAAACCCCAATCAGCTGTGCGTGATAGCCGACCGCATTAACTTCCTGCAACAGGGTTTTACTGTGTACAAACTGCGGGTCGAAGGCCACCAGCATCAAGTGAGGATGGTCGGGATTGAATCGTGGAGCGATCACACCGTCCACATCACGCATGGTTTGCTCCAGTTGCACTCGCTGATTATTATCCAGGGTTTCATTAACATGGATGAGCACATCGACAACATTCATAATTATTCCCCTTGTGTTGGAAATGTAAATATATATTACGTTAACGTAAGATTTTAAATGGGAAATTTTCACAATCGTTATGAATTCATGGCCAAAGCGTTCTGTGCTATAGCCTTGAATTATTGTTATATAATTGATTATATTAGGTTTTTTTTCGATATTTCAGAAAAATGAGGGATCATTCTTTATTCAGCAGTTGTTTCAAATCGGCAAACGGCTGGAAAGTCGCCTGTTTTTTCTCACCCGTACCCAATTCAATGCCATGATCAGCCAGTTGTTCGGTGTAACGCTGATGTTCATTATCGTGGCAGTAGATACATAACAGTTCCCAGTTACTGCCATCGGTGGGATTATAATCATGATCGTGGTTTTTGTGATGCACCGTCAGTTCACGCAGGTTGGCCCGATTGAACTCCCGACTGCAACGCCCGCATATCCACGGATACAGCTTCAATGCCTGCTCACGATAGCCATGACCACGCTCTTCGCTATCCCGCCGTGCCTGGGCCACTACCCGGTCCAGCTTGTCCGTATTAATTGTTTTCTTAGCTGCCATTATTCACCTGTAACATATTTGTCCGAGCCACTATAGTAGTTCTCTGATCCGGTTTCGCAACCATTTTACTGGAAAAATCATCGATACCCTGTGCTGATAATCACGATACTGATCACCAAATTCAATAATTAATTTCCGCTCTTCAAGACAGGCTCCGATAACTAAATATAGGCTAAAAACAATATTGACCACAAGCATAGAAAGATCCAGTGGCATGGACCAGATCAACAGTAATAATGCCAGATACCAGGGATGACGAATAATATTCAAGATCCCGCTGGTATCCAGTTCACCGGACCGGGTAAGGCCTCGCTTTGAGCTTCCCAGCCTGATTTGCGTCAGCCCCATAAACTGGGATGCATCGTACTTACGCCCGCCCAGATAGGCCAGGAGTAGAGCTGTAAATATTAAACCCCCCTGTGCAGGTCTAAAATAACCCTGCCAGGCAAAAAAGGGCTCAAGCAGCAGTGTTTGCTGATAGAAAAAAATCAACAACAACGTGAGCAGTGAAATAATATTATAAAACAGACGATAGTAACGGTATTTATCACCCAGTAAACCCTTGAAATACTCAGTGACTGATATCGATATCAGGATACTGTGTAAACCACACCAGAGAACAAGCAATACAGCCAGAATAAGGTAATCAGAATAATTAATAGATTCGATCATAGTACTAACTTAAATCAATAGATTTGCCACAGAGACGCAGAGTTGACTGTGAGATTTAGTTATACAAAGACTCTGTGCACACTGCGTCTCTGCGGCAAAGATTTATGTTGTTGAAGTTCCAGATAGAGGTAATAGCTCGGCCTACTCCCTGGGCACACATTCTTCTGACCGGTATTTGCTGGCCAGGGTACCTGCCATACAATTCCAGATGATGGTACCGCGCAAACTTTTGGGTTTAAAAATCAGCGTCTGCGGCTCATCGGTTTCAAAATAGTCGGGCTTCAGAGTAACCGTAAAAGCCCCATTTTCCGTCAGCAAGATAGATGCTATAACATCGTTGCTGATGACTGCCGGCAGATCGGCATCCAGATTCTGATTTGGCCAGAAACCGGTATCCAGAATAAAGCGGGTGATTTTATCCCGGGTTTCAACGGCCAGCACCAGGCCTTGCCTGATCCGATACTGCTTTTCAAAGTCCTTGTAGAATGGTAAAGCGGCATATGTCACTATCCCTAACAGCACCAGCACTACACTTGTCTTTAGTAGCACAGCAGATATTCGGCGAAAACTAAAAATATTTTTATCGGCCGGAACTGCACCGCACTGTAAGCAAACCGTTTTCTCCGATTCTTTTATGGCCCCACAACCCGGACAATAATGCTTGACTGTAAAATTATCCATCAATTCCAGTTTCTGGTCAGATACCTGATGCCTGGATAATTCCTCAGCCGACATAACCAGGGTATCTTCCAGGCCCCTGTTTCCTGGTTCTCGTAGCAGAACCTGTTCATGGACAGCCTGAATATGCTCATCGATCTCAGGTAAATCCAGATCATCCTCAACGACAGTATTTATAATTTCACTATGAGCACCGGTTTTGCTAATGGCAAGCTGATATTTTTTGGCACTGTTCAGGTCAAGGTTTTCCTTGATCACCGTATGTGGACGAGATATCAGCTTGATTGCTCTGTCTTCACTGACTTTGAACAATTTCGCCAATTTACTGATTACCAGAACTTTATCCTGGTCTGCACTCAATTGATTGGTAATGATTATTTTGTAAGTATTCTGATCCATATTACTAAATCTAGCCTTTTTATATTTTTAAAAGACCTGTCATGCAACAAAGCCGCCAAAATCCCAATAAAACACTTTAATAAATGGGCTTTACCTGCGGCGAGTAGAAGGTTTTGCCTTATCAATATCGGTCTGTACCTGCTGCTGACTACGTTCATATACAATTTCACGCCCCATTACGTTACCGGCGTAGGCGAGCTTATTTGGAGTTGGCGTTAATGAGCACTTAACACTGTGCACTCCCTCACCCACCACCACTTCAATTTGATCCACTCGTTTATGCAGAATTACTACCTCAAGAACCTGGCCACTTTCTGTTGCACGAACGTTTATTTTTTCATCAAACATGGAGAGCATTTCCTATTAGAGTATGAGACTGTGAACAACCAGGCTGTACCCGCTGTGGGTTAAGAATGGGCTCATACGGATAAACAGAAGTGTAGCCTTATCGATCCAGCATCACAATAGCTGTATCAATTTCATACTATTGTACTAAATAGATATACTATGGCATATTATTTGAGGAAACAATCACAGCTAGCTGGCCAGTGTATCACTCACATGAACAAGCGTAATACAGAAGCCTCGGCACTACGGGAGTTCTTTCAGGAACAGATCGAACACCTGCAAAAACTGCTGGATAGCCGCCAGCAGGAAAAACTTGCGCAAAAACAGCAAAAAGCGGAACTGTCGCAGGCTGTAGAGTCACTGGTTGAAGGTACAGACAGTCGATTGCGCCTGATCAGCAGTTACCAGAAAATGCTACGTAGCAGCACCGGGGAATTGCTAAATCATATCCAGGACCTGGTATCGGCTATGCCACCACCTCAGGCAATCAATTATGCCAGTTTGGTCAGTAACCCCCAGGTTTCCAAACTGTTCGCCAACTACGCAGCCGTGCAACGCCTGTTTGCTCAGAGCCCGGACATCAAAGAGTTTTTCAATTCCGAACAATACAAAGATTGCGATGAAGTCTATGCTCTGTTGTTTATGAATATGAGAGAGAAAAACATTCTTGGTGCTGATATTGAAAACGATATCATCGTACGCGATGTTCAGCAGACACACGTTAATTTTTATGGCCACCAGCTAATTTCTGCTAGAGAAAATGAACAACAAATCCGCCTGGAGATGAAACATACTTTATTCGAAAGTGTCATAAAATACCTGAAAATACAGATTACCCATCAACGCCATCAGTTACCCGATGAAGAAAAAATTAAACATGCCAATAATCCACAACTGAATATCAATAATCCGGAAGTATATATAAAGATGCTGTGTGAACAGCTTGGCAAACCAACAATACTAATTGGTTTACAGGACAACCAGATTCGGCTGAGCAATATGTGTATCAAGCTGCCTCTGGAATCTGAAGTTTCATCCGATGTTTTACAGCTCTATGAACTGGAGGTGGGCGACCATACCCGTCTGGTCAACCTTGTCAGTTATCCTCGCTCTGAATTTGATGACTCAGGTGAAAAATTCAATTAAACATCATAAAAATATTGCCCTTTGCCCAAGATGGTAACCATCAACCACTAACTTTCAAATTTAACCTTTGATTTTATTAGTACTTTCCCGGTTGACTAGCCATTTTTGCAACATATTCTGTAACTGAGCTTGAGTAAAAGGCTTACTCAGGAAGTCATCCATACCTGCCGCCAGACAGGCATTGCGATCATCAACCATGGCATTGGCAGTTAAGGCAATAATCGGAGTCCTGGCGACTGAACCCGTTTTTTTACGAATTTCCCTAGTTGCCTCAATACCATCCATCACAGGCATATGAACATCCATCAACACTAGATCAAAGTCCATTGAATCAAGTATGGATAAGGCTTCATAACCATTTTTCGCCAGATATACCTGACAACCCTGCATTTCCAGCATTGCCTGGGCTACCGCCTGATTGGCCAGATTATCTTCAGCAATTAAAATTCTTTGGTCCTGGAATGGCATTTCTGAGAATTGCCTTTGACGATCTCCTGGTTTCAAAATACCCTTTGCCTGTTCAATTAAACCCACCATTGCTTCAAGTAATACCGGCTCAGTTAGATAGCGCTTGATACTAGCAGTATCAACCAGGCTGACATTGCTCTTATCCAATTTCTGTAACTGGATAATCATTGTCTCTGCCTGGGTGTTTTGTGATTCCTGTACATCCAGTTCACCAGCTTTATCCTGTAGATCACTGGCAACAATAATAAAGTGATAGGGCTGGCCATCACTCAAGGCTAGCTGAATTTTCTTATTGGCCTGAGTCATATCAACAGCTATTTCCGCTTTAACACCAATATTTCTCAGACAACTAATCAGCGCAGAAAAACTCACCGCCTCTGCGCCCACTACCAGTGCTCTGTAGTTATCCTTTATAAATCGGCCAAAATAATCGGCTGAGGGACTATGGCCCCGCAAAGCTAATTGAATATTAAACCAGAAACAGGAACTCTTTCCGGGACTGCTTTCTACCCCTACCTGCCCATCCATGAGCTGTACCATTTCCTTAACTATGGCCAGCCCCAGTCCACTACCACCAAACACACGAGTGGTTGAACTATCGGCCTGAGAAAAGGAATCAAACACTTTATCAATGACCTCAGGTTTTATGCCTATGCCGGTATCTTCAACGCTGAATCGAAACAGGGCTTTACCATTTTCCCGATCTAGCTCAGTTAAATGAACAGTGACACCACCCCGCTCGGTAAACTTGATGGCATTACCAACCAGGTTGTTGAGTATTTGCTGCAATCGAGCTGGATCTCCCTGCACCAGAACCGCGCCCGCCGGATCTATATTACAATTGATATGCAGGCCTTTCTTATGTGCTCGCTCAGAAAATACCGACACTGTGTTTTCCAGCAATTTATATAAATCAAACACGACAGATTCCAGCTCGAGCTTGCCGGCTTCAATCTTGGAGAAATCGAGGACATCGTTGATGACAGTCATCAGGGTTTCGCCCGATGACTGAATGGTACTGAGAAATTTTCGCTGCCGCTCATCCAGAGATGTTAGGGACATCAGCTCTGCCATACCCAGCACTCCATTCATCGGGGTACGTATTTCATGACTCATGGTGGCTAAAAATTCACTTTTCGCCCGGCTGGCAGACTCGGCGGCTTCTTTCGCCTGTCGCAATTCATGGGTACGTTGTTCAACCGTGCGTTCCAGGTTATTACGATGCTGAACCAGTTTTAACCGGCTGCTGCGCAGGTTAGTATTCATATGATCAAAAGCCTGGGCTAGCTCACCTATTTCGTCATTACGCTGAATGTCTATTTCAAAATAATCATCCCCCTGGCCTATCCTTGAAGCATATTCCGAAAGCCGTCGAATGGGACGTGTGAGATTTCGAGAAACCTGAATAGCCAGTGCCGAGGCCAGGATTATCATCGCCAGTGTTATGAGGATCACGGAGTACAAACTACGCTCTCGGCCTTCTTCACTGATTTCATCGAGACGCATGCCAACCTGATCAATGTCCCTTGATATACCATCCAGGGACAGGCCTATACGTACGCCACCCAGGATACTGTCACCGAGATACAGTGGCATGGAAACATCAATCAGCCTGGCTTCTGATTGCACCAGAAGTTGCTGTGATTCAAGCACCACCGATGCAAAGGGATCATCCATGACCTGGCCAAAACCTGGGATT
This sequence comes from Gammaproteobacteria bacterium, assembly GCA_048550535.1. Lineage (GTDB taxonomy): Bacteria > Pseudomonadota > Gammaproteobacteria > SZUA-229 > SZUA-229 > CBDULX01. The sequence continues at coordinate 6,321 of JBLYYN010000021.1, forward strand.
TCTTCATTGCCATCATGGATTATTTTTCCATCAGGGTCATAAACATAGACATATTTAACTTCATCCTGACTGAGGGCGGCATTAATTAACTTAAAAACTTCATCCATATCATATTGATAAACGGGGTTGACCAGATTCTCGGCCAGAAAGCGAGTCATGATTTCACCGCGTTTACGCATTTGTACCAGTAAGCGTCGCTCCATTTCTTCATTACTCGCCTGGGACATAGTGCTGGTAAGATCACGGAAATTGACCAGTAACACCCCCGCCAATACCGACACCAGGACAATAACCAGTAGCAGAATTACCATCATATAACGTGTTTGTAAGCGAAGTTTCAAAGGTCAAGCTCCCGATCAACCGTTTTCAGGATGGCACGTGCCCGATCAATACCCTGTTTTACACTCTCATCAATGTCACTAAAACGTTGGGTTTTTTGATAAGCTTTTAGTGCCGCGGCCGCCTCTGGATCTTCATGGGATGCTAGCAGGACAGACTTGAGTCGCTGTTTAAGCTCTGGCCTGAGATCTTTCCGCACCAGCTCCAGAGCCCTTGGGTATTCCCTGCTCCGGTGGAAAATAACCATATTCTTCCGAAAAGATTTAGGGGTGTGATCATCTTTTTCCAGGTCCAGATCGGAAAAAGCTGCGGCATCGACTATACCTTTGTGCACCCAGGTTGACATGTTGATCTCTTCCTTACCAAACACATAGCCTACAGTACCTTTGGGTGGTTTTTCCCTTGGTGACTGCAGTTCCACCAACTCCAGTCCGGCATCCAGCATTAAAGCAACTGGAATAAAAAAACCGGTAGTCGAGCCCTTATCCTGCAAGGTGATGGTTTTGTCCCGGAGATCCTGCAAACTATGTATGCTTGAGCCGTGTCTGGTGATGAATACTGTATGATAGGTAGCTACCCCTTTTTTCCATTTCAGCAACAGAATCTCGGCACCGGCCTCACGCTCAAATTCAAGCGCTGAAAACACGGTTTCTGTTACCCAGTCCACCTTGCCCTGCCTGAGGTATCGAATCATCTGTCGGTTGTTACGGGCCATTAATACCTGGCTCCTGTCTATACCCAGATCCTTCATCTGATGAACCACATAATCAGCCATAGGTTTGAGATAGCGATAATGTTTTTTTGGATTGGTACTCACCTTGCCAATGACCAGTGTGTGTTCACGAACACCATCCGCTGACCATGCCGGAGCGACAGGCAAGGTCAACATCATGGCCACCAGCCATGCCAGCAAATGCCCTGTAATGATTCTGTGGCTAGCAACGTTTAGCATATAAATCTTCATCATCTCGGCTAGAAATCGATTTGGGCCCGGATCTGAATAATTTCAGGGTCATCATCACCAGCAACAACAGGGGCACCACCATCTGCCGCCAGGTCATTATCCACTTTCACAAAATTTAGCATGTAGCGCAGGCGAGGATTAACATACCAGTTGATACCCAGAGTTAACTGATCAGTCTTACCACCGCTGATATCCAGGTCGTTAAGATCCAGTGTACTCAGGCGCAGGGCCAGTTCCCAGGCTCCAGCATCGGTGACGGGATTGATACGCCCAAAACTGCCTTTACTGTGCTTATAAATGCGTGATTCTCCAGTCAGGAACCAGCTGCCATAGACATACCCACCGGAAAACCCCAGATCATCCAGACCCCCAGTACGTGCCACCTGAGCATTGATAAGCTCAGCCTGTAATGACATCGAGCCCAGTACCAGAGCGGCCTCCAGACCATAAACAGTAACACGATCGACCTCCATTATGTCACCCGTATCCAGATATTTGACATCGGTGATATGGCTCTCAGGGCGGGAGTCGAATTTAACTGTATTGTCATCATCCGGTGTACGCTGAGACAGTGCCACACCCATATGCAGAGCCTTACGATCCTCATGCCAGGGTGCATAGGTGAAACGAGCAGTGACACCCCAGCCTTCATCACCCTCGTCAGCCACATCATCATCGAAGGCTTCAGCAAACAAACCATAAGCCACAGTCCAGCTTTCTCCCAGATGGGTCAGGCCTATGCCGATATTTCGCCCGGGCGCAAACTCATTGGGCAAGGCCCGCTCCATGAAGGTGATGTAGTTGGAACTGGTCAGCTCTTCCAGGCTGAAAGGCTCCTTGAACTGGCCCATTTTAGTCGAACTGTCAAATTTCCCCAGGTATTCAATATAAGCATCCTTGACCTCCACATCAGCTCCAGCAAAATCCACACCGAGCTCATAGCCCCAGTTAGAATAGATGACACCCTCAGCTTCCAGGCGCGCCCGGCGTAATTCCGTGCCATTACCCAGGGTAACTGTATCTTCCTGATAAACCGCCATATCAATCATCAGGCGTCCGCCCAGCTCAAAACTGAACTGACCATCATAGCTACTCAGCTTTAGACCTCCCTGGCTTGAAACCATAACAACATCATCTTCATTCCCATGATCTTTGTCTTCAATGGCTGTAATCATGACCTGGTACTGCTTCTGGTTCAGGCTATTGCTATCCTTCAGCATGTTGAGTAACTGTAACAAGTCATCATCAGCCGCCATGGCCGGTATAGGCAGCAGACCGATGAGAACAAAAACAACTATTCTATGAACCAGCAACATAGACAAACCTTTTGTTGAAATATGTTTATAAAACATAAGTCGATGGAATTCTGGGCTGATCGGCTAAGCTTGCTAGCTGGGGGTAAAGGTCTGAATAACATTTTGTAATACCATGCACCGTTTTTTAATAAGATCTAATCAGCAATAGTTTATACATTATAATAATATAAGCTTATTGATAGTCTAGGCCATATGCACATTTGAACCACAAATCATCAACCATAATCACTGTTCGCTTCGAAAAATTCGCTGTTCGCCATAGGCAAGTATTAATGCCTGTTTTTCTATTTTTTTAAGCCCTTTGACGACAAGCGCGTATGAATGGTTGACCATCCTCCTGATTTCATCATCCGGAATACTGTTATCAAGTATGATGGTATTCCAGTGCAACTTGTTCATATGATAAGCTGGTAATACCGCCTCATAGACATCACGCAATGCAGCAGCCCTGTATGGCTCGCATTTTAGATTAATTTGTGCAATAGCATTTCTTCTACTCAAAGTAGCAAACATTTTTTGTTTGATTTTAAACACAGCCACATCTGGTCCAAATGGATAGTCCTCTATCGTCTGCGGCATCGACAAAAAATAATGTTTCGCATCTTTATAATCCATGTAGTTAACCCTAAGCTTTAAGTTTTAACCTCAAACCCAGACAACCAGTACTAGAGCAACAGTACCTACTGCCAGCGAAATAATGGAAAAAATACGATTTTTCCTTACTTCCTGTACCAGATTTTTATTATTAACTGCAAGCTCTTCGATAACCAGGGCCTGACGCTCAATAAGCTCCGCCATTTGTTCCAGCTTATCTGTATCTGCCTGTATTTCTATATGCTTTCTATCTTTGATAGCCCTGATAATATCCGCCGCCGCTGCAATCAAACCCGGTGCAGCAGTTAATACTGACGCCAGAGGAAAAGACATAAGAACCCCTCAATCATTAATCGTAAAATATTAATTATATACCATGATGATGAGGCGCAGGAATTATACAGATTAAACTAAAGTTAGATAAATGTGTTTCGTCCAAGCTTGGGTTAGGTAGTTCGAATAGACATATTTCATTTTTATATCTCGATTTAAGTTCAGTATTCAGATAAAGCAACAAACACAAATCAATTTATATCTTTATTTGACTCTAATATACCTTGTTAAATACCAGGTTCAATTTGTTTACACGTAACATCCATGGGGATTTATCCCGTTTTGCAACTTTATTCTCAATATTGCTGCCAAAGCCAGCTCAGAGCCAGAACAGGATTATAGTTCATCACTACATCACCATAAAATATCTATTCATGGGCTCTAAATACAACACATCTGTTTCATTGCACATCATGTAACAAGTAATCTATCCAGCTGAATAAACAGCAAAGCATCGGTATTACGATTTAATCAGGGTAACTCTGATTAATCTATCATTTAGCTAGAGGGACGACATATCATGAAATAATCACTGCAAATTCAGACAATCAGAGGAAAGCAAATAAAACAATAACGATTACACTGTGACATATCATATTTTAGTTCATTAATTTAACCAGGGTATATTTATAAAACACAAAGAAGTAAGTTTTTCGAGTACCACAAGTTCTATCCAGGGTGGTAGAGAAATCAGGATGACAGATAATATGCAAATCAGCGCTATAAAAGTTATTTAATTTTGAAAAGCAATATAATTCCACACACCGATATTCAGAATATGATGTCTTGAATAATATGATAACCCTCCCCTATGGCGATTCCACCAGCGACTGTAAAACCCCATACTAATCAGTCGTTGCTGGAAATACTCATGGACTTTCCCAGTTTAACCATGAAAAACAAAAAAAGTATGGGAATTGAAATGCACCTGGGAATCTGCACAAACAGTAAAACAAACCAATACATCAATACCTGATTGTTAGTGACATCCCACCGTTATCATTGATACCGGCTTGGATACCCTAAACCCATCCTAGTTATTGAAAAAACCACAAGCATAAAACAGTTGATAAAACCACCTTTCAGCTTACTACCGATAACATTTACAGCTTCGTCTGGATGTCTTTTGTATGCCTCAAAGGGCACTACGCCACAGGAAAAACTCCTTAATTAAAACAATAAATGTCATTATGAATAGGAATAATCACTATTTACTATCGAATGTGCTCAATTCCTGATCAATAAAATTATTTGTAAACTATTGTATAAACCCGAGTTGCATTCGAAGCAGCAAAACCAGAAAAAACCATTTCGGAGATTGTATGAATAACTTATCACGTGATGTATCTGTTGAGAAAAATATAGATGACTTCCTTTCAATGGGTGATATAGAAATCAAGATTCTGTTCTCTTCGGACAATCCTGTATTACTAGGAAAAACATTTAAACCATCTATCCACCAAATAACAAAAGAAAAGTTACATCTCGAAGTTTGCCGTAAATTAGTTATTAATTCGGTTATTGATATGAATGTGCACTTGAAAACACATGGTAAAATTTATCAGTTGACTGGTAATGTGAGATCTTGTTCACCATCAGATAAAACCAACCATTACAAGGTCGCTATTGTATTCCGGGAACGAATGGACCAACTCACTGACTTTAGCGAATGGAACAGGGGATTCAGGAAAAACATAAAAAAACTGTAGCAGAAATCTAATAATGAATGGAAGAATACTGATTTTAAGATAGGGAGGTCAATGGATTCAAACACTCTACTATCCTCAGCTGTAGTTATTCAAACCTGATCTGACACATGCTAAATAGATTTGGACTTGATCTGACAATACGCCTATGGCGTTAGATGTCTCTAACCACCCTGAACCGGCCGTAAAATCAAAAAAGATTTGCCGCAGAGGCACAGAGTACACAGAGAAAGCTGTCGTGCTTGTAATAGGGCGTACTTATAAAAACTCTGTGTCCTCTGTGCCTCTGTGGCAAAGTTTTAAATTTTTGATCAGTCCGCTTCTGGCTGTGTGAAACTTAGTAACTGTCAGCTCATATTAAGACAGATTGCACAATCGTCGTATTAAATCAAGACTCATACACCTCAGCCAACAGCTCATAAGCTGGGAAAAAACAGCACAATTTCAGTATCTTCTGCCTGCATATCTACAGTGTATAGATATATTGAATCATGCCTTCACTCCTTGACTGCATAACCCATAATTATGTGGGAATGCAGTTTTTCAGAAAAAACCCTGACGATGTAGCAAAAATCACACCTTCATCATGAACAAACATGTATAAGTCAGAAGCATTATATAATTAATCAGTGTCCCTGGTGTTTATAGTCGCTGCTCAAGAACCTGCTGGTATTCTCGAATACTTTGTACGTATTGAACGGGCTCTGAACCACGGGCATAGCCATGCTTAAGCGTCCTGTAATATTTTTTGTTTGCCAGTAATGGTAGTATTTCTTTTATATCGACCCAGCGATTTGGGTTCTTTCCTAGTTGCATTGCCAATTTTCGTGCATCCCTGAGATGACCATAGCCCACGTTATATGCTGCCAGTGCAAACCAGATTCGATCTTCTTCTTCGATTTCATCTGGAATTCGCTTAAGCATTCGTCGCAAATACTTCGCCCCACCATTAATGCTCTGCACAGGATCCAGGCGATTACTAACACCGACTGCTTTAGCGGTATTAAGTGTCAACATCATCATCCCCCTGACACCGGTTGGACTTTTTGCTTTAGGATTCCAGTGCGACTCCTGATAGGCCTGTGCTGCCAGCAATGTCCAGGGTAAATTATATTTAGTCCCGGCTGCTTTAAAATTTTCCTGATATTTTGGCAATCGCTGATTTATTCTTTTTCGAAAATGCTTAATATCTACATAATCATATATTTCAAAATGACCATAGTAACGCTCCATAATAACTGCCAACTCGCCATTTTTTTCGATCTCTGACAGCCATGAATCTATACTGCTTTTCAAGCCCGACCATTTGGGCGATATTGCCCAGGCTAATGGCTGTTCCTCACTGACAGCAAAAGCCACCACCAGTTCAGGATGATAGCGTCTGTTGATACTGACGATATTGGAATCGGCCAGGGTACAATCATTTTTATTCTTCCAGACTTTTTCCAATAATTGCTCCGTATCTTCATCTTTAGCCAGTTCCCAATGCAACTCCGGAGTTTTTAATTTTAGTTCATTTAATGTTTCTATATAACTACTACCCTGGATAATAGTGAGATTGCGATCAACCAGATCATCAACTGCTCTGGGTAGGCGCTTACCTCTGCGACAAACAACCTGCTGTTGCACTTGCTGATAAGGCTCTGAAAATATGATACCTTGTCTTTTTCTCTGATCAGTCATGGTAATACCCGCAGCACCGATGTGAGCCTTATCACTGCTTATGGCCGACAGGATTTCATCAATACTATCTACGATTTCAAAACGTACTTTAAGTTTATGATGTGATGCAAAGGAATGAATAAGATCGTATTCAGGGCCAGTGATAGCATCACGACCTTCATACCAGGAGGTGGGTGCATTTCGTGTAAGAACAATCAACTCTTTCCCAGCGCCTAACTCATCAATACCTCCAGAATCACTGCATGCAAGCAACATGAAGAATAAAATGCATACAAGCATTGCAATAACTTGTTTCAAAAACATCAAACACCACCTGATCTAAACTTATAAAAAGATAAGATATCTTTTATTTGATTTTAATTTATGATTTAGCTTTGTTGCTAATTCTACCAATCCTGATTGGAATACTTTATTACACTATAGTCATTGATTATTAAACTGTCAGAGTTTTTTAATGCTTATGCTGGTTTTATGCAAAAGACCTTATAATTGATACACTCATACCTCTTCTCTCTAAATTATGAGATATTAGCTTAAATAGGATGTTCATTATTAACAGACATTTGCTACTACTCTGGCGCTCCCCCACGCATTTTCAGCATTCTGGAAAACTGTTCACAAGGGTCGTCCCGATTGAATCGTGGTGTAAACCATACATAATCAAATGGCATGCTTGCTGTACCCCATCTTTCCGTATAACCATCGACATGGTAGTTGTCTTCAATCACTTCAGTAAATCCAATGGTGATGATACTGGCTTTAGGGTCTCTGGCGGCTAAATATATGGGGACACCTCGATCATTTCTGACATGACCACTGCCCGCAATCAGCACTCGATGTTCTTTATCACTGCGAAGCAGACTTAAACTCATCATCGCATCCCTGACTCTCTGAGCCAGAATCATCGGTGAAATCATTTTAGCAGGTAAAGCATTACAGTGACCGCTAATAACTTCCTGTTCCAGTTCAAGGCGCTGATCACTGGACAAAGATACGTCAGTCAGTAGCTTTGTTATATCTTCAGGCACCTGTTTTTCACCTTGTTTGATTATTTTCCGAATGACTCCGTGACTCACATTCGCCGGTAACAGTTCATAACCTGCCTGTAGCACCTGCTCAAATACCACAGCATACATCTGTTCATACTGCCAGCCAGACTCGGTCTGTTTAAGCTTTGCCATAAGCTCATCTACGGACCCCGCCTTCGCCAGTCCTGCCGTTTCATACTGTCTGTCATCGATCATTTCAAAATGGATGCTGGCTGTTGACTCTGAATTTTTCAGGCTGGCGATAATTTCTGCCTGATGCTCATGATGACTGATATTGTCATGGGTCTCCCCCAGTAACAAATACCTGCTTTTCAATATCTGTGACTGTAATTGTTCCTGGTCAATAAATACGGCCTGGTTTACATCCCATATTTTGCCAACCAGAGGATGATCCTCATCCAGTATTCGATCACTGGGTATCTGTATCGCTTTTTCCATACACCCAGCAAACATAAACATGCTCAAAACCACATACAATTTTAGAAATAAAATCCTGACCATCAGGGTTCCTTTGACATTGCGATTAACAACAAATCAGTATTTAACAATATGCTAATTATTTTCAATTCAGCATATGAATAAATTATTCTTTTGATATAACTCAAGTAAACATCAGTCTTTACCTTGCTGCGGAACCGCCTGCATATAACTCATTTATAAATATGACAAAAATCAAAATATGACATAACTCAAAAGAGTTGGAATCAATGAAAAAAAAGGTTTGTAAATACTATAAATTAGGCCATGCTATATATAAACAAACTCTAATAATGCAATCACGTACAGGTACCGATGCATCATGCTTGTGGCTACTGAAGTATTGGCACAACAACAACTGTATGCCCAACACCGCGAGGCCATAATATGCCTGAACAGGTAAAGACTATCCTCTATGTCCGATTACCCTGTTGGAAAATCTATCCTGGTGGCGTTATATACGTTGCCGATTTCATCCATAAGCAACGCCCCGATATCAAGCAGGAAATACTCGATCTGGCCGTCATAGAGCCTAAACAGCGCAAACAGGCCCTGAAAACCCATATTGAGTCGTTGAATCCCGATATAGTCGCCTTTTCCTGGCGTAACATGCAGTCATTTGGGCCTCACCCAGAAGATGATGCGCTTGATGTGGTGATGAACTATGATCACTCCCCCAGTCCCTGGCGTCGTATTAAAGCCGCATTTTCCGCTATTAGAATCATATATGACTATTCCGCCAGTCGCATGCGCAATTTTGGCTTTATGCACCTGGTACGCAAAATACGGCCCGATACCCGTATTGTAGTAGGAGGTACTGCAGTCTCCATATTTGGTAAATATGTGGCCAAAAAAGTTCCGCCC